>NZ_JBHJWG010000009.1:0-187220 GCF_042266305.1 Kitasatospora sp. NPDC056076
CCGGCGGATCCTTCCGCCGGGCCACCGTCGTACCGGGACCCGCGTCACAGCTCGGACGGCCCCCAGTCGTCCACCGCCAGCTCGTCCCCCACCCGCACGGTGCCCGGGCGCAGTACGGCGAACTTGCTGCCGAGGGCCACCCCGCCGACCGCCGCCCGGCGGTACCGCGCCAGGGTGCGCAGCGGCTCCGGGCCCGCCTTGGCGCCGGTCGACTGGTCCACCAGCGTCACCGCGCAGCGGATCGCCAGCTTGGTGTAGCCGAATTCGGCGCCGCCGACGCGGAAGCGGCGCAGCAGGTCCTCGGTGTGCGGCTCCGGCCAGCCGTCCACCACCAGGTTCGGGCGGAACCGCTCCACCGGCAGCGGGGCGACGCCCTCGCCGGTGCGCGCGTTGAAGTCGTCCAAGGTCGCCCGGGAGAGCAGGTGCATCGCGCTGCTGTCGGCGAAGCCCGAGGTCCCCGGGGTCAGCCCGTCGGTCGCCCGGTCGTGCTCCGGTGGCACCCGGACCAGCCGGCTGGGCGCGCCCAGCACCCGGGACAGCCAGGCGGCGACCTCCTCGCCCTGGTCGACGGCCGGGTACGGCACGCCGAACAGCTCGACCTTGCGGCGCGGGCCCGCGGTGTCCACGGCGAAGGCCACCGGCGCCACCCCGGGCGCGGCCAGCGCCAGCCGGGCGCCGCCCTCCGCCACCGCCGGGCGGACGGTCGCCAGTAGCGGATCCCGCCGCTGGGAGCGGAACACGCCGTCCTGGTCCACCACCATGAACTCCCGGTCGTGGGCGAGCCCCGCCGCGGTCACCTCCGCCCGCTCCGTGCGCACCCCGGCGCAGCCCTTCACCGGGTAGTACCGGAGTTCCGTCACCGTCGCCATGCCGCCCCCGTGGTCCGCGGCCGCTCGGGCCGCTCTTCTCCTCGCCCCCGTAGGGTAGTTGCAGGGCGGGCGCGGACCGGACCGGCCGTCGTGCCGGTGAACACCCGGCGGCCGTGCGGTTGCTAGGGTCTGCCCATGGCACCGAGCAGCGCGAACCCCCCGGGACGGCTCCGGCGCGACGCGCAGCGCAACCGGGACCAGCTGCTCGCCGCCGCCCGCGAGATGTTCTCCCGGCACGGCCTCGACGTCCCGCTGGACCAGATCGCCAAGGAGGCCGGCGTCGGCAACGCCACCCTCTACCGGCACTTCCCGACCCGCGAGGCGCTGATCGCCGAGGTCTTCGCGGACGCCGGGACCGGACTCGCCGAAGCCGGGCGGGAGGCGCTCGCCGCCGAGGACGCCTGGACCGGCCTGGAGGGCTACTTCGAGCGGATCTTCGCCCTCGTCGCCGCCGACCGCGGCATCAACGACCTGGTCACCCAGGCCATCCCGGTCATCCCCGGCATGATCGAGATCAGCCGCGGGCACGCCGCCACCGTCGGCGCCCTGATCGCCCGCGCCCAGGAGCAGGGCACCATGCGGCGCGACGTGGTCACCATGGACCTGCTCTTCCTGCTCGGCCCGCTCTGCCGCGCCCTGCCCGCCGCCACCGAGCTGCGCCCCGACCTCTGGCGCCGCTACCTCGCCCTGCTGCTGGACGGCTTCCGCGCCCGGGCCGCCCACCCGCTGCCGGTCCCGCCGATCGGCGAGGAGCACCTGGACCGGATGTTCGCGGACCTGTGGGAGGCCGGGGCCCCGGAGGCCTGACCGCCCCCGCCCTCCCCCCGCCTCCCTGCCCTCCTGTCGGCATCAGGGACGCGTACGGAACGCCGGGTGGGGCGTCAGGACCGTGTCAACGGGTGCGGGCGGGCTCGGGTGCGCCGGTTAGCTGGGGTGATCCGCCCGGGGCGGCGGCGCGGACGGAGAGGCGGGGCGGGCGATGACGGACACGGGTGCGGGCGACGGCCGGATCGTGGTCGGCGTCAGCGGGTCGCTCGGCAGCCTCGCGGCCCTGCACCACGCGGTGGCCGAGGCCCGGCGGACGGACGCCGAGGTGCTCGCGGTGCTGTGCTGGACCCCGCCGGGGGAGGAGCTCGGCTACCGCCGCTCGGTCTGCCCGCCGGTGGTGGGCGCCGGCCGGGACGCGGCCGTCACCCGGCTGCGGCAGGCGCTCGACGAGGCCTTCGCCGGGCGGTACGCCGGAGCCCGGCTGCGCTGCCAGGCCGTGCGCGGCGAGACCGCCCACACGCTGCTGCGCTGCGCGGACCGGCCGGGCGACGTCCTGGTGCTCGGCGCCGGACGGGAGCGGGGCTGCCTCTCCCGGCTGATCCGGCCGTCGGTCACCGCCTACTGCGTCCGGCACGCGGCCTGCCCGGTGCTCACCGTGCCGCGCCCGCCCCTGCAGCGGGACCTGGAGGCGCTGGAGCGCGGCTACGGCCTGCGGGACCTGGTGGCGGGCAACTAGGCAGTCAACTGGCGCGCGGAGTAGGGGCGTTGGGCGGCGCCCGCCCCTATCGGAGCCCGGCCGCCCGGGCGAGGAGTGCGGCGGTCCGCCGGCCGGCCGCCAGGGTGGCGGGGTCGGTGGCGGGCAGGCAGCGGTCGGCCCCGGGGTCGTAGGTGGTCATCACCACGCCGGCGTGGTCGGTGGGGAGTTCGAGCAGTTCGGCGGTCGGCACGACCGCGTGCAGCTGATGGGTCAGCCAGCCGGGTACCACCTCGTCCGCCGTGCCCAGCACCAGCAGGACCGGCACCGGGGACGGGCCCGCCGCCAGGTGGTCGAGCGGGACGTCCCCGGTGGTGGCCGCCGGGCGGCCGTACGCGGAGGCGATGCCGACGGCGGCGGTGGGGCGCAGCTCGGCCAGGGTGTCCGGGTGGGTGGCCACCGCCACGGCCTCCCGGCCGCCGAGCGACCAGCCGGCGAGCACGAAGCGGTCCGGATCCCCGCCGTACGCCGCCGCGTTGCGCCGGGCGAAGGCCAGCGAGGCGAGCAGGTCGGCGCGGCCGCCGTCCGCCCGGTCGGAGCGCCAGTCCGGGACGAGGACCAGCAGGCCGAGCCCGGCGGCCTCCTGGGCGAGGGTGTGCAGCACGTCGCGCTCGTCGGGGCCCGAGCCGTGCCAGAGCAGGACGACGGGGGCGGGTCCGGAGTCGGTGGCGGCGGGGCGGTGGACGTCCAACAGCCGTCCGTCCGCGTACGGAACGGCCTCCGGTCGCGCGGTCGTCATGCCGGGTTCGCCTCCGATTCGATGGGTGGTCACGGAGCTGCTACTGTACTTCCTGTCGCGAGGGAGATGATCTCTCGTCAGGCGTCAGCGGTGCTACCAGAGCACGTCCTACTTTCAGTAGGAAGAGTCCGTGCGATCCGGGCCTGGCGCTCCACGGTCGGACGGGGTCCGGCACCTTCACGGGTGCCGGGCCCCGTCCGCGTTTCCGTCCGCGTTTCCGCCCGCGGGGAGCGGGAGTTCAGGACGGCTGGCGGTCGGAGCCCAGTTCGCGGGAGATCCGCAGGCCGGCCTGGGCGACGACCGGGCCGAGGGCGCGGACCCGGGCGGCCGTCATCCGGGAGGTGAGGCCGGAGACGGACAGGGCCGCCGTGACCTCGCCGGTGTGGTCGAAGATCGGTGCGGCCACGCAGCGCACCTCGGGTTCGTTCTCCCGGTCGTCGATCGAGTAGCCGCGGGCGCGGATCCGGGCGAGGTCGGCGCGCAGCCGGGTCTCGTCCGCGATGGTCCAGGCGGTGACCGGGCGCAGGCCGGCCGCGACCACCTCGGTGACCGCCTCCTCGGGCAGCCAGGCGAGGATCGCCTTTCCGGTGGCGGTGCAGTAGGCGGGCGCCCGGCTGCCGACCCGGGAGGCCATCCGGACGTTGGTCTCGTCCTCGACCTTGTCCAGGTAGACGATCCCGGGTGCCTGCCAGACGGTCAGGTGGACGGTCTCGCCGGCCTCGCGCTGGAGCCGGCGCAGGTGTTCGGCGGCGACGCTGCGCAGGTCGAGGGTGGTCAGGTAGGCCTGGCCGAGCCGGAGCGAGCCGTGGCCGAGGCGGAACCAGCCGGTCTCGCGGTCCCGTTCGAGCAGGTGCTCGTCGAGCAGCGGGCCGGCCAGCCGGAGCACGGTGCTCTTGTTGAGGCCCAGGGCGTCGGCGAGTTGGGCGAGCGGCACGCCGCGCCCGTCGCCGTGGTCGCGGACGTGGCCGAGGACGGCGAGTGCGCGGCGCAGCGAGGAGGACTGGTTGCGCTCGGTCGTGGGCTTCGACGCGGGCGCGGCCGTCGTCGTGGGCTGCTGGGGCGACGTCTCCGTCATGGGTCCGTTCCCTGGTCCGGGTTCTGCTGGCGTGGCCCCCGCACGTCGGCGGGGGTGGTCAGAACGTACCCCTTCGGGCCCGGGTCGGCGCATCCTCGATACAACGTTGTGCAGTGCAAAACTTCGTGAACCACCTCTTGTTGGGCCCGATCGCCCACGCCTAACGTCCCTGCCATCGAGCAGGCGGCGTCGCCCACCCGAGGCGCTGCGCCCTGCCGTCACCCCCACCACTTCACCCACCATCGGCCCCGGTCAGGGCCTGCTTCGACGCGCCCGTCCCCCGGCGGGGAGCGTCTCGGCGGCAGCTGTCGGGAGGGGAGGTCTCCACCCATGCGACTCACCAGTCGGGCCGCCGCGGCCGTCGCGCTCGCCGCCTGCTGCCTCGCCGCCACCGCCTGCGCCCCGGGCACCGCGGCGCCGGCCGGCGACAAGGCCGACGACCGCACCGGCACCCTCCAGGTGTGGCTGTACAACGAGGCGGGCAACGCGGCCAAGGAGGCCGTGGTGGCCAAGGCCGTCAACGAGTTCCAGGCCTCCCACCAGGGCGTCACGGTGAAGGTCGGTTACATCGACACCGACGCCTCGGCCCGCGCGGCCAAGATGAAGGGCGCCTTCAACGACCCCAACAGCGCCCCCGACCTGGTCGAGTTCGGCAACACCGACCTGCCCGGCTACGTCGCCGCCGGCGGACTGGCCGAGATCGGCGCCGAGTTGGACACGTGGCAGTCCAAGGGCGACCTCGACCCGGCGATCGCGGGGACGGCGGTGGTCGACGGCAAGACCTACGGCCTGCCGTGGTGGGTCGGCGTGCGCGCCCTGTACTACCGCACCGACCTGTTCACCGAGGCCGGTCTCAACCCGCCCGCCTCGTACGCCGAACTGGTCGCGGCCGGCGCGAAGATCCACGCCGCGCACCCGGACACCTTCGGCATCGCGGTCGGCGGCAAGTACACCTTCGGCGCGCTGCCCTTCGTCTGGGACGCGGGCGGCGACATCGCGGCCAAGAACGGCACGGCCTTCAAGGCCGCCATCGACTCGCCCGCCGCGCAGGCCGGGATCAAGCGCTACACCGACCTGTTCGGCCCGGACGGCTGCCCCGCCCAGCAGTGCGCGGACCTGACCGGCGGCAAGACCGTCGACCTGTTCGCGGCCGGGAAGTCGGCGATGGCGATCCTGGTCAACTCCAACCGCGGCAAGGTGGAGGCGGGCGCGGTCAAGGGCAAGTACGGCGTGGTGCCGCTGCCCGGGGAGAAGGCCGGCTCGATCGCACCCGCCTTCGCGGGCGGCAACAACCTCGGGGTGATGAAGGCGGCCAAGCACCGCACGCTGGCGGTGGAGTTCGCGAAGCTGCTGGCGAGCCCGGCCTACCAGGCGCAGATGTACGACGCGATGGGCAACCTGCCGACGCTCAAGTCGGTCAGCGCCGAGGTCGGGGCGAAGGACGCCTTCCTCAAGCCGTTCACCGACACCATCGCCGCCGGCACCCGCTTCGTGCCGCTGGACCAGGCGTGGGCGCAGATCGACGCCCAGGCGGTGATCCCGACCATGCTGCAGCAGGTGGTCACGGGCAAGGCGGACGTGGCCAAGGCCTCCGCCGACGCCGCGGCGCAGATCAATTCGGCCTTCGCCGCGCACTGACCCGCCGAGCAGAGAGCAGGTCCCGCACGTGTCCGCATCCACCACGACCGCCCCGTCGGCGCCGGCCTCCCCGCAGCGGCGCCGTGGGGGCAGGGCGCCGGCCGCACCCCCGGGCGGCCGGCGCCGCCGGCCCCCGCTGCTGCTGCTCCTGCCGGCCGCGGTCATCCTGGTCCCGCTGGTGGCCTACCCGATCTACCAGCTCGGGCTGTTGTCCGTACTGGACTTCGGGCAGGCCCAGGCCTCCGGCGGTGTCCCGACCTCCTTCGTCGGCCTCGGCAACTACGCGAAGATCCTGGAGGACGGCCAGTTCTGGACGGTGCTGGTGCAGACCGTCGGCTTCGCCGCCTTCTGCGTGGTCGCCACCCTGGCCGTCGGTGCGACCCTCGCGGTGCTGCTGACCAGGGTCGGCCGCTGGCCGCGGCTGGTGCTGACCACGGCGGCGATGGCCGCCTGGGCGGCGCCCGCGATGACCGGTTCGACGGTGTGGAGCTTCCTGTTCGACACCAACCTCGGGCTGGTCAACCACACCCTGGTGCGGCTCGGGCTGAGCGGCTTCCACGAGTTCAACTGGTTCTACGACAAGTGGACGGCGTTCCTGATCGTCGGCGCCGTGGTGGTGTGGCACTCCTACCCGTTCGTCATGGTCACCCTCTACGCGGGCATCCGGGCCATCCCGGAGGAGGTCATGGAGGCCGCCGCCCTGGACGGCGCCGGTACCTGGACCACCTTCCGCCGGATCACCGCGCCGATGCTGCGGCCGATCCTGACCATCGTGGTGATCCAGTCGGTGATCTGGGACTTCAAGGTCTTCACCCAGATCTACGTGATGACCGAGGGCGGCGGCATCGCCGGCCAGAACCTGGTGCTCAACGTGTACGCGTACCAGAAGGCCTTCGCCTCCTCGCAGTACGGGCTGGGCGCGGCGATCGGCGTGATCATGCTGCTGATCCTGGTGGTCCCGACGGTCCTGTACATCCGCAGCCTGCGACGGACGGGGAACGAGCTGTGAACGCCCTGCGCAACCCCCGCGGCCGGTGGCGGCTCGCGGCGAACAGCGGTGCCGTGGTGCTGGCGGTGGTCACCGCCTTCCCGATCTTCTGGATGGTGCTCTCGGCCTTCAAGCCCAAGGGCGAGGTGCAGTCGCTGGACCCGAGGCCGTGGACCGCCCACCCGACGCTGGACAGCTTCCGGCAGGTGCTCAGCGTGGACGGCTTCGGCCGGTACTTCGTGAACAGCCTGGTGGTCGCGCTGTCGGTGGTGGTGCTGTCGGCGGTGGTGGTCTTCCTGGCCGCCGTGGCGGTGACCCGGTTCAGGTTCCGGTTCCGCACCACGATCATGGTGATGTTCCTGATCGCCCAGATGATCCCGGTCGAGGCGCTGACCATCCCGCTGTTCTTCATGTTCCGCGACGCCGGCCGGTTCGCCCCGGGCGTCGGTCTGAACACCCTGGCCTCGCTGGTGCTGGTGCAGCTGGCGTTCTCGCTGCCGTTCGGGATCTGGATGATGCGCGGCTTCGTCGCGGCCGTGCCGGTCTCGATCGAGGAGGCCGCGCAGATCGACGGGGCGAGCCGGACCCGCATCCTGTGGCGGATCCTGCTGCCGCTGGTGGCCCCGGGCCTGGCCGCGACCAGCGTGTTCTCCTTCATCGCGGCGTGGAACGACTTCGTCTTCGCGAAGACCTTCATCATCAGCGCCACCCAGAACCAGACGCTGCCCTCCGCGCTGCTGGTGTTCTTCAAGCCGGACGAGAACGACTGGGGCGGGATCATGGCGGCGTCCACGCTGATGACGGTGCCGGTGCTGGTGTTCTTCATCGCGGTGCAGCGCAGGCTGGTGTCCGGGCTGGCCGGCGCGGTCAAGGACTGATGAGCGAGGGGGTGGCTCTCAGGCGACCCCGTACGGGCGGAACTGGATGCTGATCCGCGGGCCGACCGGGCGGGCGGTCTTCGGGATCGCGTGCTCCCAGGTGCGCTGGCAGGAGCCGCCCATCACCACCAGGTCCCCGTGGCCGAGCGGCCGGCGGACGACGGCGCCGCCGCCGTACCGGGGCCGCAGGGCGAGGACGCGAGGCTCGCCCACGGAGAGGATCGCCACCATGGTGTCCTCCCGGGCGCCGCGCCCGATCCGGTCGCCGTGCCAGGCCACGCTGTCCCGGCCGTCCCGGTAGTAGCAGAGCCCGAGGGTGCGGAAGGGCTCGCCCAGCTCCGCCGCGTAGTGCCGGCTCAGCGCCGCCCGGGCCAGGCCGAGGACGGGGTGCGGCGGTTCGGCGTCGGCGCCGTAGGAGGCGAGCAGCCGGGGGACGTCGACGGTGCGCTCGTACATCTCCCGCCGTTCGGCCCGCCAGGGGACGTCGGCGGCCAGCTGTTCGAACAGCCGGTCGGCGCCGTGCAGCCAGCCCGGCAGCACGTCCAGCCAGGCGCCGTCGCCGAGGAGCAGGCGCTGGACGCCGTCGAGCGGGCCGAGCCGGGGGTCGGCGGCTTCTTCGAACAGCGAGGGCTGGAGGTGGACGGTGCCGGGCATGGGGCCAGCGTACGCCGTGATTCGAACAGGCGCTCGAATTACCTGGACGGGGCCGGCCCGGGCGCCCAGTCGGGGCGATTGCAAGGCGATATTCAGTGAATGCCTTTGATTTGTAGGTCTGTGCGACGGTGTGGCAGCATAATCGCAGACACTGGATAGGCTTCACATCGGAAAGCGAAGGATCATGTCGGACGGCGCCCGCGTCATCGTCGGAGTCAGCGGTTCCCTGCACAGCCTGACCGCCCTGCACCGGGCGGCGGAGGAGGCCCGGGCCCGAGGTGCCGTCCTCGTCCCGGTGCTGGCCTGGACCCCGGTCGGCGGCGAGCGCAGCTACCGCGCCCGGCCCTGCCCGCCGCTGCTCCGCGCCTGGCAGGACGCCGCCGGGGCCCGGCTGGAGAGCGCCCTCGGCCAGGCCTTCGGCGGTCTGCCGATCGGCCTGCCGGTGCAGCCGCTGGTGATGCGCGGCGAGCCCGGCCCGGTGCTGACCGCACTGGCCGACCGGCCCGGCGACCTGCTGGTGATCAGCGCCGGCCGGCACGGCTCGCTGCGCGGCCGCCTGCGCCGACTGCTGCGCGGCTCGGTCGCCCGCCACTGCCTCGACCACGCGCGCGGCGGTGTGCTCGTCGTCCCGCCGTCCACCCTGCACGAGGACCTGCGCGCCCTGCACCGCGGCGACATCGACCTGCGGGAGCTCATCGCGGCCTGACGGCCCATCAACTGCCGTGCACGGTCGGGCCGTCATCCCCCGTGCACGGTTCGGCCCCCGATCACCGTACGGAGCGGCAGCAGCCCGCGCAGGTCCGCCGCCGGGCAGTGCAGCGGGTCGACCGGCCACAGCGTCAGGTCGGCGAGCGCCCCCGGCCGCAGGCTGCCCCGCTCGGCCTCCTGGTCGGTCAGCCGGGCGGCGTTCACGGTGTGCAGCGCGATCGCCTCGGCCCGTCCGATCGCATGCTCGGGGCCGACCACCCCGGCCGTGGTGCCGCGGGTCGTCATGCCCCACACCGACACCATCGCGCCGTACGGGCCGACCGGGAAGTCCGATCCGGCCGACAACTGCGCTCCCTCGTCCAGCCACTCGCGCAGCGGGAACAGCGCGGCGGTGCGCTCCTCGCCCCAGGCCCGCTGCTGGGTGAGCGCGCCGTCGTGCAGCAGCGGGTGCTGCACCGTCACCGGGATGCCCAGCGCGACCGCCCGGGCCCGCTGGTCGGCCCGGGCCAGTCCGCCGTGCTCGACCACGAGCGTTCCCGGCGGCAGCCCCGGGTGGCGCTTCACCACCTGCTCGAAGACGTCCAGCAGCACCCGCAGCCCGCGGTCGCCCCAGGCGTGCACACCCACCCGCCAGCCGCGCCCGACCACCCGCTCCACCGCGGCGAGCAGCTCGGCCGGCTCCCAGAGCAGCCGCCCGTGGTAGCAGGGCTGCCCCTGGTACGGCTGCTCCAGGGCGCCCGCCTCGAAGCCGCCGTCGATGCCGAACTTGACGCCCCACAGCCGCAGTCGGGCGTCGTCCCGGCCGTCCGCGCGCCAGCCGTCCATCCGGTCCAGCAGGGCGTCCACCTGGGCGGGGGTGCGGGCCGCGAAGCCGGAGACCAGGGCCCGGACCCGGACGGCGAGCGCCCCCGCGGCCCGGGCCGCGTCCAGCACGTCGAGATCCTCGACCGGGACGAGGCAGTCGCGCACCGTCCCGATCCCGGTGGCCGCGTAGTCGGCGGAGGCCGCGCGCAGCCCCTCGATCCGCTCGGCGAGGGTCGGCCGCGGCAGCACCCGCTCGACCGCCTCGACCGCCCGGTTGATCAGCCGGCCGGTCAGCCGCCCCCGCGCGTCCCGCTCGATCACCCCGCCGTCCGGGGCCTCGGTGGACTCGTCGATCCCGGCCAGCCGCAGCGCGGCCGAGTTGAGCACCATGTTGTAGGCGCCGCGGCGCACCAGCACCGGGTGGTCGGCGGTGACGGCGTCCAACTCGGCGGTGGTCGGCAGGCGTTGCTCGGCGAGCAGCACCTCCTGCCAGTTGACGGTGGTGGCGATCCACTCCCCGGCGGGGGTGCGGGCGGCCCGGTCGCGGATCAGCGCCAGGAAGCCGTCGAGGTCCCGGGCCCGGTGCACCGGGACGCCATGGACGCTGTGCCCGGCCAGGATCAGGTGGGTGTGGGTGTCGTCGAAGGCGGGCAGCACGGTCGCGTCCGGGGCGTCCACCACCTCGGTGTCCGGCCCGACCAGGGCGTCCAGGCCGTTCGGTTCGGCCGCGAGGGCGGTGATCCGGCCGCCGGTGACGGCGACTGCCCGCTGCGGCGCCCCGCCCGGGACGAGGGTGTGCACGGCGGCGGCGCGGACCAGCAGATCGGCGGGGGGTGTGCTGGTGCCCGGGGCGGGGGTGCTGGTGGCCGGAGCGGGGGTGCGGTCCGGGGTGGGGGTGCGGTCCGGGGCGGTCATGGCAGCTCCTCGGGGTGGGACAGTCCGGTGACCTTCTCGACGTAGCGCAGGCTCGGCTCGGCGAACAGCCCGTGCACCTCGGTGAACACCGCGCGGGCCGGCACGGCGTTCCAGTGCTCGGGCAGCAGCGGCGCGGGCAGCCCGGGGTCGAGGTACGGCAGCCGGCGCCACTGGGTGAGCATCGGCACGTAGTCCCGGAAGGCCTCGACCGGGTCGATCCGCTCCCGTCCGCGCACCTGCTCGGCGACCGGCCGCCAGGCGTCGGTGAAGGCCGCGTACTGCGCCTCGATCGCCGGGAGGTCCCACCACGTCGCCACCGCCGTACGGAGTTCGGCGAAGCCGGCGTACTCGGCGGAGAGGAACAGGTGGACGTAGGCGCTCAGGCCGAGGCGCTCCAGCAGCCGGCGGGCGTCCGGCAGCAGCCGGGCGGGGGCCAGCCAGACGCCGGGGGCGGCGTTGCCGAAGCCGAGCCAGCTCAGCCGGGAGCGCAGCTGGTGGCGGTGGGCGCGTTCGGACTCCGGCACCGAGAAGACCGCCACCACCCAGCCGTCGGCGAGCTCGGCGGGCTCCAGGCTGTGGAAGATCCGGCGGTCGCCCTCGTCGAACACCGGGCCCATCGCCGGGGCCAGCCGGTAGCCGGTGCCCGAACGGCGCTCCTGGAGCAGGGTGCCGGCCTTCTTCAGGCGGGAGATGGCCGAGCGGACGGCCGGGCCGTCGACGTCCAGCTCGGCCATCAGCGCGATCAGGTCGGCGATCGATATCCAGCCGCCGAGGCGGCGGACGAACTCTCCGTAGACGGTGTTGATCAGGGAGCTGGGCCGGGTGGTGCTCTCCGGCATCTGCGGGCCCTCCTCCCCGACGGCTGGTGGTGATCATAGCGACGGCACCGCGGGTCGGTCTCGGGCCGGTGGCGGGTTGGTGCGGGCGCGGCACCGGCGCGGGCCGGGCGTGACCGGGGCGTGGCTCAGGCGTACGCGCCGGAGAGCAGGTGCCCGGCGCCGGGGGCGACGGCGGGCAGGCCGAGCGCCCGGAGCAACTGGTGGGTGGTGCAGATCGCCGCCGAGACCACCGGCTTGCCGAGCTGCTGCTCGGCCTCCTCGACGGCGGACAGCGAGGGCATCTGCACGCAGGCGGAGAGCACCACCGCGTCCGCGTCGCCGTGCGCCAGGCCCTTGGCGATCCCGGGCAGCCGGGCCGGGTCGTGGGCGGCCACGTCGAGGTTGTCGGCGATCTCCAGCGCGACGTGGTCGAGCACCTCGATGCCCTCCCCGCCGAGGTAGTCGACCACCGTCGCGGCCAGCGGGCGCAGGTACGGGGTGACCATCGCGACCTTCCGCGCGCCGAGCGCCTGCAGCCCGGCGACCAGGGCGCCGGCGCTGGTCACCACGGGCGCGGGCGCGCCGTTCTCGACGGTGCGGCGGTGCAGCCGCTGCTCGGCCTCGCGGTGGTAGCCGGGGCCGGTGGCCATCACCGCGACCAGGCAGGCGTAGCCGATCACGTCGACCCGGGCGTCCGAGAGCTCGGCGGCGCAGCGGTCGGACTCGCCGTCCATGGCGCGCAGTTGCTCGGGGGTGACCCTGGTCATCCGCATCCGGCTGGAGTGGAAGGTGAACCGTTCCGGGGCGACCGCCTCGCGGGCCCGCAGCAGGGCCGGGACTTCGGTCTCCATGGTGACGTTGGAGCTCGGGACGATCTGGCCGATCCGGTAGGTGGTCATCTGCGCCGGACTCCTCTCAGCGGGCGTCGATCACGGGGTTGGCGAGGGTGCCGATCCGCTCGATGGTGGCCTCGACCAGGTCGCCGGGCTGCAGGAACTGCGGCGGGACCATGCCGGCGCCGACCCCGGAGGGGGAGCCGGTGGAGATGACGTCGCCGGGTTCCAGGGTCATCCCGGCGGAGATGTCGGCGATCAGCCGGGCGATGCCGAACAGCATGTGGCGGGTGTTGGAGTCCTGCCGCAGTTCGCCGTTGACCCGCAGCGAGAGGTCGAGCCGCTGCGGGTCGGGGATCTCGTCGGCGGTGACCACGACCGGGCCGAACGGCGCGTAGCTGTCCTGGCCCTTGGAGAAGAACCACTGCCCGCTGCGGCGCTGGTCGCGGGCGCTGATGTCGTTGACGATGCTGTAGCCGAACACGTGCCGCCAGGCGTCCGCCTCGCTCACCCGGAACGCGGGCTCGCCGATCACCACGGCGAGTTCGCACTCCCAGTCGAGCTGCTTGGTGATGTCGGCGTTGTGCAGGATCGGCCCGCCGGGGCCGGTGACGGCGGTGGTGGGCTTGCCGAACAGCACCGGGCGGTCCGGGAGTTCGCGTTCGGTGTCCAGGGTGCGGTGGGACTCGGCCACGTGCTCCACGTAGTTGAGGCCGACCCCGACGATCTTGCCGGGGCGCAGCGGGGCGCACAGCGTGACCTCGGCGAGCGGCCGGGTGGCCGGCGCGCCGGCGGTGAGGGCGCCAGGGGTCAGGGCGCGGGCGGTCAGGGCGCGGGCGGTGGCCAGGGCCGGTTCGCCCGCCCGGATCAACCCCAGCAGGTCGGGCGGGAGTTCGACCCCGGCGGCGGTGGCGAGGGCGGTCAGGTCGGCGACCCGGTCGCCGTCGGTGCGGGCGCCGAGCCGGGGGGCGGGGTCGCCGTCGGCGCGGAAGGTCAGCAGCTGCATCGGGTGGACTCCTGTTACGGGGCGGTGGGCTCGGGGGTGTCCTGGTGCCCGTCGTGGGCCGGGTGGGCCTCCTCGCGGTAGAGGCCGAGGGAGTGCATCACCGGGAAGTCGTTGAAGGAGAACAGGCAGGCGTCCTCGCCCTGGTCGAGGTTCTCGTGCTCGTGCCAGGCCCAGGACGGGACGACGAAGATGTCGCCCTGCTGCCACTCGAAGCGCTGCCCGGCGATCACCGAGACGCCCCGGCCCTTGGCGGCGGTGTAGACCACCGAGCCGGTGTGCCGGTGGGCGCGGGTGGTCTGGCCGGGGCGGAGCAGCTGGAGGTGGGCGGCCATGGTGGGCATCACCGAGCCGCCGGTGACCGGGTTGGTGTACTCCATGATCACGCCGTCGTACGGGGACCCCTCGGTGGCGCGGGCCAGTCGGCACAGCGCGTGGTAGCTGGGCTCCCAGGGCCAGCCGAGCAGCGGCGAGTACGGGCGGGTCCACTTCTCGACGCCGTACGGGAGCAGGTTGCCGCCGTAGCTGAGCAGGGAGGAGTTCGGGACCGGGCCGGGGCGCTGGTAGAGGTCCGGGTGGACTTCGTAGAAGTTGGCGTCCAGGGTGTTGACCAGCGGGATGTCCAGGCCGTCCTGCCAGATCACCGGGTTGTCCTCGGCCTCGTTGCCGTGCTCGTGCCAGGTGCTGTTGGGGGTGATCGCGAAGTCGCGCGGGCCGACCCGGAGCTTCTGGCCGTCGACGATCGTCCAGGCGCCGGTGCCCTCGTGGACGAAGCGCAGGGCGGAGGCCTGGTGGCGGTGCGCGGTCATCGCCTCGCCGGGGCCCATGATCTGCAGGCCGGTGTACAACAGGCCGACGGCGGCGCTGAGTTCGCGGCGCCCAGGGTTGACCAGCATCACCACCCGGCGGCCCGCGTCGTCGGCCTTCACCAGCGGGAGGGCCTTGCGGACCAGCGGGCGCAGGTCGGCGTAGCGCCAGAGCACCGGGACGGACTTCGGCTGCGGGTACCAGGGTTCGATCTCGTTCGCCACCGTCCACAGGGCGCCGGCCTCGTGCTTGGCCAACTCCTCGTAGTAGGCGAGCAGTTCGGGGCTGTCGTTGACGCGGGCCCGGCCGATCCGGCCGTCGTCGTAGGTGCCTTCGGTGCTCATGACTCCTCCTCGGGGAAGGTGAGTGGCCGCAGCGGGCGGTCGTCCACGTGCAGCCGGAAGACGTCGAAGCGGTTGTAGTGGCCGACGATGTCGTGCATCTGCTTGGGCTGGATGCAGCGGCCGAGGTCGATCTCGGCGTAGACGATGCCCTCCTCGTCGACCAGCGGTTCGGTGACCGCCCGGCCGTCCGGTCCGAAGATCCCGGACAACGCGCTGTGCGGGCGGGCGAGTTGGCTGCGCAGCTGGCGGTCGTCACCGGCGATCAGGTCGACCATCTCGGGCGACACGGTCGAGCAGGAGACCACGGTGAACAGCTTGCCCTCGAAGCAGTGGGCGGCGGCGCGCAGCGCGATCGCCTCCGCCATGTCGTAGTCCTCGGGGCCGACCGGCAGGGCGATGTAGGCGGCGGCGTGGACGAGTTCGCCCTGGGCCAGCAGGGTGAAGCGGGCCAGGGTATTGGTGTTCTCCCCGCAGGCCAGGGCGCCGAGCGGGCCGACGGCGGTGCGGTGCACCTTCAACGAGCTGCCGTCGCCCTGGGTCCAGGTCAGCTTCTCGGCCCAGGTGGGTACCAGTTTGCGGTGCACGCCGAGGAGTTCGCCGTCCGAGCCGATGATCAGCAGGGTGTTGTACAGCACCCCGAGGCTGTGCCGGCCGCGCTCGTTGACGCCGATCACCAGCACCACCCCGGCCTGCCGGGCGGCCGAGCACAGGGTGTCCACGTACGGTCCGGGGACGTCCACCGCGGCGCGGTGCAGCCGTTCGTACCAGGGGGAGCCCTGCACGGGGGTCATCGTCCAGTTCCAGTACGGGTAGCCGGGCACGAAGACCTCGGGGAAGACCACGAGTTCGGCGCCGCGGCCGGCCGCCTCCCGGATCAGGGCGACGGCCTTGTCCACGGTGGCGGCCGGGTCCAGGTAGACCGGGGCGGCCTGGACGGCGGCGGCGGTGAAGCGCGGCAGGTCCATGCGTCCTCCTCACTGCCCGTCCGGAGCCGGCCGCCAGCGGCGGTGGACGGGCGGGGCGGCCTCCCGCAGCAGGTGCAGGCGCGGGGCGACCTTGTCGGCGCCCGGGCCCGGCGGCCTGCGGCGCCCGGCGAGCCAGGGCGCGGGCCAGGGGGCGCCCGCGCCGGTGTACGCCTGCTCGGCGGCGGCGTGCAGGGTCCAGAACGGGTCGTGCAGCTGGGCCCGGCCGACCGCGACCAGGTCGGCGCGGCCCGCCAGCAGGACGGAGTTGGCGTCGTCGTGGCCGGAGATCGCGCCGACCGCGACGGTCGGCAGGCCGGTGGCGGCGCGGACCAGTTCGGCGAAGGGCGTCTGGAAGCCGCGCCCGTACGGCGGCCGCTGGTGCGCCACCACCTCGCCGGTGGAGACGTCCACCGCGTCCGCCCCGGCCTCGCCCAGCGCCCGGCAGATCGCCACCGCCTCGTCCTCGGTGGTGCCGCCGGGGGCCCAGTCGGCGGCCGAGATCCGGACCAGCAGCGGCCGCCCGGCGGGCCAGACGGCGCGGACGGCGGACAGCACCTCGACCGGCAGCCGCAGCCGGTGGGCGAGCGGGCCGCCGTAGCCGTCGGTGCGGTGGTTGGTGAGCGGGGAGAGGAAGGCGGAGAGCAGGTGGCCGTGGCCGAACTGGAGCTCCAGCACGTCGAACCCGGCCCGGGCGGCGCGCTCGGCGGCGGCCGCGAAGTCGGCGGTGACGACGGCCAGGTGGACGTCGTTCGCCTCGTGCGGGACGGCGCTGCCGGAGTCCCAGGGCAGCGGCGAGGGGGCGAGCAGCGGCCAGCCGTCGGCGAGCGGGCGGCCGATGCCGTCCGGTCCGGGCGCGGCGGTGGCGCCCCGGCGGCCGGCGTGGGTGAGTTGGAGGCCGACCGGGGTGTCGCTCACCGCCGCGACGGCGCGCCGCAGTTCCGCCCAGGCGCCCTCCTGGCGGTCGGTCCACAGCCCGGGGCAGCGGTCGGTGGCCCGGCCCTCGGGGCTGACCGCCGTCATCCCGGCGATCACCAGCCCGGCGCCGCCGAGCGCGTGGGCGGTCAGCTGGGCCCGGTCGAAGGCGCTGGGCAGCCCGTCGGGGGAGGTGAAGGTCGCCAGCGGGGGCACCACGATCCGGTTGCGCAGCTCCAGGGCGCCGAGTTTCAGCGGCCGGAACATCGGCGGTACCCCGGGGGAGCCGCCGGTGGCGGCGTCCACGGCGGCGGTGAACTCCGGGTCGCGGGCCCGCAGGTTGTCGTAGGTGACCCGGCGGCTTCGGGTGAGCAGGTCGAAGGCGAACCGGTCCGGGTCCCGCCCGGTGCGGCGCCCCACCGTCTCGAACCACTCCAGGCTGGCCTGCGCGGCCCGCTGGGTGGACTCCACCACCGGCCGCCGCTCGGCCTCGTAGGCGGCCAACGCGCCGTCCGGGGTGGGCTGTTCGCTCAGCGCGGCGGCCAGGGCGAGGGCGTCCTCCAGGGCCAGCTTGGTGCCCGAGCCGATCGAGAAGTGCGCGGAGTGCGCGGCGTCGCCGAGCAGCACGGTGTTGCCGTGGCGCCAACTGGCGTTGCGGACGGTGGTGAAGCGGATCCAGCGGGAGGCGTTGGGGATCAGCCGGTGGCCGTCCAGGTGCCCGGCGAGCAGTTCCGCGCAGCGCTCCACGCTCGCCAGGTCGCTCTCGCCGCGCGCGAACTCCCGTGCGGCGAGGGCCTCGAAGCCCGCCCGGCGCCAGGCGTCCGCGGCGATCTCGACGATGAAGGTCGAGCGGGTGGCGCTGTACGGGTAGGCGTGCACCTGCACGGTGCCGAAGTCGAACTCCTCGACGATGAAGGTGAAGGCCTCGAAGACCTTGTCGGTGGCGAGCCAGATGTAGCGGCAGTGCCGCTCGTCCAGTTCGGTGCGGAACGCCTCCGGGCGGGCGGCCCGGGTGCCGGAGTGGATGCCGTCGGCGGCCACCACCAGGTCGTACTCGGCGGCGAGCCGGTCGGCCGGCGGGGCGGGCGTGCGGTAGCGCACGTCCACCGCCAGCTCGGCGCAGCGGTCCTGGAGGACGGCGCGCAGCCGGTTGCGGTCCAGGGCGGCGAAGCCGTGCCCGCCGCTGGTGCGGACCTGGCCGGCGTAGCGGATGTCGATGTCGCTCCAGCGGGCGAACTCGGCGCTGATCGCGGCGAAGACCTTCGGGTCGGCCTGGGCGATGCCGTCCAGGGTCTCGTCGGAGAACACCACGCCGAAGCCGAACGCGTCCTCCCGGCCGTCCCGTTCGAACACGGTGATCTCGCGGGCGGGGTCCAACTGCTTGGCCAGGGCGGCGAAGTAGAGCCCGCCGGGGCCGGCGCCGATCACCGCGATCCGGCGCGGCCCGCCGGGCGTCGGCTGCTGCGGCCCGCCCGTCGGTCGCTGCCCGCCCGTCTGCTGTCCGGCCGTCGACTGCTGCGGCCCGCCCGTCACGCGACCACCTCGGGCTGCTGCGGACCGGCCTCGGTGAGCGCCCGGCGGACCGGGTCGGGCCAGGGCTCGGCGCCCTTGACCCGCGGCGCGGCGTGCACCACCGACATCCGGCCGCTGGCGGCCAGCCCCTGCGGGCCGTGCACCTCGAAGGCGTAGTGCAGCGAGGAGCCGCCGACCCGGACGACCCGCAGCTCGGTGCGGACCACGTCCCCGAACCAGAGCCGCTCCCGGTAGTCGGCCTCGAAGTGCACCCGGGGGATCCGTCCGAACAGCTCGGCCAGGCCGAGCCGGCGCAGCAGCGCCGCCTCGGCGGCCTCGGCCCAGCGCTGGACGGCGGAGAAGTGGTAGTGCCCGGCGGCGTCGGTGTCCGACCACTCGACCCGGCGCTCGATGGTGATGGCGGCCGGGGCGGGCTCCGGCTCGGATCGGTGTGTCACGGCGGCCCTTCTGCGCAGCTCGGCGCGGAGCAGCTTGCCGGTCGCGGTGCGCGGCAGCTCGGGGACGAACTCGACGGCGCGCGGGTACTTGTACGGCGCGATGGTGCGTTTGACGTGCTCCTGGAGCTCCTTGACGGTCCCGGCGCCGGCCGGGGTGCCCCCGGTCAGCACCACGTACGCCTTGACCACCGTGCCGCGCCGTTCGTCCGGCGCGGCCACCACGGCGCAGTCGGCGACCGCGGGGTGGGAGGCCAGGGCCTGTTCCACCTCGGGGCCGGCGATGTTGTACCCCGCCGAGACGATCATGTCGTCGTTGCGGGCCTGGTACCGGAAGTAGCCGTCCCGGTCGCGGAGGTAGGTGTCGCCGGTGAGGTTCCAGCCGCCGCGGACGTACTCGCGCTGGCGCTCGTCGTCCAGGTAGCGGCAGCCGGTGGGGCCCTTGACGGCGAGCAGTCCGGGTTGGCCGTCCGGCACCGGGTTGCCCTGCCGGTCGAGTATCGCCGCCCGGTAGCCGGGGACGGGGCGGCCGGTGGCGCCGGGCCGGGAGTCGTCGTCGGCGGCCGAGATGAACACGTGCAGCAGCTCGGTGGCGCCGATCCCGTCGATCAGCCGCCGGCCGGTGGCGGCGTGGAAGGCCTCCCACACGGCGGCGGGCAGCGGCTCGCCGGCCGACACGCAGCGCCGTACGCCGGACAGCCGGTCGGCGAGCCCGGCGGCCAGGATCGCCCGGTAGGCGGTGGGCGCGGTGAACAGCACGCTCACCCCGTGCCGGGCGACCTCCTCGGCGAGCTGTTCGGGGGTGGCCCGCTCCAGCAGCAGGCTGGCGGCGCCGGCCCGCAGCGGGAAGACCAGCAGGCCGCCGAGGCCGAAGGTGAAGCCGAACGGCGGGGTGCCGGTGAAGAGGTCGTCGGGGGTGGGGCGGAGCAGGTGGCGGGAGAAGGTGTCGGCGTTGGCCAGCACGTCCCGGTGGAAGTGCAGGGTGGCCTTGGGCCGGCCGGTGGTGCCGGAGGTGAAGGCGATCAGCGCGACGTCGTCGGCGGCGGTCGGTACGGCGGTGAAGCCGGGCCGCTGGGTGGCACTGCGGGCGGTGAGGTCCTCGGGGCCGGGGCCGCCGAAGGAGAGGACCCGCAGCCCGGGGGCGTCGGCGAGGTCGAGCTCGGTGCGGAAGCGGTGGTCGCACAGGGCGAGGGTGGGTCGGGCGATCCGGGCCAGTTCGGTCAGCTCGGCCGCCCGGAGCAGCGGCACGGTGGTGACGACCACCCCGCCGGCTTTCAGGACCCCGAGCCAACAGGCGGCCAGCCAGGGGGTGTTGGGGCCGCGCAGCAGGACGCGGTTGCCGGGGACCAGGCCCAGTTCCTCGGTGAGCAGGCGGGCTGTCCGGTCGGCGTGGTCGCGCAGTTCGCCGTAGCTCCACCGGGTGGTGGGGGTGAGCAGGCAGCGGCGGTCGGGGCCCAGGCGGGCGATGGTGTCGTCGAGCAGGGCGGACGCGCAGTTCAGTCGGTCGGGGTAGGCCAACTCCGGGAGTTCGAAGAGGAGTTCTGGCCACTGGTCGAAGGGCGGGAGATGGTCTCGGCAGAACGTGTCCATGTGCGCCGAGGGGGAGAGCTCCATGGGCGGCACCTCGTCGGGCGAGCGGGAGTGAAGCCAGTATGGCGCGCTCGTGACGCCAGTCAAGAGAGCGATACATGCATTCGGGCGACGGGAGCGGTCGGCGCAGGTCGGGGGCGGGGCGGGGCAAGCGGAACGCCCCGCCGGCCGATGGGGCCTGCGGGGCGCAGGGGTGGTGCGGTGCGGGTGGGGTTCCTGGGGTGGCTGGGCTTCCCGGGGTGGCTGTGCCTCGTTGGGCGGCCGGGCTTGCTGGGCGGCCGGGCTTGCCGGGGCGGCCGGGGAGCGCCGGTGTTCAGCCCCCGGTGGCGTGGAAGACGGCGTCCGGGGTCCGGCCGTCCTCGGCCTGCCGGGCGCGCTCGGCGAGCATCCGGGCGAACGGGGTGAGCCCGGGCAGTGCCACCGCGGCCCCCGGCCCGGCGTAGTGCACGTAGAGCAGCGTCGAGTCGACCCGGACCACCGTCTCCGCCGTCGAGTCGCCCCGGGTGCGGGCGGCGCTCCGGTCGCCGACCGCCTGGACGGCCGCCGGGGCCGCGTCGCCCCGGGCGTCGAGGAGGTCGAGCCGGGTGTCGAAGGCCCGGCCGGCCGCCTCGGCGGAGCTGAAGGTGACCACGGTGAACTGCACGGACGGCAGCGGCGCGGCACTGAACGACACCGTCGCATAGGCGAGTTGCTGGTCGCAGGCGCCCGGGAGCAGACAGGGCGCGCCCGGCCCGCTGCCCGTCCCCGAACGCGGCGCCCCCTGCTGCTGCCAGCCGCCCGGCATCGCGGCGGCGTCCGGCAGCACGCCCTGCACCCGCGCGGGATCGCGGATGGTCCGGGCGGCGTGGGCGAAGTCGGGCCCGGTGGGTTGCAGCAGCGGGCGCGAGCCGAGGTTGATCCCGAGTGCGACCAGCGCGGCGATCAGGACCAGGGCCAGGACGGTGAGGACGGCGACGTTGCCGCGCCGGGCCGCCAGGGCCCGGGCGGCGCCGGCGGCCGCCGGGTCGACCCTCAGCTGGACGGTGCTCGGGCCGCCGGCCGGGGCGTCCGGGTCCACCCCCGGCCGGACGGTGCGAGGCTCCGGTTCCGCGTCCGGCCCCCCGGTGCGCAGCTGGACGGTGCTCGGGCCGGTCCGCAGTTGGACCGTGCTGGGGCTCGCGTCCGTCCGCAGCTGGACGGTGTTCGGATCGGCCGTCCCGCCGAGGTCGGTGGTGGTCAGGTACTGCGCGAACCCCTGGTCGGTGGCGAGCAGTCGGGCGACGGCCGCGGCCAGTTCGGCCCGCGCCGCCGGATCGTCCGGGTCCGCTTCGATCGCCGACAGCGCCCGGGCCCCCTCGGGCGTCAGCCGCAACCGGGCCCGGACCACCTCGGCCACCGCCCGCCCCCGCCCGCCGGGCGTGCCCCGGGCCAGTCGCACCAGCGCCCCCACCACACCCGCCACCAGCCCGCGGCCGTCCCCCATGGCAACTCCCCCCGCCGTACGAGTCGTTGCCCCCAGGCTCCCGGACCGGCCGCCGGGGCACACCCCCCTCCGGTTGAACGGAGACGCAACTGCAACCGCGCGCGGACCTGGCGGAGACCCGGCGGCCCACCGGTCCCGTCCGTCGCTGGTCCGGTCCGTCGCTGGTCCGGTCCGTCGCCGGTCCGGTCCGTCACCGGGTGGCCAGCTCCGCCATCACCGCCACCGGCAGCGCCGGGTTGGCGGCCGCGGCCTCGGCGGTGCGGTGGTCCGGGGAGGCCAGGCAGGCGGTCAGCGCGGCGGGGGAGGCGTTCGGGTGGGCGGCGAGGGTCCGCAGGGCCTTGACGGGGGTGGGCGGGGTGGTGGCGATGCGGTCGAGCAGTGCGGTGGGGGTACCCGGGTTCCTGGTCACGGCGGTGGCCACCTTCGTGCCGAACCGGTTCAGCGCGGTGGCCAGTTGGGCACCGCTGAGGCCCGGATGCGGGGCCACCGACTTGACCACGCTCGCGTCCGGGTCCGCGGCGAGCCGGTCCCGGAGGTCCGTCGGCAGGGCCCGGTGCTCGGCGACCAGCACGCGGACCCTGGGTTCGGGCACGGCGGCGAGGGCGCGGAGTTCGGCCGGAGTGGCGGCGGCGATCCGGGGAAGCAGGGTCGAGCCGATCCGGACGGCGGCCGCGAGCCGGGCGAGGAGGTCGAACGGGATGGCGGGGTTGTGGGCGAGCGAGCGCCGGACGTCGTAGCCGTCGTCCTCGGCGAGCCGGCTCATCAGTGCCGCGTCGATCCCCGGGTTCCGGGCCAGGTTGGACCGGACCCAGGGGATCTCGTCCCCGGCCAGCCGGCGGTACGTCCCGGCGGGCAGCCCGGGGTGGGTGGCGAGCGCCTGCCGGATCATCATGTGGTCACCCACCAGGCGGGCGGCGGCCGACCCCGGGGTGGTCGGATGGGCCGCCGCCTGTTCGCGGACCATCACCTCGGGATCGTCCAGCAGGGCCGTGAGCAGTTCCGCGGGCGTGGCCTCGTTGGCCGCGGCCGCGCGTCGGACCTGCGCCGCCGGGTGCACGGCCAGCCGTGCCAGCAGATCCGGGCGCCCGGTGCAGTGTCCGAGAACGGCCACCACGTCGTCGGACTCGTCCACCGCGAGCAGGTCCGCGACCTCGTCCGGGAGCCCGACCGCGGAGGCGAGCCGTTCCCGCACCAGCTCGTCCGGGTCGCGGGCGAACAGCCGGGCCCAGGCCGGGTCCCCGCGTCCCTCGTCCAGCAGGACGAGCGCGACCCGCGGCCGGGCGAGCGGGTCGACGTCCCCGACGGGCAACAGGCCGCGCTCGGCGAGCCGTACGGCGGCGTCCTCGAAGCGTTCGGCCAGCAGCCGGACCTGCCCCGGGTCGAGGTCGGTCCGCTCCGCGAGCGCGCACGCCAACTCCTCGTCCGCGGCGGGGAGTCGGTCGATCAGCTGCCCGAGCAGCTCGGGCGGCAGGGCGGGGTTGCGGGCGACGGCGTACAGCAGGGTGGGCATCCGCGCATTCTGCCCGCCGCCCGGTCGGGCCCGCCGCCGATTTCCGTGCGGGCCCGACCGATTTCCGTGCGGGCCCGCCCGGTTGCCGTCGTCCGCCCGCCGCGGCGTCGGCCCGGGTCAGCGCACGGGCGCCGACATGTAGACGGCCCGCCGCCCGTAGTACTCCGGCACCGTGACCTCGCGGTGCGCCCGGTAGCCGAGCAGCCGCAGCAGGATGTCCGCGCCGCGCACCGCGACCATCGAGATCCGTTCGAAGCCCGACTCCTCGGCCCGCTCGCGGAAGTGCCGCATGAACCCCAGGGCGACCTCCCGGCCGCGCAGGTCCTCGGCGATCACCAGGTCGTGCACGTGCAGGTTGGCCGAGGTGTACGCCGTCTCCTCCGGCCGGGTGAGGTCCGGGCAGCGCAGCGGCGGGTACGGCAGGCTCAGCAGGTAGCCGCGGACGACGCCCTGCTGCTCCAGCACGTAGCAGGTGTCCGGTGAGCTGCGGGCCCGGGACTGCAGCGCCTCCCGGCCCTCGGACAGGCCGTCGGCGGCGTAGGCGTCGTGTTCGAGCGCGACCACGGCGTCCCAGTCCCCGTCGGCCAGCCGCCGGATCCGGAGGTCCTCGCTCACCGGGTCGCCCCCTCCGCACCGGCGCCCGGGCCTTCCGCGCCTTCCGCGCCTTCGGGACCGGCGTCCAGTCCGTGGGCGCGGGCGGCGGACACCATCGCGGCCCAGGCCTCGACCAGCACCGCCCAGCGCTCGGCGTCCTGCCGGGCCTCGTCCAGGAGCTGTCCGCGCCGCTCGGCCACCACGTCCGCGAGCTCGGTGTACTTGCCGCCGAGCTTGCGGTAGGAGCGGTCCAGGACGTCCAGGCAGTGCTCGTTCCCGGCCTGGTCCCAGTCGACGCTGCCGCGCACCAGGTCGACGATCGGCTCGACCTTCAGCCCGTGCCGCTCGTCCAGCAGCCCGCGGCCCAGGTCGATCATGCCGCCGTAGACCGGGTACAGGTACAGCATCGAGAGCAGGAACTTGACGAACCGCAGCTGGTAGTTGACGAAGCCGGCGCCGATGCGGCGCTCGGGCGTGTAGTAGTTGACGATGTGCCGGTTGTGGACGACGCCGGGCAGCCGGGAGTGGACCAGGGCGTGCAGCAGGGCGTAGTCGCTGCCGATGGTCTCGATCGAGGGCAGCAGCGGCAGCACCTCGTAGGCCCGGTGGTCCAGGGCGATGTTGCACATGTAGACGTCCCAGATGTCGGGGACGCCGAGGACGGACTCGTCGGCGGTGAACGGCTCGGAGCCGGCGCCCTTGAACGAGACGTCGACCATCGCGTCCCGGTCCTCCTCCGGCCAGACCGGCGGGGTCCAGAGGCGGACGATCTCGCGGTAGACGGCCGGGTCCAGCTCGTGGATCTCGCTGATGTCCACGTTGAGTTCGCCGATGAAGGAGCCGCTGACCAGCATCACCGGCTTGTCCGCGTCGGCCGGGTCGAGCTCGGAGCGGGTCACCCCGGCCACCGCCTCGCCGGCCGGCCGGCCGATCGAGAGCAGCTCGTGGTGGATCGGGAAGACCTTCCGGCCGTCGACGACCTGGAAGTCGGCGTCGTCGTTGCGCAGGTGCGCCGAGGTGCAGCCGAGGGCGGCCGCGCCGAGGAAGAGCCGGTTCACGCAGGAGCCGTACGCGACGGCCGGCGGGAGCATCAGGTCGAGCAGCAGGCCGGGGTCGGCGGCGCCGGAGCGCTCGGCCACCCGGCGCAGGAACTCCCGCTGCCGCGCCTCGCCCAGGTGGTGGACGGCCACGCCGGGGGTCGGCTCCAGCGCGGCCACGGCGTCCGCGTTCTGCGCGAAGGCGGCGGCGTCGGTGGTGTCGAGGATGAGCAGGTGCACCTCGACGCCGAAGGTCGCGACGGCGTAGGCCGCCTCCTCGGCGAGTTCCGCGATGGTCTCGGGGCAGGAACGCATGGTGGGCAGGGCGAGGCAGACTCTCTGCATGGCGGTGGTTCTCCGTCGGTTCGTCAGAACGGTTGCGGCGGTGGCGCCGTGAGGGCTTCGAGCGCACCACCGTGGACTAGACCACTTCCCAAGTCAACGATTGACAGCGGGGCTGCGGCGGGGTGGAATGCGCCCCCGCCCGGTGGCTCCGGAGGGCCCTCGGGGGTCGTCCGGGGGCCGTGCGGACCGAGCCCGGACCCGCTTCCGGACAGGGCGGAGCACGGAACCGGCGGCGCGCCCTGTCGCCGCCGGGTCCGCACGTGAGGACGAATTCCCCTCGTTGATCCGAACGGCCGTGCGGCCCCGGGCGGTTCAACCCCGCCGATCCCGCCGCCGGGGTCAATCCGCGACCCGGACCTGCCGATACCGGCAACGACGTCATTACGCCGTTCGGAGGAGCCAGCATGCCCGAACCGTGGCTGCCCGGTGCCGAGATCCACGACCTCGGCGACCACGCGCCGACCGACCACCAGTACCCCCCGAAGGCCATCGCCCACATCACCTGGGACCGCAACGCCACCGCCGCCGCGCCGCAGGACTGGTGCACCTACGAGGACCTCGTCGGGTACTTCACCGGCGCCGGCGCCGGCGACGCCCCGCACCTGGTCTGGGACCCGTTCAGCGGCCGCACGGCGCAGCTGTTCCCCGCCGACTCCCGCTCCAAGAGCCTGCTCAGCCCGACCCAGAGCCCCACCCGCACCAACCGGGCCGGGCTGGTGGTGATCCAGATCGAGGCGGTGTTCTTCCCCTACTGCCGCCACCAGGGCACCGTCTACCCGCGGCTGGTCGACACCCCGTGCGCGGGCTGGGACCGGATCCACGCCTGGATCACCTCCTGGGGGGTGCCCGACGCCTGGCCGATGGGGCGGCCGACCGACTTCACGGAGCACCGCGACGAGCGGGTCTGGGAGACCGCGGGCGGCTGGTACGCGCACGCCCACGTGCCGTACAACGACCACGTCGACCCCGGTTCCTGGCCCGCCTTCACCGCGGGCCCCGGCTCGCCCACCGGCCCGCCCTCCCAGCAGCACCCCGCCCCGCCCGCCGACCCGACCCCCGCCCGCTACCAGGTCACCGTCAACGGCCTGGCGTACGGCTACGGCGCCCAGGGCTACCAGGTGACCACCGTCGGACGGGCGCTGGTCACGGCCGGCTTCGGCACCCACTACCACTCCGGGCCCGGACCGACCTGGACGGACGCCGACACCGAGAACTACGCGGACTACCAGGCGAGCCTGGGGTACTCCGGGCAGGCGGCGGACGGCGTCCCGGGCGAGGCCTCGCTGCGCCGGCTGCTCGGCTACCTGCCCGGCCCGCGCACCGTCTCGCTCGCCCACGTCGTCGCGGCGGCGCGCAGCGACCCGGGGGCGGAGCAGGGGCACCGGACGTACGGGGCCGAGGTGGCGATCGTCGAACAGGCGCTGGCGGACGAGGGGTTGCTCGAACAGCGCTGGGTGGACGGGTCCTACGGCAGCCTCACGGTGACGGCGTACGCGGGCTGGCAGCGGCGCTGCGGGTACTCGGCGGGTGCCGCGGACGGGATCCCCGGGCGGGACTCGCTGCACCGGCTGGGGGCGGCGCGGGGGTTCGCGGTGACGGACTGACGGGCCGACGGGCCGGTGAGCCGACGGGTTGGGCGCTGCGGGTCGGCGGGTCGGCGGGTCGGGGGGTCGGCGGGTCGGCGGGGCTGCGGGTCGGTGTGGGTACTCCCCGGGGAGTCGGTCGGTCGCGGCGACGGCCAGGCACGTACTCGCCGGGGAGTAGCCGAGGTTACTTCCGCCGTCAGATGCCCGATGAGGGGCGGGCGGGGGAGTCTGGGCGCGTCCTCGTGACCCCGACTCGAAGGAGGTACCTGTGCGCCCGTCCACCGAAGCCGTCGCGGCCCCCGGCGCGGGGCGGCGGTCCGCCGGCCGCCGACTGTCGCCGGGAGCGCGCAAACGCCTGGTGGTGCTGCACGTCGTCGCCTCGGTGAGCTGGCTGGCCCTGATGCTCTGCCTGCTCACCCTGGCGGTGACGGCCCTCACCACCGACGACGCCGACCGGCTGAGAACGGCCTACCGGGCGATGGGCCTGCTCGGCGACGCGCTCATCCTGCCGCTGAGCCTGCTCACCTTCCTGAGCGGGTTGGCGCTGGGGCTCGGCACGTCCTGGGGCCTGTTCCGGTACTACTGGGTGAGTACCAAGTTCTGGCTGACGCTCGGTGCGCTGGCGGCCTCGGTCTTCGCCCTCACCGCCCGGCTGCACGACGCGGTCCGGGTGGCGGACGCCCACCCGACCGGCCCCATCCCGGTGGCGGACCTCGGCTTCGTCCGCTACAACACGGTGATCGTCCCGGCGGTGGCCCTGGCGCTCTACCTGTTCAACGTGATCCTCTCGGTGTACAAGCCCTGGGGCCGCCGCAAGGCCGCGGGCACGCGTCCGGGCCGAATACCCGGGGCCTCCGGCGCGGCCGGGGCCGGGCCGGGGCCCGAGGGTCGATGACGGCGGTGACGGCGCGCCCGGGCGTACCGGCGGGGAATGCCCGTACGGCGGGTGGGCGTTGTCCACCCACGTGACCAGCGCTACGCCCGCGACCAGGCTCTCCGTCCTCGACCGCTCCCGGACCAGGCAGGGCGAGGAGCCGGCGCAGGCGCTGCGCGACACCGTGGCCTTCGCGCGTGAGATCGAGCGGCTGGGCTACCACCGCTTCTGGGTCTCCGAGCACCACGGCGTGCCCGGGGTGGCCGGGTCGGCGCCCACGGTCCTCGCCGCGGCGGTCGCGGCGGCCACCAGCCGGATCCGGGTCGGCACCGGCGGGGTGATGCTGCCCAACCACCGGCCCATGGTGGTGGCCGAGCAGTTCGGGGTGCTGGCGGCGCTGTTCCCGGGCCGGATCGACATGGGGCTCGGCCGCTCGGTGGGCTTCACCGACGGCGTCCGGCGGGCGCTCGGGCGCGAGAAGGACGCGGCCGACGACTTCGGCGGCCAGCTGACCGAGCTGCTCGGATACTTCGACGGCTCCCAGCAGGTGCACCGCGGCGTCCACGCCCGCCCGGCCGAGGGCCTGCACGTGCCGGCCTTCGTGCTGGCCACCGGCGCGGGCGCCGAGCTGGCCGCCGAGGCCGGGCTGCCGCTGGTCATCGCCGCCGCACGTGGGGAGGAGCGGATGCTCGCCGCGCTCGACGGCTACCGCAGCCGCTTCCGCCCCTCCGCGCAGGCCGCCGAACCGTACGTGGTGGTCTCGGGCACGGTCGCGGTGGCCGAGACCGAGGAGCGGGCCCATGACCTCCTCCTCCCGGAGGCCTGGGCCGGCGCCTACTCCCGCACCCACGGGGAGTTCCCGCCGCTGGCCCCGGCCGCCGAGATCCGGGCGCGCACGATGAGCCCGCGCGAACGGGCGGCCTTCGAGCAGTCGCTCAAGGGCCACATCGCGGGCACCCCGGAGCAGGCGGCCGCCGAGCTGTCCGCCCTGGTGGCACGCACCGGTGCGGACGAGGTCCTGATCGCCACCAGTACCTACGACCGGACGGCCCTGCTCGACTCGTACCGGCTGCTCGCCGAGGCCGTCGGCGGGCTCTGACCGGCTGCGGCCCGCCGCCTGCCGCGCCGCCTGCCGCGCTGCCCGTTCCGCAGCCCGCGCGACCGCCCACTCCACCGCTCCCCGGCCGTCCGGGCGGATTTCTGACCAGGCCCGATGGCCTGCTACTGTTCTTCTCGTCGAGGGGAAATGATCTTCCTAAACGGAGATCCCGAAACCCTTGAACGTGCGTCAGTGGTGCTACCAGAGCACGTCCTACTTTCAGTAGGAAGAGTCCGTGCGATCCGGGCCTGGCGCTCCATCCGAAGGGGCTCGTTCCGTCAAGGGAACGGGCCCCTTCGTCATGTCCGGCCGTGCACCGCCCTCGGCCCTGGTGTGCGCCGAGTCCTCTTATCGCACTTTCGCTGGCGAAACTCCGGGCGGCGATCCGGTATCGGCCAAGGTCCCGTACCAGGTGGCCGACGAGTGACGGTCTGCGGCGGCCGGGCAGCCAGCAGTTTTGCCGCTCCGGTCGGGCCGGTGGATCGTCGCACCTTGGCCGGAAGTCGCCGTAGCTGGTGTGAATATGCCATTGGAATGTTCGTCATACGGAAACCGGCAGTAGCCTTCCGTGTCGAACCTGCCACTGCTGGTGGCGATCCGGCCGGATCTGCGCTGCGCCCGGCCACCCCCAGACCCCCTCGAAGGAGCCGGTGTGCCGGGTATCGACGAATGTCTCTCCGGAGCGATGGCGATCGCCGGAGCCCGCTCGGCGAGCCTGGTCGACTGGAGCAGCGGACTCGCCCTCGGGAGCCTGGGCGAAAGCCCGGTCGGCGAACACGAGACCGCTGCTGCCGAGGCAACCGACCTGGTGCGCGCGGCCGTTGAGAGCCAGACCTTCACCGCGGCGGAGGACCGGCGCTCCCCGTTGGAGGACATCATCGTCACTGCGGGCCGCAGTTACCACCTGATCCGCTTCATCGACACCGTCTTCGACAGCCGGCTCGTCCTGCACCTCTGGCTCGACCGCGAGTCGGGCAACCTCGCCGCGGCCCGGTTCCGCCTCCAGGCCCTCGCCGAGGAACTGGTGCTGGGGTGAACACGAGGCCCGCACCGACCGTCGCATTCCGGCCAGCCGACCGCGTGGCCGCCCCGTACGCGCCCCTGGTGGAGGCCGCCGACCACCACGTCCAACCCGCCGCGCCGAGGACCCCGGGCGAGGCCGTCGCCCTGCTCGCCGCCCGCCGCGCCACCGGGGCCCTGCACGGCCCGCTCGGCATCCTGTGGCTGGTCGACGGCCAGGTCGCCGCCGCGGAGTCCCCCCGCGCGCCCGGCCTGGCCGACCTGCTCACCGGCTGCGGTCGGCTCACCCCCGAGGAGTGGGCCGACCTCCTGCACCGCCACGGCCCGCAGGGGCGGGTCGGCGAGGCACTGGTCGACCGGCAGCTGCTCACCCGCGGCGAACTCGAACTCGGCCACCTGGGAACGCTGTTCGACGCCGCTTACTTCGTGCTCGCCGACCGGGCCGGCGGCACCTGGCGGTTCGAGTCCGAGGCCCGGCACTGGCTCGGCACGGTGACGCCGGTCGACCCGGCGCGGCTCGGTCGCGAGGTCGAGCGCCGGCACCGACTCCTCGACCGGATCTGGCCCTGGCCGCAGCTCGACACCGCGCCGGTCCGGCCGGTCGAGCACAGTCGATCGCCCTCCCACCGCCCGCCCGGCCGTCGGCGGCGCGAACTGCTGGACCACGCCGACGGCCGAAGAACCCCGGCGGACCTGGCCCGGCTGCTCGGCCGCTCCGGCTTCGGCGTGACGGCGGACATCCGCCGCCTGGCCGCCGCCGGACTGCTCGACACCCCCCGGCACGCCGCGCCGGCCGCCGCACCCTCCCGCCCGGCTGCCGAACCCGTCCGCCCGGTCGCCGACCCCGTCCTTTCGGCCGCCGTACCCGCCCGGCCTGGCAGCGGCCTGCACCGCAGGGTGCCCGGAGCCACCCTCCGGGGCTTCCCGAGCACCGGCCCCGCAGCAACGACCGGGCCTGCGGCAACGACCAGCCCCGCAGTCCCCGTAGCCCCCGCCCCCACGCGCTCCGACCGACCGCCCACCACGGCAGCGGCCCACCCGCTGACCGTCCCCGACCCGGACATCGCGCTGCTGACCCGGGTCCGAGACCTTCTGGAGGCCCGACTTTGAGTCACTCCCCGCCCGCGACCCCGCCGTACCGGCCATGAGGCGGGCACTCAAGCAGCGTGTCGGAAGGAGACAACTGATCGCCTTGGAGACCGAGCTGCTCGCCGAACTCCGCGCCGTCAAACGTCGCGTCCCGCACCTCGCGGGCGGGCTGGTGGCCAGCGTGGACGGCCTGTTGGTCGCGCACGACACCCACGGGACCGAACCCTCGGGCCTGGCCGCGATGACGGCGGCCTCGCTCTCGCTCGCCCAGCGGCTCGCCGACACCACCGGGCAGGGGGAGTTCCGCGAGTCCGTGGTGCGCGGTGAACACGGCTACGTCGCCACCTACGCGGCCGGCGGCAGCTGTGTGCTGACCCTGCTGGCGCTCCCGGACGTCAACGTCGGCCGGCTCCACCTGGAGGGCCGCCGCAGTGCCCGGCACATCGCCGAACTGCTCAACGACGCCCTGGTGCCGAAGGACCCGCGCGACGCGCTCTGACCCGTCCCGGGACCGAACGCCCCGCCCGCCCCCGTACCGACCGGCCCCCGTACCGACCCACCCCCGTACCGACCCACCGACCCACCCACTGACCAACCTGTCGACTTACCGACCCACCGACCAACCGACCCACAGGAGTTGATCAGAATGACCGACGCAGCCGGCGCGCTCAAGCAGGCCATGACCGTCATCGAGGGCGCCATCGGCGCGGCCCTGGTGGACTACAACAGCGGCATGGCGCTCGCCACCCTCGACGGCCCCGGCGGCCTGGACCTCAACGTCGCCGCGGCCGGGAACACCGACGTGATGCGCGCCAAGATGCGCACCATGGACATGCTCGGCCTCCAGGACGGCATCGAGGACATCCTCATCACGCTGAGCACCCAGTACCACCTGATCCGCCCGCTCACCGGCCGCACCGGCAAGGGCCTGTTCCTCTACCTGGCACTGGACAAGGGCCGCGCCAACCTGGCGATGGCCCGCCACCAGCTGGTCAAGATCGAGGCCGACCTGGAGGTCTGACCGGGCACCGGCACGGCCCCGGCGGCGGCTCACGCCCCGCCGGGCCCCGCCCCGCCGGGCCCCGCCCCGCCGGGCCCCGCCCCGCCGGGCCCGGCCCCGTCCAGCCGCGCCCACTGGACCTCCCCGCCGGCCAGCCCCGCGCAGACCGCCCCCTCGGCGCTCAGCACGCTCCACGGCGCGAGCACCGCGTGCGGCGGGACGGACAGCTCACCGCCCTCCGTGAAACCCAGCTCCAGGCCGCCGGCCAGGGTGATCCGGGCGGTGCCGACGGTGCGGCCGACCAGGGCCAGCAGGGTGGGCGTCGGCCGGAAGGTGAGCGCGGGGAAGAAGTGTCCGACCTCCTCCGGCGTGGTGAAGGACGGCGCCGCGAAGCGGAACTCGTGCACCACCCGTACGGTCACCGGCCCGTCGAGCCGCAGGTCCAGCCGGTCGCCTCCGCTGACCGCCTCGACCGTCCGGCCGGCCAGCACCTCAGTGATCGTGTTCTGCATGCTCCCAGTCTTCACCGGCCGACGCGTTCCCAACCACGGGACCGACCGGCCGTCCGCGCACCAGCTCGACCGGTCCGCCCGCCCGCTCCCGGGCCGCGAGGGCCGCGGCCACCCGGTCCCAGGACGGCCCGGAGAGCAGCGTCCGCGCCTCGGCCGGGTCGCACAGCCGCCACTCCACCAGTTCCTGCTCCTGGAGGACGATCGTGCCGAGCGACTCCTCCGTCACCGCGCCGCCGTCGTAGACGTACACCAGCACGGCGGTGTCCTGACCGGTCGCGGGATCGGCCCCGGGATCGGCCGCCGCCCCCGGCAGCCAGTCCAACGCCAGCAGCCGCCCGGGCTCGACCTCCCAGCCCAGCTCCTCGCGGATCTCCCGCCCCGCCGCCGTGCGGGGCGTCTCGCGGTCCGCCTCCACCCCGCCGCCCGGCAGTGTCCAGTACGGCACCCGCCCGCGCGGCCCGTCCCACGGCCGCAGCCGCACCAGCAGCACCCGGCCGTCACCGTCCGTGAAGAGGGCCCGCGCCTTCGCCCGGATCCGCGGCCGGGTGGCGTAGTAGGTGTCCCGGTCCATCGGCGGCTCCAGCGGCTCCAGCGGCTCCGGCGCCTCCGACGGCTGCCCCGCAGCTGACCCCGGCCCCGACCCCGACCCCAGCCCCGGTGCGGCGGCCAGCCCGGTGTACTCCGGCACGGGCCCCTCGGCGGGCAGTGCCCCCAGGGTGTGCCCCACCGGCCGGCTGTCCTCCAGCTCCAGGGGCCCGGCCTCCCGCGGCGCCCGCAGACAGGCCGCCACCCGGCGGGACAGCCGCGGCGGCAGGGCGTGCCCGGCCTCCTCCGCCGTCAGCCAGACCCAGCCGCCGACCTCCGCCGCGTCCGGCCGGATCGCCGACACCTGCTCCGGCGTCAACGCCTCGGCCCAGTACAGGTAGGCCACGATCGGCGGCCGGCTCGGGGACATCGCCCAGTCGACGCACGCCAACGCTCCCAGCCGGGGCGTGAACCCCAGCTCCTCGGCGATCTCCCGCGACGCCGTCTCCCGCGGCGACCGGTCGCCGGGCTCCCACCCGCCACCCGGGATCGCCACCGGATGCTTCCGGTCGTACGGCAGCCGCACCACCAGCACCCGCCCCTGCCTGTCCGGGAACAGCACCCCGGCGGCCGCCATCATCTCTCGTCCCGCCGCACCCGACGCCTCCACCCCGACTCCTTCCACCCCGACTCCTTCCACCCGCTCATCTCCCGGGGGACGACATCCCCACGCGCCCGATGGTTCCCGCCCACCCCGACCACCACCCGGAAGGGACACGCCCCCGCACCGCCGCCCGACCTGCCCTCCCGCCCCGCCCGGCGGGCCGTCACCCCAGGGAGGCCAGGGCCTGGGCGGCCGCTCGGGCCATCTGTTCGTCGTGGCGGGCACTCGATCCGCGGAGGCGGGCGGCGCCTTCGACGGCCGCGAGGGCGAGCAGGCCCGGTAGGAGGTCGGTGCTGCGGGCGGCGAGCCAGCGGGTGCCGCGGGTGGCCATCCACCACAGGTCGGCGGCGAGGCCGGGCGGCGGTTCGACGGGTTCGGCGGCGGGTGGTGGGCCGAGGGGGTGGCCCTGGGTGGCGAGCAGTTCGTGGAAGCGGCGGGCGATCAGGTGGTGTCCTTCGGCGCTGGGGTGGAGGCGGTCGACGCTGAGCAGGCCGCGCTGCTCGCACCAGGGCAGTTCGGCGATGTGCAGGTGGACGGCCCGGTGCCGGGTGGTGAGGGCGTGGACGACGGTGTTGACGGCGCGCATCCGTCGGGCCAGTGGTCGGGCGAGCGGGGCGGGGAGCCGGAGGAGGGTGCCGGGGTCGGGCAGGCAGGCGGTGAGCAGGACGGCGCCGTGGCCGGAGAGTTCGCCGAGGGTGGCGTCGAGTTCCCGGGTGGTGCGGCGGATGTCGAAGCCGGCCCGCAGGGTGTCGTTGCCGCCGACCAGGACCGCCGCCAGCTGGGGCCGAAGGGCGAGTGCCGCCGGGAGTTGACGAGTCGTCAGATCTGCGGTCAGTGCACCGCTGTACGCCAGGTTGGCGAATTCGACGTCCTGGCCCGCGGGGGCCAGTGACCGGGCGAGGACGGCGGCCCAGCCGCGCCACCGTTCGCCGACCTGGTCCCCGACGCCCTCCGTGAGCGAGTCGCCGAGCGCGACGAAGCGCAGCAGTTCGCCCGCGGTGGGCCGGTCGTCGGCGGTCCGGTCAGGCCCCGCGTCGAGCACGCTCATCCCTACTCCTCCCGGTGGCATCGGAGGTCCTGGCCCCGTGCGCGGCCAGGAAGGCGGCCACCGCCGCCGGCCAGCCGTACCGTTCGGCCTGGGCCCGGGCGGCGGCCCGCCGGGCCGGTTCCGGTCGGCGGAGCAACTCCGTGACGGCGGCGGCGAATCCGGCCCCGGTGTCGGCGGCGGCGATCCCGGCGGGCCCGATCAGGCCGGGCAGCGCGGAGGAGCGGCTGACCGCGACGGGGGTGCCGCAGGCCAGTGCCTCCAGGGCGGCCAGTCCGAAGGTCTCCACCGGTCCGGGGGCCAGCACCACGTCCGCGCTGCCCAGCAGTGCGGCCAGCTCCGCCCGCCCGTTCAGGTGCCCGAGGAAGCGTACGGGCAGCCGCAGCCGGGCGGCCCGGGCGGCGAGCCGGGGCCGCAGCGGTCCGGTCCCGGCCACCACCAGGACGGTGGGGAGCCCCCGCGCCCGCAGCCGGGCCAGGGCCTCGACGGCGCGTTCGGGCCGCTTCTCGGCGGAGAGCCGGGAACAGAGCACCAGCAGGACGTCCCCGGGCGCCGCGTACCGGGCCCGTTCCAGCTCCCGTACGGCCGTGGGCAGCGGGCGCATCGCCGCCAGGTCGACCCCGAGCGGGGCCCGGACCAGGTTGGGCACGCCGATCCGGCGGAACTCGGCCGCCGCCCAGTCGGTGGTGCAGAGCACCGAGTCGTAGCCGCGGGCGGTGGCCGCGTTGAGCCGGTCGGCGGCCGCGGCGGCGAGCGGGCCGGGCAGGCCCCAGGTCCGCAGCACTCCGGTGGCGCTCTCGTGCGAGACCATCACCGAGCGGACCCCGTGCCGACGGGCCCAGGCGCCGGTCCAGCGCAGGGTGGTGCGGTCGGAGACCTCCAGTCGGTCGGGGCCGAGCCGGGTCAGTTCGGCGGCGACCGCCCGTCGGTCGGCGAGCAGCCGGTACCCGCCGCTGGCCGGCAGCACCGGGCCGGGCAGGGTGATCACCAGACCCTGCTCGGTGTCCTCCTCGGTGCGCCGCTCGCCGGGCACGATCAGGACGGGCCGGTGTCCGGCGGCCCGGTACCCGGCGCCCAGGTGGCGCAGCGCGGTGCGCAGGCCGCCGGAGACCGGGGTGACGAAGTTGGCGAGCCGCACGATGGTCAGCGGCCCGCCGCGGGGCGGCGCAGTCATGCCGGCAACTCCTCCGGCAGTACGGGCAGCACGGGCAGCACCGGCACCACCGTCCCGGCCGACGCCCCCGGCGACCCGGGCTCGACCTCGACCTCAGTCCCGGCCCCCATCCCGACCTCGGCCCCGATCCCGACCTCGGCCCCGACCCCGGACGGAGCCGCCGAAGGAGCCACCCCCACCCCTCGGTGCTCCGCCAGCACCTCGGCGTAGTGCCGCAGCAGCAGGTCCCCGACCGCCTCCCAGGTCCGGGCGGTCACCTCGGCCCGTCCGGCCTGCCCGTACCGGGCCCGCCGGGCCGGGTCGGCGGCCAGTTCGGCGACGGCCCGGGCGACCGCCGCGCCGTCGCGGGGCGGCACCAGCAGTCCGGTGCGGTGGTGGGAGACCAGGTCGAGCGGGCCGCCGGCGGCCGGGCCGATCACGGGGACGCCGCTGGCCATCGCCTCCTGGATGGTCTGGCAGAAGGTCTCCAGCGGGCCGGTGTGGACGAACACGTCGAGGGTGGCGAAACATCGCGCGAGTTCCTCGCCGGTGCGGCGCCCGAGGAACACCGCGCCGGGCATGGCGGCCCTGAGGCCGGGCGCCGAGGGGCCGTCCCCGACCACCACCACCCGCACCCCGGGCAGCGCGGAGGCGGCGGCCAGCAGGTCGACCCGCTTCTCGGGCGCCAGCCGCCCGACGTACCCGACCAGCACCTCCCCGCCGGGGGCGAGGGCCCGGTGCAGGGCCTCGTCCCGGTGCCGGGGGTGGAAGCGCACCGAGTCCACCCCGCGCGGCCACAGCTGGACCCGGGGCACCCCGTGCGCGGTGAGGTCCTGGGCGGCGGGGGTGGACGGCGCCAGCGTGCGGGCGGCGGCCCGGTGCACGGCCCGGATGCGCCGCCAGGCGGCGGCCTCGCCGAGCCCGCGTCCGGCCCGGTAGGCGTGGGCGTACCCGGCGAGGTCGGTCTGGTAGACGGCGACGGCGGGCACGCCGAGCCGGGCCGCGACCTGCATGCCGCGCGCACCCAGGACGAACGGGCTGGCCAGGTGGACGATGTCGGGCCGGTGCCCGGCCAGCGCGGCCGCCAGCTGCCGGCTCGGCAGGGCGATCCGCACCTGCGGGTACCCGGGCAGCGGCACCGACGGGATCCGCACGACGGGGATCCGTTCCGCGTCGGCGCCGGAGCCGAAGGTCTGCGGCGGGCACTGGGCGCCCCGGGCCGGTGCGGGGGTGACGACGAGGGGCCGGTGGCCCCGACGGAGCAGGTGCTCGGCCGTCCGCAGCACGCTGTGGGCGACTCCGTTGACCTCGGGAGGGAAGGATTCGGTGACGATGGCGACGCGCATGCCTGTGTTGTCTCCGCGCACGGCGTGCACCCGGCCAAAGGGATCTGTCGTACAAGCGAACGCGGGTCGGCGATTTGCACCGCCGACCCGCGCCCCGGCACCGCCGCGTCACATCGACCCGGCCGCCTCCTTGAGCTCCGCGTACGGCGCGAGCTTACGGATCGACTCGATGCTCTTCAGGCAGTCGTCCTTGCTCTCCTGCGGGTCACCGGTCACCACGACGGTCCCGTTGCTCGCCTTGAGCCGGAACCGGTGCATCCCGCTCTCGTCCGTGTACAGCTCGAACTTCCCAGCCATGCCGTCAACAGCCTTTCGCTCGATGGCCCCCTGGGACCGCACCGTAGGCCCAAATCCGTTGGAACGCTCGCCAGTTGACCCAGCCGGGTGGCGACCGTTCGAGTCGCGGAGCCGACCTCCGGCTCAGCCGGCGGCGCGGTTCGCGGTGGCGCGCAGGGACCCGAGCAGGGCGAGGGCCTGGGCGCTGGAACTGCCGGGCTCCGCCTGGTAGACGACCAGTTGCTGGCCGGGAGCGTCGCGCACGTCGAAGGCCTGGTAGGTGAGGGTCAGCGGGCCGACGTCCGGGTGGAGGAAGTGCTTGGCCTCCTGGGTCTTTCCGCGTACGGCGTGGGCGTTCCACAGCCGGGTGAAGTCGGTGCTGTGGTCGGTGGGGGTGCGGACGAGTGCGTGCAGCCGGGGGCTGTCCGGGTCGAGCCCGGCGGCCTGCCGCAGATGGCCCACGACGGCTTGGGCCGTGTGGCCCCACCGTTCGTGGAACTGCCGGCCCGCCGGGTCGAGGAAGGCCATCCGGGCGAGGTTGTCCATCCGCTCGAAGGGCGAGTGCAGGGCCTCGGCCAGGGCGTTGGCCGCCAGGACGTCCAGGGTCCGGTTGATGACGAAGGCCGGGGCGGCGGGGTAGCCGTCCAGCAGCTGGCGCAGGGCGGGGCCGACCAGGTCGGTGGTGTGGGCGAACCGGCTGCCCGGCACCGTCCCCGCCAGCTGGTGCAGGTGCGCGTGCCCGTCCGGGTCGAGCCGCAGGGCGCGGCCGAGCGCGTCGAGGACCTGGGCCGACGGGTGGCGTTCCCGCCCCTGTTCCAGACGGGTGTAGTAGTCCGCGTTCACCCCGGCCAGGACGGCGACCTCCTCCCGGCGCAGTCCGGCGACCCTGCGCACCCCGTGGCTCGCCACGCCGGCGTCCTGCGGCAGCAGGGCCGCGCGGCGTGCGCGCAGGAACTCTCCCAGATGGTTGTCGGTCACGTCCTCACCCTAGGTGGCGCCGCCCGGGCCCTGCCTGGGTGCACCGCACCCAGGCAGGACACGTCCTGGTCGGTCGCCCGCGCCCCGCCCAGACTCGGTCCGGCGGAACGGATCCGCATCCGTCGACGAACCCCGTGCTCCACCAGGAGGAGAAGCAGGCATGACGCAGACATCCAAGGTCGTACTGGTCACCGGGGCGAGCAGCGGCATCGGGGAGGCCACCGCCCGCCGGCTCGCCGCCGACGGCCACCGGCTGTTCCTCGGGGCCCGGCGCACCGACCGCCTCGACGCGCTCACCGGCGAGCTGGCCGCCGCGGGCGCCACCGCGGCGTTCCGGCGCCTCGACGTCACGGACGCCGCCGACGTCCGGGCCTTCGTGGCCGCCGCCGGTGAGCGCTACGGCCGGGTCGACGTCCTGGTCAACAACGCCGGAGTGATGCCGCTGTCGCCCCTGGAGGCGCTGAGGACGGACGAGTGGGACCGCATGATCGACGTGAACGTGAGGGGAGTCCTGCACGGCATCGCCGCCGCGCTGCCCGTGATGCGGGCCCAGGGCGGCGGGCACGTCGTGAACATCGCGTCCGTCGGCGCGTACGAGGTCTCGCCCACCGCCGCCGTCTACTGCGCCACCAAGTTCGCCGTCCGAGCGATCTCCGAAGGGCTGCGCCAGGAGTCGGCCGGCGACATCCGGGTCACCCTCGTCTCTCCCGGCGTGACCGAGTCCGAACTCGCCGACGGCATCGCGGACCCCGCCGCGCGGGAGGCCATGAAGGCGTACCGCGCCGTGGCCATTCCCGCCTCCGCGGTGGCGGGGGCCATCGCCTACGCGGTGTCCCAGCCCCGGGAGGTCGACGTCAACGAGCTGGTCGTCCGCCCCGCGGCGAGCGCCCAGTGACCAGTCCGCGTCGGTGGGCGGGGCGACGCGGACCGACCGGTGCAGGCAGTCCTGTGCGGGTCCGGTCCCCTCACTCGATCTGACGAACCGCGCGCTGCGGTCCACCGAGTCGTCCGCGGCTGGCTGGATACTCCGGGATCACGTGTGTGCACCGGCCGTGGCGGGGCGCGGGCGCACGCCTCCCAACTGCGGAAGGACACCGGATCATGCAGTCGATTCCCGGCCCCGGCGGCCCCGGCGGCGAACAGGGCGCGGTCGGCGGGCCGACCGGCACGACCACGGTCATGCCGGCCCGCCCCCACGTGCCGTCCCCGGACGGGCCCAGGGCCGGCGGGTACACCTGGCCCGGGCTGGACGAGGAGTTCACCCGGGAGGTCGTCGCGATCGCGCGGACGGCCGAGGGACGCGAGCTGGCCGAGTCGCAGGTCTTCGAGATCGTCCGGGCGCAGCCGCAGCCGCAGGGGCTGCCGCTGCGGGTGCGCCCGCAGCTGCGCCGCGAGCTGGACGCGTTCGTCGCCTCGTACCACCGGGTGATCGAGACGCTGGTGGCCGCCTGGGACCACGACCGCGACCTGCGCGAGGTGCTGACGCTTCCCCAGGTGCTGCGCGAGCACGTGGACGCCGCCCGCGACACCCGGGTGCACCTGCTGCGGATCGACCTGCTGCCCCAGGCCGACGGCACGCTGCGGGTGCTGGAGACCAACGCCAACTGCCCGGGGGGCCTGCCCGGGGCCGGCCGGGGCCGGGCGGCCTGGCGGTCGCTGCTGGCCCGGCACGGCGTCGACGTGCCGGGCCCGCTGCCGGCCGACGACCCGCTCTGGCCGGGGAGTTGGCTGCTGCGCCTGGCGGAGCAGCACACCGGGACCCGTCCGGAGACCGTGGCCCTGCTCTGCCCGGACGGCAGCTACCGCGCCGACACCCGTGACTACGACACCGCCCTGACGGCCCTGGGCGTCCGGGTCCTGCACGCGGACCCGCGCGAGATCTCGCTCGACGGGCGCGGGGGCGTCGTCGTAAGCGGGGAAGCGGTGCGGCACGCGTTCGCCAAGGTCGGCATCCAGGACCTGCTGCGGATGGGCGACGGCGCGGCGTCCTACCTGGAGGCCGTGCGCGAGGGCCGGCTGTTCGTGCAGAACGGGCTGCGCGGACGCCTGATCGGCGACAACAAGCTGTGCCTCGCCGTGCTCTCCGACCCGCGCTTCGCCCACCTCTTCGACGCCGCCGACTACCGCCGGGTCCGTCCGGCGATCCCGTGGTCGCGCAACCTCGCGCACTGCGACGCGGCGACGCTGCACGCCGTCGTCCGCGACCGCGACCGCTACGTCCTCAAGCGCCCGCTGGACACCCGCGGCAACGGTGTGGTGATCGGCCGGGAGGCCGCCGACGCACCGGCCTGGGAGGCCGCCGTCGACCTCGCGGGCGCCGAGGGCTGGCTCGTCCAGGAGTACGTGACCAGCCCCCACCTCCTCGGGGTCGTGGACGGGCCGGCCCCCCGCCACGACGTGGCCCTGGGCGCCGTCGACGGCCGGCTGGTCTCGGCCTTCTCCCGCGCCGGTTACGGGGAGCGCCACAACGTCGCGGGCTCCGGACGGCCGCACCCGCTGTACCTGTGAGCCGGCCGGTCGAGGTGGTCCCGCCCCCGGGGCCGGCCGCTCCCGCCCGGCCCCGGTCCCGGCCCCGGCCGCGGCCGCTGGTCAGCGTCTGGCGGCAGCGGAACTTCCAGGTCCTGTGGTCGGCGCACACCGTCAGCGAGTTCGGGACGCGGATCACGTTCTTCGTCATCCCCGTGCTCGCCCTGACGACCCTGTCCGCCTCGACCGGCCAGCTGGGACTCGTCTCGGCGATGGAGTCCCTGCCGTTCCTCCTGGTCGGCCTGCCGGCGGGCGCGCTGCTCGACCGGTGGGACCGCCGGCGGGTGATGGTCGTGGCGGACGTCGGCCGGGCCGTGACCATCGCCCTGCTGCCGGTGGCCCACCTCGCCGGGGTGCTGAGCGTGCCGCTGCTCTGCGCGGTCGGGTTCGCCATCGGGCTGTGCACGGTCTTCTTCGACATCGCCGACCAGGCGTTCCTGCCGACGGTCGTGGCGCGGGAGCAGACCCCGGACGGCAACAGCCGGCTGGAGTTCTCCCGCTCGACGGCGGAGCTGGCGGGCCCCAGCATCGGCGGCCTGCTGCTGCAGACCGTCGCCGCGCCCCTGGTCCTGGCCGTCAACTCGGTGAGCTACCTGGTGTCCGCGCTGCTCCTCTGCCTCATCCGGACGCCCCGGGTGCCGGTGCCGCGGACGAGGGAGCGGATGCGCACCCGGATCGCCGAGGGGCTGCGGTTCGTCTTCGGCCACCGGACCCTGCGCTCGCTGACCCTGGCCACGGGCATCAGCAACCTCGTCGGCCTGAGCGGCGCGCTGGGCGCCGTCCTGACCGCGTACGCGCTGCGCGACCTGCGGCTCTCGCCGGGCGAACTCGGGCTGGCCCTGAGCCTGGGCAACTGCGGTGCGCTGCTGGGGGCCACGCTCAGCGGCCGGGTCATCCGGCGCGTGGGCCTCGGCCCCGTCCTGGTCGCGGCCAAGTCCATGTCGGGGATCGCCGTGCTGGTGCTCGCGACCGCCGCGCCGGCCCGTGCCGTGCCGACCCTGGGCGTCGCGACCGGCATCATGGCCTGCGGCATCACCGTCTACAACATCGGCCAGGTGAGCCTGCGCCAGGCCATCACCCCCACCGGCCTGCAAGGCCGGATGAACGCCTCCGTGCGGTTCGCCATCTGGGGCACCCGCCCGCTCGGGGCACTGGCCGGCGGCTACCTCGGCTCGGTCCTCGGCACCCGCCCCACGCTGTGGACGATCGCCGGGATCGGCCTGCTCTCCTGCCTGCCCCTGATCGCGACCGCGGACCTCCGGACGCTGCGGGCCTTCCCGTCCCGGCCGGCCGACTGAACGCGGGCCTAGCCCTCGGACTTCCCGGCCAGGCCGGTGATCGTCGCGGTGAGGATGCGGGCGAGCCGGGGTTCGACCTCGACGACGGCGTGGGCGAGGCGGGGGTCGCTGCGGTAGAGGGCGGCGACCTCGGGGCCCGGGTTGGCGATCTGCCACATGGCGCCGGCGAGGGAGACGGCGGTGGCGAACAGGTCGGTGACGTCCTGGTCGTCGAGAGTGGGGAGTTGTTCCCGTAGCGCGGCGGTGACGGGTTCGCGGGCGGCGACCGTGGCGAGCTTGAACTCGCGGACCGCGTCGACGGAGACGTGGCGTTCGAGGTTGAGCGGTGCGTGGGCGAGCAGGTCGCAGAAGCTCCCGCGCTCGGCGAGGGTGGCGGCGAAGGCCCGGGCGACGGTCGCCGGGCTCGGGTCCCCGGTCTCCCGCAGCCGCGCGGTGAGGGCCTGCGACCACTCGGCCCAGCCCTCGGCGGTGAGGCGCAGGAAGATCTCCTCGCGCGTCTCGAAGTACCGCAGCAGGGCCGACTTGTGCATGCCGACGGCGGAGGCGATGTCGGTCAGGGTGATCTCCCTGACGCCGCGCTCGCGGCCGAGTGCCGCGGCCGCTTCCAGGATCGCGGCTTCGCGTCGGCGCTTGGCCTCGGGCGAGCGTGCGCGCTGGAACTCCGGTGTGTCTGCCATCCACCCATGGTAGAGCAACGGTGTTGCCGTATTACCGCAACGGCGTTGCACTATTAGCGCAACGGTGTTCTACTAATGGCACGGCACGACACGGCACGCCGGAGAACGCGGAGGAGAGTCATGGAGAGCACGAAGAGCATGGAGAACGCGGAGAGCGCACGCCGCCCCGAGGCGCGGGTCTGGTTCGTCACCGGCAGCTCGCGCGGCTTCGGCCGGAGCCTGGTGCGCGCGGCACTGGAGGCCGGTGACCTGGTGGTCGCGACGGCCCGGCGGCCGGAGCAGCTGGCCGACCTCGTCGAGGAGTTCGGTGAGCGCGTCCGCCCGGTGGCGCTCGACGTCACCGATCCGGCGGCGGCCCGGGCGGCCGTCGCCCAGGCGCGGGAGGCCTTCGGCCGGATCGACGTGCTGGTCAACAACGCCGGGTACGCCAACGTCTCGCCGATCGAGACCACCGAGGACGCCGACTTCCGGGCCCAGTTCGAGACGAACTTCTGGGGCGTCTACCACGTCACCAAGGCTGCGATCCCGCTGCTGCGCGAGCAGAAGGGGGGCCTGGTGATGCAGTTCTCCTCGGTGGGCGGGCGGGTCGGCGGTTCGCCGGGCATCGCCTCGTACCAGGCGGCGAAGTTCGCCATCGACGGGTTCAGCCGGGTTCTGCGGGCCGAGCTCGCGCCGTTCGGCGTGAAGGTGCTGGTGGTCGAGCCGAGCGGCTTCCGCACCGACTGGGCGGGGGCGTCGATGGTGGTGCACGAGGTCCCGGAGGCCTACGCGGGAACGGTCGGCGCGGTCAACGAGCGGCTGCGCAAGGGTGTGGACGGCGCCGCCGGCGATCCGGACCGGGCTGCCGAGATCCTGGTACGGATGGCCGGGCGCCGCGATGTCCCGGACCACCTGCCGCTGGGGGTCAACGCGGCCGAGGGCTCGATCGCGCAGGACCGCCGGCTGCTGGAGGAGGACAGCCGGTGGCGCGAGGTCTCCCGCTCGGCCGACTTCACCGAGCCCTACCCGGTGGCCTTCCCCGCGGACTCGGAGGGGTGAGCGGGGCCGGGGGTGAGTGGGCCCGGCCCGGGGACGGGCGCGCGGGTCCGGCACCCGTCCCCGACGTTCGGAGGGTCAGCAGTTGTCGAGGATGCCGGTGAGCGCGGTCTTCTCGGCGCTGTCCACGCCGAGCCCGTAGTACTGCTTCACCTGCACCCAGGCGCGGGCGTAGGTGCAGCGGTAGGAGGCCTGGGGGAGCCACTCGGCCGGGTCGCGGTCACCCTTGGAGCGGTTGCTGCTCGCGGAGACCAGGACCAGCTGGGGGCGGGTGACGTCGTTGGCGAAGGCCTGGCGCTGGGCGGTGGTCCAGGCCCAGGCGCCGGAGGCCCAGGCCTCGGAGAGCGGCACCAGGTGGTCCACGTCGAAGGTGGACGGGTTGGTGGTGGTGGCGCCGTCGTACGGCGAGGCCCAACTGCCGCTGGTGGCCTTGCAGGAGGTGTCGGTGGTGACGTCGGTGCCGTCCCGCTTGACGATCCACTTGCGGGTGTCGCAGCTGCCGCTGATCTTGATCCAGGTGGGGAAGAGGGTTCTGTCGTAGCTGTCCGCGTGGGTCTCGGGGGTGGCGGTCATCCCGTCGAGGTAGAGCCGGGCGGTGGCGGCGGAGATCGGGGTCGGCAGTGCGGCCTGGGCCGGGCTGCCGCCGGCGACCACGGTCGCGGCGACGAGGGCGGCGGCGGCCGGCAGGCAGGACAGGAACCGGCGTATGGATCCGGTGAGGGCCATGGCGAACGCTCCATCAGAAGATCGGATTGACTGATGAGTTGCGTGCGCCAGTGTGTCGGCTTCGCGGCTACGCGGGTAGACCCCGGGAGTGAAATCCTCGTGGACATCGGACGGGTACGGACAAGTCCGGCACTCCCGGGGGCCGTTCGCACCCGGCCCGGACGCGACGAGGGCCCGGGACGCGGCTGTGCGTCCCGGGCCCTCGGCCGTTCGTCGTGCCGACCTCGCCGACCTCGCCGAGGTCGGCGGTCAGTTCACCTGTTCCTGCCGGGCATGTTCCTGCTCCTGCTGCTCCTGGCGGTGGCGACGGCCGGCCAGCCAGACGTAGACCAGGATGCCGGCGAACAGGAACAACACGCCCTGGTAGACGGCGGCGTAGCCGGCCCCGGCCAGCAGCCAGATCGAGAAGGCGAAGGCACCGAGGCCGAGCACCGCGTCGCGGACCAGGCGGGTGCCGTCGACCTTGTCGGTGGCGCCGCGGACCAGCCAGTACAACTGGGCGGCGGTGGAAAGCAGGTAGGGCACGACGGCGGTGAACGTGGTGATCAGGACGAGCACGGCGAAGGCGCCCTTGGCGCCGCTGGCGAAGTTGACGACGGTCAGCACCGAGGCGAGCGCCACGCTGACCAGCACGCCGAAGGTCGGCACGCCGCGCTTCTCCTTGCCGAAGGCGGCCGGGAAGAGCCCGTCCCCGGCGGCCGCGTACGGCGCCTGGGCGGCCAGCAGGGTCCAGCCGTTGAGCGCGCCGGTCATCGAGACCAGCGCGGCGACCGCGATCGCCGCGCCGCCCCAGGTGCCGCCGAACATGGCGTTCACGGCGTCCGAGAACGGCGCGCTGGAGTCGACCAGTTGCTGGTGCGCGACGGTGCCGAACACCGCGAGGGTGCCCAGCAGGTAGACCACCGCGGCGCCGCTGGTGCCGAGCACGCTGGCCCGGCCGACGTTGCGCTCCGGGTCGCGGACCTGGCCGGCGCTCATCGCGGCCGACTCGACGCCGACGTAGCTGAACATCAGGATCGCCGCGGCGGCCGTCATGCCGCCCATCCAGCCCTGGCCGCTGGCCTCGAAGGGGCCGACGTTCTTCGGGTCGAAGAAGAACAGTCCGCCCACCGAGATCAGCAGCAGCGGAATGAACTTGAGGACGGTGGAAACGAGTTGGACCGCCCCGACGTACCGGGTGCCGGCCAGGTTGGCCAGTGCGGGCAGCCACTGCAGGACCAGTGCGGCGGTGATCTCCAGCGCGACGTCGTGGTGTATCGGCAGCAGCACGTCCAGGTAGCCGACGGCCGCCACGGCGAGCGCGGCGTTGCTGACCACGGCGGTGATCCAGTACGACCACGCCGACAGGAAGCCGGCGAAGTCGCCGAAGGCCTCGCGGGCGTAGACGTACGGCCCGCCGGTGCGCGGGTTGCGGCGGGCCAGCTGCCCGAAGACCAGCGCCAGCGCGATCGAGCCCACGGTGATGACGGCGAAGGCGAGCAGGCTGACCGTCCCGAAGGGCGCCACGGCGGCCGGGATCATGAAGATGCCGCCGCCGATGATGTTGCCCATCACCAGGGCGGTGGCGACGGGCAGCCCGAAGCGGCCGCTCTTCGCCGGAGCCGGAGCCGGAGCCGAACCAGGAGCCGGAGCCTGGTCCGGGGTCTCCGGGCTGCTCGGTCGGGTCGCATGCGGGGTCGCCTGCGGGTTCGCCTGCCGGGTCGCGGCGGGGCTGGTCTGCATGAGGGTGGTGCGCCTTTCGTGGTCCTGCCTGCGCTCGGTGGAGCGACCGTTCATGCTCGGACCGGGCGGCACCTTGCACCAAATCGACGGTATTTGTTCATTTCGCCCGAGGGAACACCGCAAGACTTACGGTCGTACGCCTGTCGGACCGGCACTCGTCCGGTGCGCCCCGCGAGGGCGTTCGACCCGGAATGCGGATGTACGAGCACGTTCGTCCGGCCGGGGGAGATGTGTCACCCGAATGACTCAGCGCGGCCGCGACGCGCGCGCCGCCTGCGGGTTCGTGTGCCAACCTTGGCCCGGCGCTCCCCGGTGGAGCGCCGCCCGGCCTTTCGGACCGGCTCGAACTGGCCGTTCGGGGGCGCGGGTTGACGACCAGAGACCAACCAAGAGGACATCAGATGTCGCTTCGTGGGAACATCCGCAAGTTCGCCGTGATCACCGTGGTGACGGGTGCCGCGGCCCTTGCGGCGCCGGCGCCGGCGATGGCGGCCTGGCACGGGTCGCACGCGTCGACCGGGCAGAGCCTGGAGTCGGGCTCGGCGGGTGTCGGCCTGTTCGGCCCGCACGCCAGCTGGCTGAACGCTCACTCGCACACCGAGGACGACTGCATCGGCGACTGCTGATCCGGCTGATCCGCAGCTGAGCCCGGGGACCGCCCGTAGCGGTCCCCGGGCTCACGGCCGTCCGTCCGCCTCCGCCTCCGTCTCCGCAACCGCCCGGGGACGCCGGGACAGCCGCCCCGGCCACCACATGTGCCGGTCCAGGTCCATGGTCAGCGCGGTGACCAGCACCGAGCGCACCACCAGGGTGTCCAGCAGCACCCCCAGCGCCACCGCGAACCCGATCTCGGCCAGCCCCACCACCGGCAGCGTCCCCAGCACCGCGAAGGTGCTGGCCAGGATCAGCCCGGCGGAGGTGATCACCCCGCCGGTCGCGGACAGCCCGATCAGCGCGCCCCGCCGGGTGCCGTGGTGGGCGGACTCCTCCCGTACCCGGGTCATCAGGAAGATGTTGTAGTCGATCCCGAGTGCCACCAGGAAGACGAAGACGAACAGCGGGAACGCGTTGTCCTCGCCCTGGAAGTGGAAGACGTGGGCGAAGAACAGCGAGCTGATCCCGAGCGCCGCCGCGTACGAGAGCACCACGGTGGCGATCAGCACCAGCGGCGCGGTGACGGCCCGCAGCAGTACGGCCAGGATCAGCAGCACCACTCCGAGCACCAGCGGGATGATCGCCCGGTTGTCGTCCCCGGCGGCCCGCCCGGCGTCCAGGACGACGGCGGTGTTCCCGCCGACCTTGGCGTCCGCCCCCGGTACGGCGTGCACGGCGGTGCGCACCCGGTCGACGGTGTCCTTGGCGGCCTGGCTGTCCGGGGGGTCGGTCAGGGTGGCCTGGAACAGGGCCCGCCCGTCCCGCACGACCGGCGGCGAGGTGGCCGCGATCCCGGCGGTGGACTGCGCGGCGGCCCGTACGGCCGGGGCGCCGGCCGCGGCGGAGACCACGGTGAGCGGTGCGCCCGTCCCGCCCGGGAAGTGCTGCTCCAGCACCTGCTGGCCGACCACCGAGTCCGGCTTGCCGGTGAAGGAGGCGGCCGTGCTGAGCCCGTTGGCGTTCAGCGAGACCAGCCCCACGCAGCAGGCCGCGAGCGCCAGCGCCGTCCCGACCCACACCTTGCGCGGGCGCCGTCCGATCCAGGCGCCGACGTGCGCCCAACGGCCGGTCCGGGTCGGCTCCGGGGTGCCGTAGTCCGGTCTGACCGGCCAGAACACCCAGCGGCCGACGATCACCAGCAGCGCGGGCAGCAGCGTCAGCATCGCGGCCAGGGCCACCACGACACCGATCGCCAGCACCGGGCCGAGGCCGCGGGTGGAGTTCATCCGGGCGATCAGCAGGCACAGCATCGAGGCGACCACGGTGGCCGAGGAGGCCAGCACGGCGGGCCCGGCCCGGTGCAGGGCGTACGCCATCGCCTCGTGCCGGTCCTCGTGCCGGCGCAGCTCCTCCCGGTAGCGGGCGGTGAGCAGCAGGGCGTAGTCGGTGCCCGCGCCCAGCACCAGGACGATCAGGATCCCGGCGCTCTGCGCGTTGACGGTCAGCCCGGCGTGCTTCGCCAGCAGGTAGATGAAGGCCTGGGAGACGGTCAGCGCACCGGCGGCGGAGAGCAGCGGCAGCAGCCACAGCACCGGGCTGCGGTAGGTGAGCAGCAGCAGGACGATCACCACGCCGACGGTGGCGGCGAGCAGCGAGCCGTCGATACCCGCGAAGGCCTTGGCCTGGTCGGCGGCGATCCCGCCGGGGCCGGTGACATGGGTGGTCATGCCGTGGCTGTCGGCGGTCGCGGTCTGCCGCAGGGTGTCCACGGCGGGCTTGAGGTCGTTCCAGCCGTTGGTGCCGACGTCGATCGGCACGACGGTCTGCATCGCCTGCCCGTCGGCGGACAGCACCGGGCCGATGACCGGCCCGACCACGTGCGGGACGGCGGCGAAGGTGACGGCCTGCCGGGCGGCCTCGGCCCGGTCGGCGGGGGTGATGCCGGTGGTCCGCTGGTAGACGACGACGGCCTGGGCGGTGTCCACCGGCTGGAAGGCCCGCTGCTCGTTCAGCACCTGGGTGGACTCGGCGTTGCCCGGCAGCCAGCTGGACGCCTGGTTGTCCTCGGCGCCCATCAGCTTCCCGGCCAGCGGGCCCAGCGCGATCAGCAGCACCAGCCACAGGGCCAGCACCACCCACTTGCCCCGGCGCCCGCTGGGCAGCGCGGCCAGTTTCCGAGTCGTGGACATCCGTCCACCCCCAGGTGGCGATGGATCGAGCAGGTGGCGTGACTCGTTCCAGCCTGCCACCGCACCGCCCGACCGGCAGCTCCGGGCGTCCAGCGGTTCCGCGCGTCCGGCGGCTCCGCGCGTCCGCTAGGACACCGGCACGGCCGCCCGCTCGCGCAGCTCCCGCAGCACCGCGATGTCCATCGCGTGCCCGGTGCCGTCCCCGCCGTGCTTGCGGTCCGGGGTCTCCACCAGCAGCGGCACCCCGGCCGTCTCCGGGTGCTCGAACAGCTCGCGGAACGGCTCCGCGCCGATCATCCCGGCGCCGATGTTGGCGTGCCGGTCCTTGCGGGCGCCGACCACGTCCTCCGAGTCGTTGGCGTGGATCAGCCGCAGCCGGCCCGGACCGGCGGCCGAGGCCAGGGCGTCCAGCGCGGCCGTCACCCCGCCGGGGGCGGCCAGGTCGTGCCCGGCGGCGAAGGCGTGGCAGGTGTCCAGGCAGACACCGACCTTGGGGTGCCCGTCCAGCGCCTCCACGTACTCGGCCAGCTGCTCCAGCCGCGAGCAGAGCGAGCTGCCCTGGCCGGCGGTGGGCTCCAGCAGCAGCCAGGGCGCGTCGTCGCCGAGCGCGTCCAGCTCGTCCAGCAGCGGCCGGACGTCGGCGCGCACCTGCGCCATCGCCTCGGCCCGGCGCGAACCGCCGCCGGGCGCGGTGCCGACCGCCGAGCCGGTGTGCAGCACGACGCCGAGCGCGCCGATCGCGTGGCCGCGGTGCAGCGAGTGCCGCAGCGAGTCGGCCGAGCGCTCCCGGGTGGCCGGGTTGTCCGAGCCGAAGTTGATCAGGTACGGCGCGTGCACCCAGGCCGGGATGCCCTGCTCGGCGCAGGCCGTACGGAACTCCTCGTCCTGGGCCGGGTTGCCCGCGGGCGTGGCCCAGCCGCGCGGATTGGCCACGAACACCTGCACCGTCTCGGCACCGACCCGGCTCGCGTACGCCAGGCCCGTCCCGGCCAGGCCCCGGCCGGCCACCGGGACGTGGGCGCCGATCGGGTTCCGGCGGGCGGCGGGGGTCGGTCCGGTCGCGGTGCTCATGCCCCGAGGATGTCACGGGCCCGGGCGGCGACGGCGCGCGGGCCCGTCCCCGCGCCGGGTGCGCACGCCACGCCGGGGCGCGCCCGGCGGGAGCCGTCCGACCCGTCCCAATGGCCGACGGCCCGTCAGTCCGGCAGCCCAGCCCTGGTGGCGGGCCCCCGGGGGCGACCGTACCGTCGACTCGGCCGTACTCACCGAACGTCACCACCCGCACACGCCGGGTCGGAGCGTCCCCTCCGCCCTCCCGCAGCCGACCAGCGCGCCCACCGCCCCACCGCGCGCGCCGAAAGACAGGTCACCACTCATGCCCACGCGCCGGGTCCACCACCTCGCCGCGGCCACCGCCGCCGCCACCGCCCTGACCACCGTCCTCGCGACCCTGGCCGCCGCCCCCGCGGCCCGCGCCGCCGACGGCGCCCTCCACCTCGTCCACCCCGGGGAATCGATCCAGCAGGCCGTCGACGCCGCCGCCCCGGGCGACACGGTCCAGGTCCTGCCCGGCAGCTACCGCGGCAGCGTCCGCATCGCCACTCCCGGTCTCACCCTGCGCGGCGCCGGAGCGGCCACCGAGATCACCCCCGGGGACGGCACCGAGAACGCCTGCGCCACCGCCGGGCACGGCGTCTGCGTGGTCGGCACCGAGCAGGCCCCGCTGCGCGGGGTCACCGTCGAGGCCCTCGCCGTCACCGGCTTCCGCAAGAACGGCATCGACGCCAGCGGCACCACCGGCCTGACCGTCCGCGCCACCTACGTCCACGACAACGCCCAGCAGGGCATCAGCCAGGAGATCTCGACCAAGGCCGCGATCGTCGGCAACCGCTCGGTCGACAACGGCCAGTCCGGCGTCTTCCTCGCCAACTACGCCTACCGCGAGGGCGGCGCGCCCGACACCGGGGGCACCCTCGTCGAGGGCAACGTGCTCACCGGGAACCGGGTCGGCGTCACCGTGCGCCGGCTGCGCGTGCTCACCGTCCAGGGCAACGAGATCAGCGGCAACTGCAGCGGTGTCTTCGTGGTCGGCGACGAGGGCGTGCCCCGCGCCGGGGACCTCGACGTCCGGAAGAACCGGGTGGTCGCCAACAACAAGTTCTGCGCGGCCAATCCGCGCCTCGGCGCCATCCAGGGCGCGGGCATCGTGCTCACCGGCACCGAGGACACCCGGGTGACCGACAACGAGGTCCGCGACAACGCCGGATCCACGGACTTCTCCGGCGGCATCGTCCTGTTCAAGAGCGTCGTCGGGATCCCCAACACCCGGGCCACCGTCACCGACAACCGGCTGAGCGGCAACGGCCCGGCCGACCTCGCCGACCGCGACACCGGCACCGACAACTCCTTCACCCGCAACACCTGCGCGGTCTCCGAGCCGTCCGGCCGCTGCTGACCCGCCCGTCGGCCCGCCCGCCCGCCGACGCTCCGCCGTCCCGCCCGCCGAGACCCCGCCGAGCCCCCGACCGACAAGGACCAGCCCATGACCACCGCCCCCGTCAACCCCACCCCCCAGCCGGCGATGCGCCTGCGCGAGCTCGTCTTCGGCGCCGCCTGCGCCGCCGCCGTCCGCGCCGCCGCCCGGCTCGGTGTTGCCGACGTGCTCGGCGACACCCCGACCACCGCCACCGAGCTCGCCGCGCAGCTCGACACCGAACCCCGCCAGCTGCGCCGCCTGCTGCGCGCGCTCACCTGCTACGGGATCTTCGCGGAGACCGGCGGCGACCGCTTCGAACACACCGAGATGTCCCGCCTGCTGCGCGACGACGCCCCCAACTCCCTCCGCCACATCGCCCTCTGGTGCACCGAGCCGTGGACCTGGGAGGCCTGGCCGAAGCTCGACGAGGCGGTACGCTCCGGCCGCAACGTCTTCCCCGACCTGTTCGGCAAGGAGTTCTTCGACTACCTGCACAGCGACGCCGGCGACTCGGCGAAGGTCTTCGACAAGGCGATGACCACCTCCAGCCGGCAGTCCGCCCGGGACTTCGCCGAGTACCTGGACCTCACCGGCATCGACTCGGTCGCCGACATCGGCGGCGGCCAGGGCCACGTCCTCGCCAGCCTGCTGGAGAAGCACCCGGCCCTCCACGGCACCCTGCTCGACCTGCCCAAGGTGGTCGCCGGCGCCGACCCCCGCCTCCAGGACGGCGGCGCCTTCTCGGCCCGCGCCCGCCTCGTCCCCGGCGACTGCCGGGTGGAGATCCCGGTGCGCGCCGACCTCTACATCATCAAGAACATCCTGGAGTGGGACGACGACAGCACCCGCCGCACCCTCGCCAACGTGGTCGCCGTGGCCCGCCCCGGCGCCCGGGTCGTGGTGGTCGAGAACCTCGTCGACAACAGCCCCTCGATGCGCTTCACCACCGCGATGGACCTGATGCTGATGCTCAACGTCGGCGGCGCCAAGCACTCCGAGGAGAGCATGGTCCACCTCATGCAGGAGGCCGGCCTCGACGTCGCCGCCGTCCGCCCCGTCAACCCCTACCTCCACGCCTTCGAGTCCACCGTCCGCGGCTGACCCCCCTCCCGGAACGCCCGACGGCCGCTGCTCCCCGACCCGGGGGAGCAGCGGCCGTCGGGGTGTTCAGGCCTTGTGGGAGGACTCCAGGTGGGCGAAGACCACCACGTTGTCCAGGTAGTCCCGGCGCTTCTTGTCGTAGGTGCCGCCGCAGGTGATCAGGCGGAGCTGGGCGTCCGGGGTCCTGCCGTAGACCTTCTGGTCGGGGAAGGCGTTCTTGGCGAAGGTCTCCACGTTGTCGACCGAGAAGACGGCGACGGTGCCGTCGGCGCGGCTCACCTCGACCTTGTTGCCGGGCAGCAGCAGGCTCAGCAGCAGGAAGACCGCCGGGCCCTTGGTGGTGTCGACGTGGCCGGCGACCACCGAGCTGCCGCGCTCGCCCGGGGTGACGCCGTCGCGGTACCAGCCGACCAGGTTCTTGTCGTCCGGCGGGGGCGCGTTGAGCTGTCCGGCCGGGCCCAGGGCGAGTTCGGTGAACGGGGCGTCGACGGCGATCTGCGGGATCCGCAGCCGGGTCGGCTTGGACCGCTTGAGCACCGGCGCGCCCGGCGCCGCGGGCGGGGCCGTGGCGCCGGCGGTGGCCGCCGCGGGGCCGGGGACGGCGGGGGCGGCCGCCGCCGGGGGAGCGGCCTGGCCGGCCGCCTGGTCCTCGGCGGGGCCGGTGTCCATCGAGTTGTAGATCAGCAGCAGGCCGACCGCTGCCGCGCCCATCCCGCCGCGCAGCAGCCTGGGCATTCCGGAGCCGGGACCGCCGGTCATCCGTGTCCTCCGCTCGAAGTGCTTCGTGGGGAGCCTGTTCCGCAACGGCCCGCCGCCCCCGTGCGCCCCGCCCGGGAGGGGGAGCGCCCAGAGGCGGCGGTGGCGGACGTCAGACGGCTGCGGCGCCGGAGGTGCGACGGCCGCGGCGCAGCGCGATCGCACCGGCCCCGAGGCCGCCGAGCAGCAGCACCGCGCCGGAGGCGAGGCCGCCGCCGGACAGTGCCAGGCCGCCGCCGCCGGTGTGCACGCCGCCGTGCGGGGTGTGCTCCTCCTCCCGGCCGTCGGAGCCCTTGCCCTCGGAGCCCTTGTGCTCGCCGGAGCCCTTGCTGTCCGAGCCCTTGTGCTCGCCGGAGCTCTTGCCGTCGGAGCCCTTGCTGTCGGAGCCCTTGTGCTCGCCGGAGCTCTTGTCGTCGTAGCCCTTCGAACTGTCGGAGCCGCCCTTCTCGGGCTGCTTCTCCTGCCAGGTGAGGTTCTTGCCCTGGTCCGAGGAGGAGCCGTCGGCGAAGGCCATGGGGGTGCCGACGGTGAGGACGGCGGCGACGGCCGCTCCGGCGAGCAGCGTGCGTGCAGAACGCATGAGGATGATCCTTCCGGCGCGTGGGCCGCGACCGCCGGCACGGTGCCGGTCAGGGGACTCGCGAACAAGTGGCGCCTGATCCACCGTCAACCAGGGTGGGGCCGCCTGCCACCCGAGCGTGGCAGCTCCGGTACGGAGAGTGCGCCCTTCGGGTGGAGTCCGGGGCGTGTTCACCCGGGTGGCCCGGCGATCCGGGTGATTCGGATTCGAGGCGGGGTGGTAGTGGTGCGCGCACGCACCGGCCCGTCCCCGGCGTGGCGCGCGCATGGGCCCGCCCCCGGCGTGGTGCCGGGGGCGGGCCCAGAGCGGAGCGGGGACGCGGCTCAGCGGTCCCAGCGGTAGAACTCGCGCGCCATGGCGTCCTTCGGCTCGCGCCAGGTGGCCGGGTCGTAGGCCTGGACGAAGGCGGTCAGGCGGTCGCTGACGGTCCGGAACTCCGGGTGGCCGAGGACCTTGGCGACGGCCGGGCCCGGCGGGCGGTCGGCCTCGATCAGGTGCAGGTAGACGTCGCCGAACTGGAAGAGGCTGCGCCCGGTGACGCCGATCAGGTGCGGCAGTTCGCCACGGTCGGAGTCGGCGAACACCTCGGCGATGTCCGGGGCGGCCTCGGGCTTCATCCGCGCGACGATCAGTGCGCGGTGGGCGCCGGTCACTGCTCGGCCGCCCGCTTCTCGACCTTCTCGCGGATCAGCTGCAGCTGGATCCGGGAGTTCTTGTTGATGTGGTTGACCATGCCGTCGTCGTCCACCGGCGCGGTGGGCTTCATCGCGAAGTCCTGGACCCAGCGCATCCGGGTGCCGGCCGGGACCTCGGCGTACTCCCAGTGGATCTCCATGAACTCGAACGGTCCGGGCTCGACCCGGCGGGCGTTGACCTCCAGCGACGACCGGTCGGTGGTGCGCTCGGAGACCCAGCTCCACACCTGGCCGTTCTCGTCCGGGTGCATGGTGAGCCGGAACTGCACCCGGTCGCCGTCGCGCTCCAGCACCTCGACCGAGGCGTACTCGCTGAAGAGGTCCGGCCAGTTCTCCAGGTCGTTGGTCATCTCCCAGACCAGGTCGAGCGGGGCGTTGATGACGATCTCGTTGTCGGTGTGTCCGGGCATCTCAGGCACCCGCCTTCGCGGCGAGGGAGGTGTTGACCAGCTCCAGGAACTCGGCCGGGGTCTTGGCGGACTCGGCGCCGGAGGTGACCTTGAGGCTGTGCCGGTTCTCCAACTCGCCGACGATGCCGAGGAGTCCGAGCGAGTCGACGCCGAAGTCGTCGAACTGCGCGCCCGGCTGCTCCAGGTCGTTCGGGGCGACGGTGACGCCGGCCCGGGCCTGGAGCAGGGCGGCCAGCTCGGGATAGCTGAGGGTGTTGCTCACGGGGTTCCCTTCGAGGAGGTCCAGTGGATCGGGGGTGCGGGGGTCAGGTCGGCTCCCCGCGGCGGAGCACCAGCGCGGAGTTGGAGCCCATCAGCCCGCGGCTGAGCACCAGCGCGGTGCGCAGTTCGGCCGGGCGGGCGCGGCCGGTCACCAGGGCGAGGTCGTGGCAGACCTCGGTGACGTTGGGGGTGGGCGGCAGCACGCCGTCCTCCATGGCGAGCACGGCGGCCGTGACGTCCAGCATCGGGGCGCCGCAGTAGGCCCGCCCGGTGCCGGCCTTGGGGGCGGTGACCGGGACGCGCTCGGCGGCCGGGCCGAGCGCGTCGACCAGCGCCAGGGCCTCGGCCCGGTCGGCGGCGGGGACGCCGAGCGCGTCCGCGAAGACCACGTCGATCTCCTCGGGCGCGATCCGGGCCTCGTCCAGCGCGATCCGGATCGCCGCGGCCAGTCCCTCCCGGGACTGCTCCCAGCGGGAGGCCCCGGTGAAGGTGGCGCCGTGTCCGGCCAGGTGGGCCCGGACGGCGGCGCCGCGCCGGCGGGCCGCCGACTCGTCCTCCAGCAGCAGCATCGCGCCGCCCTCGGCGGGGGCGAAGCCGCAGGCCTGCGCGGTGAACGGCAGGTAGGCGGCCTCCGGCCGGTCGGCCAGGCTCAGCTCGGGGTAGCCGAGTTGGCAGACCATGGAGTACGGCGCGAGCGGGGCCTCGGCGGCGCCGACCACCACGGCGTCGGTGCCGCGCTCGACCGAGCGGGCGGCGTGCGCGAGCGCGTCCAGGCCGCCGGCCTCGTCGCTGGCGACCACCCCGCACGGGCCCTTGTAGCCGCCGCGGATCGAGATCTGGCCGGTGCTGGCCGCGTAGAACCAGGCGATGGACTGGTACGGGCCGACGAACCGCGGCCCCTGGCCCCAGAGTTGCTGGAGTTCGCGCTGGCCGAACTCGCCGCCGCCGGAGCCGGCCGCGGTCACCACGCCGACCGCGAAGGGCCGTTCGGGATCGGGCCGGAACCCCGCGTCGGCCACCGCCAGGTCGGCGGCGGCCATCGCGTAGTGGGTGAAGCGGTCGGTCTGCACGAGGTAGCGGCTGTCGATCACCGACTGCGGCTCGAACTCCCGCACCTCGCCCGCGACCCTGAGCGGCAGCTCGGTGCAGCCCTCGCGGGATATCCGGTCGAGGACGCTCACGCCCTGCCTGGTGGCCTTCCAGAAGGCGTCGGCCCCGACACCGTTCGGTGCCACCACGCCGAGACCGGTGACGACCGCCCGGCGGCCCTGCTGACGTGACGTCATGGAACTCACCCCGTTCTGTTGAGCACGACGGCGGACTGGAATCCGCCGAATCCGCTGCCGACCGAGAGGATGTGGCTCAGCGGCAGCTCGCGCGCGGTGCGCGGCACGTAGTCGAGGTCGCACTCCGGGTCCGGAGTCTCGTAGTTGGCGGTCGGCGGCACCACGCCGTGGGCGAGTGCCAGGGTGCAGGCGACCACCTCGATCGCGCCGATCGCGCCCAGCGAGTGCCCGACCATCGACTTGATCGAGCTCATCGGCGTCTCGAAGGCGTGGCCGCCCAGCGAGCGCTTGACCGCGGCGGTCTCGTGCCGGTCGTTCTGCTTGGTTCCCGAGCCGTGCGCGTTGACGTAGTCGACGTCGCCGCGGTCGACCTTGGCGTGGTCGAGCGCGTGGTCGATCGCCCGTGACATCTCCAGCCCCTCCGTGGTGAGGCCGGTCATGTGGTAGGCGTTGCCGAAGGTGGCGAAGCCGCCGATCTCGCCGTAGATCCGGGCGCCGCGGCGGCGGGCGTGCTCCAGCTCCTCCAGCACCAGGACGGCGCCGCCCTCGCCGAGGACGAAGCCGTCCCGGTGGGCGTCGAAGGGGCGGGAGGCGTGCTCCGGGTCGTCGTTGCGCTCGCTGGTGGCCTTGATGGCGTCGAAGCAGGCGACGGTGATCGGCGAGATCGGGGAGTCGGAGGCGCCGGCGACGCAGATGTCGGCGCGTCCCTCCTCGACCGCCTGGAAGCCGTAGCCGATCGCGTCCAGGCCGGAGGTGCAGCCGGTGGAGACGGTCTGCACCGGGCCGTGCGCGCCGACCCGCTCGGCCACCGCGGAGGCCAGCGTGCTGGGCGCGAAGGCCCGGTGCAGGTGGGGCTCGGCGTGCCGGTGGTCCACGTCCCAGCGCGCGCCGGAGGCGCTGACCAGGGCGTAGTCGTGCTCCAGCCGGGTGGTGCCGCCGACGGCGGTGCCGAGCGAGACGGCGATCCGCCACGGGTCCTCGGCGGCCAGGTCCAGCCCGGCGTCGGCGACCGCCTCGGCGGCCGCGACCATCGCGAACTGCACGTAGCGGTCGGCCCGTCGGACCTCCTCGGGGCTCAGCCCGTGGGCGGCCGGGTCGAAGTCGCACTCGGCCGCGATCCGGGAGCGGAACCCGGCCGGGTCGAAGAGGGTGATGCCCCGGGTGGCGGTGCGGCCGGCCGTCAGGAGGTCCCAGAACGCGGGGATCCCGATCCCTCCGGGCGCGACCACGCCGATCCCCGTGACGGCGACCCGCCGTGTCACGAGGCCACCTTGGCGTGTTCCGGGGGGCCGGCGGGGGCGGACCCCCCGGCACCGGAGGTCTCCTCGGTGCTCACGTGGCCCAGGTCGGGGCGGGGCGCGAGCGGGCCGCAGTGGAAGACCATCCGGGCCTCGGTGTCGCCGACGTTGCGGAAGCGGTGGCGCATGTTGATCGGGATCATCAGGCCCTGGTCGGGCTTGAGCGGCCGGGTCTCCCCGTCCAGGTCGACCTCCAGGTCGCCGGAGACGACGAACACGAACTCCTCGGAGTACGGGTGGTAGTGCTCGTTGATCCGCTCGCCGGGCCCGATGATGGCCAGGCCCATGAAGCCGCTGGTCGCCCCGCAGCTGGGCGGGGTGAGCATGGTGCGCAACAGGGCGCCGTGGCGGCGGTTCTCCGGGGCCTCGTCGACGTTGATGATCGGCGGGAACTGCGTGGTCATGATGGCTTTCCTCCGGGAGGGCTGGCCGGGTGTCAGTCGTTCTGCGAGCTGCGGTCGGTGACCGGGCTCATGGCGCGGGCGGCGAGGAACGCGCCCAGGCCCGCGGCGGTGCGCAGGTCCCCGGCGGGGCCGAGGTCGAGCAGGGCGGCCAGTTCGGCGGCCTCCTGGTCGCCGGCCACGCCGAGCGCGGCGGCGGCCTCGGCCTCGGCCGGCACCCGGAGGTCGACCAGGCGCACCACGGTGTCCTCGCGCTGGAAGACGATGGCCGCGGCGACCGGGCCGGTCGGGTCGGCGGTGGCGAGGTTGTCGTGGTCGAAGAGCAGCTCGGCGACGGCCGGCCCCCGGCCCGGGCGCACCGGGTAGAGGACGGCGTGCCGGTGCAGCCGCCCGGAGGAGGGGGAGCTGGCGATCGCCTGGTGCCGGGCGGGCAGCGCGGCCTTGGCGAAGAAGGCCCGGGCGGACTGCGGGTCGCCCAGCTGCCGGGCCTCCTCCAGGTACGGGTTGAGCTCCTCCTCGACCGCCCGCACCTCGGGCTGCATCGCCACGTGGCGCAGCGCGTCGCCGAGGTTGCCGACCACCTCGACCGCGCGCACCACCCGGTTGCCGTGCATGAACAGCGAGGTGCGGCGCAGCCGGGTGTGCTCGTCCACCTCGGCCCGGGGCGAGGTGTAGCCGGACAGGATCCGGGCCACCTCGGCCTCGCTGCCGGGCTTGACGGTGAAGGTCAGTGCGTGGCGCACCACGCCGTCCGGGCCCGGGTCGGCCCGCGGCGGGCCGACGTGCCCGGCGGGCTCGCTGCGCGGCAGGCCGGGCGGCACCTCCATCGGGGCCCTGGTGCCGGTGGACCCGGCCGCCGAGGTCTCGCGCAGCACCGCGTAGCGCAGCGAGCGGAAGTTGTCGCTGACGCAGCCGTGCATCGGCTTGACCATCTCGCGGTGGGCGGGGCTGTCCACCCACTGCAGGAAGGTCTCCTGGTCCTGCCACTCGCTGGTGATCAGCCACTGGCGGGGGTCGTTGATGGACTGGCACAGCTGGTCGCTGACATGGCCGGGCACCGAGGCCACCTGGTGGCGCAGTTGCTCGTAGACGTCGAGGAAACGCTGCTGGGCGCCGTCCTGGATCTCCAGCATCAGCACCACCCTCAGCCGGGTGTCGGATTCCTCGTGCTGCTTCGGCTGCGGTTCGGACAGAGTCGTCATGATCCACTTTCTGCTCTTGGCCGCACGCGGCGGGCCGTGGCGGCCGCGTCCGGCGGGTGCTCCCGGCTGGGGGAGGGCGGTGCGGTGGCGGTCGGCCCGGGGCGCTCGGCGCCAGGCCTGAGGTCGATCGTGAGCGGCCGACCGGGCGCGGCGCGAGATTTGCGGGCCATCCGGGCGAAGGGGCGGCACAGGCCCCCTCGGGCGGGGGATGGAAGAGCGGGGCCCGGCTGAGCGGGCCCGTCCAGGGCGGCGCCGAGTCCAGTCGCCGGGCCGCGGAATCCCCTTACAGGGTGGAGCAATTGATGAATCCGAAGGTGGACGAACGGGTGCCGGTCCTGATCGTGGGCGGCTCCCTGGTCGGGTTGTCGGCCTCGCTGTTCCTCGGTCGGCTGGGTGTCCGGCACCTGCTGGTCGAGAAGCACGCCGACACCTCGCACCACCCGCGCGGGCGCGGCAACAACGTCCGCACGATGGAGCTGTACCGGGTGGCCGGGATCGAGCCGGCGATCCGTGAGGCGGCCTCGGTGCTGGCCCCGAACCACGGCATCCTGCAAGCGCCCTCGCTGACCGGCGAGGAGCAGGAGTGGCTGTTCCGGGAGATCGACCCGGGCGGGCGGCTGGCCCGGTTCAGCCCCAGCTCCTGGTGCCTGTGCAGCCAGAACGACCTGGAGCCGGTGCTGCTGCGGTCGGCCCGCGACCTCGGCGCGGACCTGCGGTTCAGCACCGAGCTGATGTCCTTCGAGCAGGACGCCGACGGCGTCACCTCGGTGCTGCGCAGCCGGGAGACCGGCGAGGAGCGGGTGGTGCGCTCGGAGTACCTGATCGCCGCGGACGGCCCGCGCAGCCCGGTCCGGACCGGCCTGGGCATCGGCCGGACCGGCAAGGGCGAGCTGTTCCACAACGTCAGCATCACCTTCCGGGCCAAGCGGCTGGCCGACGTGGTCGGCGACCGGCACTTCATCGCGTGCTACCTGACCAACCCGGAGGCGGACGGCGCGCTGCTGCCGGTGGACAACCAGTCCGAGTGGGTCTTCCACGCGCCCTGGCACCCCGAGCACGGCGAGCCCCTGGAGGCCTTCACCGACGAGCGCTGCGAACGGCACATCCGCACCGCCGTCGGCCTGCCCGAGCTGGACGTCGAGGTGACCGGCAAGGCGCCCTGGCACGCCGCCGAACGGGTCGCCGAGCGGTACGGCGTCGGCCGGGTCCTGCTCGCCGGGGACTCCGCCCACGAGATGTCCCCGACCGGCGCGTTCGGCTCCAACACCGGCATCCAGGACGCCCACAACCTGGCCTGGAAGCTGGCCGCGGTGCTCTGCGGCTGGGCCGGGCCCGGCCTGCTGGAGACGTACGGGCAGGAGCGCCGCCCGGTCGCCGAGGTCACCGGCGAGCGCGCCTCGGCCCGCTCCGCCGAGCACAGCCACCCCGGCTACGCGGTCGTCCCCGGTGTCGGGCGGCAGGCCGGGGTGCTGTCGGTGGCGCTGGGCTACCGCTACCCGCGGGGCGCGGTGGTCGGCACCGACCCGCAGGGTGCGGTCGTCCCGGAGCAGTTCGAGTCGGCGGGCGAGCCGGGCAGCCGGGCCCCGCACCAGTGGCTGCTGTGCGCGGGCGTGCGGCTGTCCACGCTGGACCTGTACGAGCAGGCGATGGTGCTGCTCACCGACCCCGAGGGCGCGGCCTGGCAGCAGGGCGCCCGGCGGGCGGCGGACCGGCTGGCCGTCCCGCTGGACGCCTACCGGATCGGCGACGGCGCCGAGGACGACCTGGCGCCGGAGCCGGGCAGCGACTTCGCCGCCCTGCACGGGGTGGGCCCGGGCGGTGCGCTGCTGGTGCGCCCGGACGGCTTCGTCGCCTGGCGCTCGCCGGGGCCGGTCGAGGACCCGGAGGCCGAGGTGGAGGCCGCGCTGCGGGCGGTGCTGGACCTCTGAACCTCTGACGCGCGCGGACGGGCCCGCCGGTCGTCACGACCGGCGGGCCCGTCCTGTCAGGTCCCAGGCGTCAGGTCCCGGGTGTCATGGGTCAGGAGTCTCGGGGGTCACAGGGGGTGCTCAGGCGGTCAGTGACCGCCCGCGTCGACCACCTCGACGTCGGCCACCTCCCGCTCGATCTCCTCGGCGGGCAGCGCCACCCGGATCGCCCAGTAGTAGATCGCCAGCGCGAACACCGAGACCAGCGCCATGTCGTACCAGAGCGGGATCAGGCCGGTGCCGTTGCCGAAGCCGCCCTGCCAGGAGATCAGGCCGAGGCCCAGCAGGTAGACCGGCAGCCACTGGGCGGCCTTCCAGTTGAGCCGCGGCGCGTTGGGCAGGCGGTTCTTGATCGCGTAGGCCGCGTAGCCGCCGAGCAGGGCGTAGCCGAGCACGATGGCGATGCCCAGGCGGGACAGGGTCTGCCAGCCGGCCCAGTAGATGATCAGGCTGGCGACCACGAAGGAGACCGGGGAGATCACGCCGCCCAGCGGCAGCCGGTAGGAACGCTCGCGGTCGGGCAGCCGGCGGCGCAGGGCGCCGAAGGCCAGCGGGGCGCCGGCGTACATCAGCACGCTGGCGGAGGTGATGAAGCCGACCAGCTGCTGCCAGCTCGGGAAGGGCAGGAAGCAGATCACGCCGGTCACGAAGGACAGGATCAGGCCGAACCACGGCACGCCGTTCCGGTCCAGCTGCTCGAACTTCTGCGGGGCGTAGCCGTTGCGGCTCAGGCCGTAGGAGATGCGCGAGGTGGAGGTGGTGTAGATCAGGCCGGTGCCGGCGGGGGAGATCACCGCGTCGACCTTGAGCACGTAGTACAGCCAGCCGAGGCCGACCAGGGTGGCCAGGCCGGCGAACGGGCCGTCGATGCCGGGGAAGTCCAGCTTCGCCCAGCCGTTGGCGAAGGCGGTGACCGGCAGTGCGCCGATGAAGACGACCTGCAGCAGGGTGTAGATCAGGGTGCCGATGGCGACCGAGCCGAGCACGGCGCGGGGGATGTCGCGCTTGGGGTTGCGGCTCTCACCGGCGATCTGGATGGCCTGCTCGAAGCCGAGCAGGGCGAAGATGATGCCGCTGGTGCTGATCGCGGCGAGCACGCCCTTGGCGCCGAACGGGGCGAATCCGTGCGAGGTGAAGTTGGAGGCGTGGAAGCTGGTGATCGCCAGCATGAAGATCGTGAGCAGAGGAACGAAGATCTTCAACCAGGTGGCGATGCTGTTGGTCCGGGCGAGGACCTTCACACCGAGGAAATTGACCGCGACGAACACCGCCATCAGCATGGTCGCGACAATGAATCCGCTGGTGGTCAGGGTGCCGTTGGTGTGCTGCAGTCCGCTGGCCCAGGGCACGTCCTTGGCGTAGCCGATCATGGCCTCGACCTCGATCGGTGCCACGGTGGCCGCCTGGAGCCAGGAGAACCAGCCGAAGGACATGCCGGCCAGGCCGCCGAAGGCGTAGTGCGGGTAGCGCGCGGTGCCGCCCGAGACCGGGAAGAGCCCGCCGAGTTCGGCGTGCACGAGCGCGAGCAGCACGATGCCGACGGCGCCGATGCCCCAGGAGATGACGGCCGCCGGCCCGGCGGCGGTGACGGCGCTCTTCGCGCCGAAGAGCCAGCCGGAGCCGATGATCGAGCCGACCGAGGCCCACATGAGGCCGATGAGTCCGACGTGGCGCTTGAGCGACCGGTGTGCGGTCCCGGTGGTGCCGGAGCTCTGGTCGGGCGGCGAGATCTGGTTGAGGGAAGCCATGGATGATCTCTCTGTGTGTGGGGGCTCCGGGGTGGGCGGAGCGCGGAGAGTTGCCACACAGTAGGGCTATTCATAGACCTCTGCACAGATTCCATTGCTGAATGTTTACTTTCTTTGCCAGATATCCGTGCAGGTAGGGGGCCGTCTGTTCATGGGCGTGTTACGTGACTCGCGAGTAGGTTCAGTATTTGAGCGGCAATTGAGCTTCGCCGTCCGGTCCGGCAATATGGATCACCCACTCGTCTATGGGAATGACGTGAACCGCATAGCCATGCCGCCGGAGGCGCGGCGTAGCCTTGTTCCGTGCGTTTCGTGATCCTGCCGCCGCCGGTCCGCTAGCGGGCGGCGCACCGATCGGACCCGGCCGGCAGGCAGCGCCCCCGGCGCCGGGGCGATGACCGCCGCCCGCGTACCCCGCGGACCTGAACCGGCGAGCCATCGTGGAGTACCGACGCATGACCTCCTGCACCGCCGTGCCGTTCCGGCACGGCCTGTTGTCCATTTCCGCCGCCGCCGTCGCCTGGGGGGCGGGCGGAGCCGTGGCCGCGCTGCTGATGCGCACCAGCGGGCTCGGCCCGGTGGCCGTCTCCTGCTGGCGCTTCGGCGTCGCGGCGCTCTGTCTGGCACTGCTGCCCTCGGGGGCCGGGCGGGCCTCCGGCGGCGGGCGCGGCTCCGCCGTGCTGACCGGCCTCGGGCTGGCCGTCAGCCAGTGCGCCTACTTCGCCTCCGTGCACTGCGCGGGGCTGGGGCTGGGCACCCTGGTCACCATCGGGGCGGGGCCGGTGCTCACCGGCCTCGGCGGGCACCTGCTGCTCGGCGAACGCCTCACCGGGCGGGCGGTGGCCGCCGTCGCGCTCGCCCTCGGCGGGCTGGCCCTGCTAGTGGCGTCCCCGGCCGCCGGGCCCCGGCCGGTGCTGGGCGTCGGCCTGGCGGTGGTCGCGGGCGCGGGCCAGAGCGGGCTGACCCTGTGGGCCCGGGCCGGCGGGTCGGCCCGGGCCGACCGGGGCGCCTTCGTCACCGGCCTGCTCTGCCTGCTGCCGTTCGCGGCCTTCCAGGGCGTGCTGCCCAGCACCGGGCAGCCGGCGCTGACCGGGGGAGCGCTGCTGTTCCTCGGGACGGTGCCCACGCTGCTCGCCTACCGGTGGTACTTCTCCGGGCTGACGGCCGTCCCGGGCACCACCGCCTCGGTGCTGGTGCTGCTGGAGCCGGCCACGGCGGCGGTGATCGGCGTGCTGTTCCTCGGCGAGCCGGTCACCGCGGGCCTGGTGGCCGGTTCGGCGCTGCTGCTGGCCGCGATCGCGGCCCTGGCCCGCGTGTAGCGGGCGGCGCGGGCGGCGTGGCGCGGCGGCGTGCACCCGGGCGGGCGAGCTGTGGTCGCCAGGGGCGCGCCGCCGTGCTGTCGTGGGCCGCATGATGACCTCACGCGCGGCCCGGGTGGCCGTCACGACCGCGACCGCCGTCCTGCTCGCCGCCGGGGCCGCGGCCCCCACCGCCTCGGCGGCGGGGGCCGCCCGGCGCGACGTCACCGCCGCCACCTGCCGGGCCGCGGGCGGGCATGTCGAGGGCAGCGGCTACTGCGTGGACGCCGGTGGGGTGGACGCCTGGGGGGCGGAGATCGACGGCCAGGCGGTCAACCCGAACCCGCGCCCCGGGTTCGAGTGACCCGGCCGGTTCACGGCACCGGCCGGAGCGTCACCGGCGCCGGGGTCAGCGCCCGCAGCACCAGGTCGATCCTGACCTTGGCGGCGCCGGCCCGGTGCAGGGCGGCGGCGACCGCCCGCAGCTCCTCCGGCCCCGTGCAGGCGAGCCGCAGCTCCAGGTCGGCGTCCCCGGCGAGCGCCAGGCCGCTCTGGACCGCCGGGAACTCCGCCGCGAGCCGGTCGAAGTCCAGCGGCACCGGCCCGTGGCTGATCCGGGCGATGGCGTGCAGCGCCCGGACCTGCTCCGGACGGCCCGGAGCGGGTTCGAAGCCGTCCGGGACGAGCTGTAGCGGGGCCGTCACCGGTGCTGGAGGCGGGCGGTCGGGGTCGCGGTCGGGGCCGTGCCGGGGGCGGCCCCGACGGTGGCGGGGGTGGTGACCGGCGGGGCGACCAGCCCCGGGTCGAGCACCAGGGTGTCGACGCCGAGCGGCCGGGTGAGGTTGCGCAGCGCGGCCTCCCCGAGTTCGGTCCAGGCCTGGTCCGGCCCCAGGAGGGCGGCGAGGGCCTCGGGGCTGGAGAAGCCGACGGCGCAGCGGACGCCGTTGCGCATGCGGAAGAGGCGGAGGGCGGCGGTGCTTCCGGTGCCGGTGGTGGTGACCGGAACGTGCCAGACGACGCAGGCCATGCGGATGCTCCCGAGTGGGGTGGTGGTTGCTGCCGGAACTGCTCGTCCCGACGCTAGGCCGGGTCCTGCCGGACCGCGCCGGTCCTGACGCAGCGTTGACCGAATGGGGTGGTGCGTTGACGCACTCCTGACACCCGGCTCACCCGATTGGACTACACCAGTCCCGCGTCGGCCCGAACTCGGCCCGAACGGTGTCGTACAACCGCCCCAACCCCGCCCGTCCCGTACGGCTCCGGAGCGCTCCGCTTGCCGTGCGCCGCGCACCGGACCACGGTGGATCCGGCCGCCGGTCGCGCCCCGCGCGGGCTCCCGGATCCGACCGGCGCGCGCTCCGGGGCGGGGGGAGGTGGAGAGTGGGGCCCGGGACGAGATATCTTGACGTCAAGACGTTGGAGACGTGAAGCGGAGTTTCGATGACTGACTCGACCATCATCTATACGCACACCGACGAGGCTCCGGCCCTGGCGACCTACTCGTTCCTGCCGGTGGTCCAGGCGTACGCCTCGACGGCGGGCGTCCGGGTGGAGACCCGTGACATCTCCCTGGCCGGGCGGATCATCGCCAGCTTCCCGGAGCGTCTGACCGAGGCCCAGCGGATCGGCGACGCCCTGGCCGAGCTCGGCGAGCTCGCCAAGACCCCGAGCGCCAACATCATCAAGCTGCCGAACATCTCGGCCTCGGTGCCGCAGCTCAAGGCCGCCATCGCCGAGCTCCAGGCCCAGGGCTACGCCCTGCCGGACTACCCGGACGAGCCGCGCACGGCCGAGGACGAGGACGTCCGCGCCCGCTACGACAAGGTCAAGGGCAGCGCCGTCAACCCGGTCCTGCGCGAGGGCAACTCGGACCGCCGGGCCCCGCAGTCGGTCAAGAACTACGCCAAGACCCACCCGCACCGGATGGGCGCCTGGAGCTCCGACTCCAAGACCAACGTCGCCACCATGGGCGAGAACGACTTCCGCTCCACCGAGAAGTCCGCCGTGATCGCCGCCGACGGTGCCCTGCGCATCGAGCTGGTCGGCCAGGACGGCGCCACCACCGTGCTGCGCGAGAAGGTCCCGGTGCTGGCCGGCGAGGTCGTCGACGCCTCGGTGATGCGCGCCGCCGCCCTGAACGACTTCCTGGCCGCCCAGGTCGCCCGGGCCAAGGCCGAGGGCGTGCTGTTCTCGGTGCACCTCAAGGCCACCATGATGAAGGTCTCCGACCCGATCGTCTTCGGCCACGTCGTCCGCGCCTTCTTCCCGCAGACCTTCGCCCGCTTCGGCGACGCGCTGGCCGCGGCCGGCCTGAACCCCAACAACGGCCTCGGCGGCATCCTGGCCGGCCTGGACGCGCTGGAGAACGGCGCCGAGATCAAGGCCTCCTTCGAGGCCGAGCTGGCCGAGGGCCCGGCCCTGGCCATGGTCGACTCCGACAAGGGCATCACCAACCTGCACGTGCCGAGCGACGTCATCGTCGACGCCTCGATGCCGGCCATGATCCGCACCTCCGGCCACATGTGGGGCCCGGACGGCCAGGAGGCCGACACCCTCGCGGTGCTGCCGGACAGCAGCTACGCCGGCGTGTACCAGGCCGTCCTCGACGACTGCCGCGCCCACGGCGCCCTGGACCCGGCCACCATCGGCTCGGTCCCGAACGTCGGCCTGATGGCCCAGAAGGCCGAGGAGTACGGCTCCCACGACAAGACCTTCGAGATCGCGGCCGCCGGCACCGTCCGCCTGGTCGACGCCGAGGGCAACGTGGTGCTGGAGCAGGCCGTCCAGCCCGGCGACATCTTCCGCGCCTGCCAGACCAAGGACCTGCCGATCCAGGACTGGGTCAAGCTGGCCGTCACCCGCGCCCGCGCCACCGGCGACCCGGCCGTGTTCTGGCTGGACGCCGAGCGCGCCCACGACGCCGTGCTGATCGAGAAGGTCAAGGCGTACCTGCCGCAGCACGACACCACCGGCCTGCAGATCGAGATCAAGTCCCCGGTCGAGGCCACCACGTTCTCGCTGGAGCGCATCCGCCGTGGTGAGAACACCATCTCGGTCACCGGCAACGTCCTGCGCGACTACCTGACCGACCTGTTCCCGATCCTGGAGCTGGGCACCAGCGCCAAGATGCTGTCGGTCGTCCCGCTGATGGCGGGCGGCGGCCTGTTCGAGACCGGCGCCGGCGGCTCCGCCCCGAAGCACGTCCAGCAGCTGGTCAAGGAGAACTACCTGCGCTGGGACAGCCTGGGCGAGTTCTTCGCGCTGGCCGCCAGCTTCGAGCACCTGGCCTCCACCACGGACAACGCCCGCGCCCAGGTGCTGGCCGACACCCTGGACCGCGCCACCGGCACCTTCCTCAACGAGGACAAGTCGCCGAGCCGCCGCCTCGGTGGCATCGACAACCGCGGCAGCCACTTCTACCTGGCCATGTACTGGGCCCAGGAGCTGGCCAAGCAGACCGCCGACGCCGAGCTGGCCCAGGCCTTCGACGCGCTGGCCAAGGCGCTGACCGAGCAGGAGAAGGCCATCGTGGACGAGCTCATCGCCGTCCAGGGCTCGGCCGTCGACCTCGGTGGCTACTACCAGCCGGACCCGGCCAAGGCCGCGGCCGTGATGCGCCCGTCGAAGACCTTCAACGAGGCGATCGCCAACCTCGGCTGACACCCTTCGGGTTGACGCACCGGGAGGCCCCCGGGACCGCTGCGGCGGGCCCGGGGGCCTCCTCGCATCTCCACCGGGCCCGCCGGGCCGCCGGACCGGGCGGCGGGTGCCCGTGGCCCGGTCAGGCCAGGCCGAGCACCACTCCCGCCCCGGTCAGCAGCAGGACGGCGGCGCCGTTGGCCCGCGGCAGGGCGAGCGCGGTGCCGACCGCCTCGCGCAGCAGCTGGTACGGGCCGTGGGCGAGCGGACCGTCCGCGCCGAGCACCCGCGCGGGGGCGCCGGCCCGGCGCGCGGCCAGGGCGGAGCGGACGGTGTGGAAGCCGCTGGTGATGACGGCGCAGCGGTAGCCGGGGTGCTCGGCGGCCATCAGGGTGGCGCTGAACCGCAGGTTCTCGGCGGTGTTCACGGCCCGCTCCTCGCGCCGGATCCGCTCGGCCGGGACGCCCCGGGCGACCAGGTAGCGGGCCATCGCGCCGGCCTCGGTGCAGTCCTCGTGCGGGCCCTTGCCGCCGGTCACCAGCAGCAGCGGCGCGTGCCCGGCGGCCTCCTCGGCGGCGAATCGTTCCAGCGCGGCGTCCAGCCGGGCCGCCAGGGTCGGCGCGGGCTCGCAGCCGTCCAGCGCGGCCCCCAGGACCACCAGGTAGTCGGCCCCGGCGGGCACCGGGCGGCGGCGCTGGAACAGCGCGCAGCCGAGGAAGCCGAGCAGCCAGAGCAGGACGTACCCGCCGAGCAGGACGGCGGGGAGGAACAGGGCGTGCATACCCCTCGAACGCGCCCGGGGGAACGACCGTTCCACGACATGACGGAGCCCACGTCCTCCGGGGGCGTGGGCTCCGGGGAGGGCGTGGGCTCCGGGTGTTCCGGGCGGGCCGGGTGGTCTGGGCGGGCCGGGTGCTGCGGGCGGGCCGGGGCTCAGCCGGCGTCGGCCGCCGGGGTGGCGGTGGGCGCGGCGGCCGGGGCGGCGGCCGGGCGCTGGCCCTTCTTGTGCAGCGAGGCCAGGTAGGCGTTGTACGCCTCCAGCTCGGCGTCGCCGGTGCGCTCCTCGGAGCGGTCCCGGCGGCGGGCCTGCCGCTGCTCGGAGCCCATCCACTGGTAGACCAGCGCGATCAGCACGATCGCGGTCGGGATCTCGCCGAACGCCCAGGTGATGCCGCCGGCCAGCTTCTGGTCCTCCAGCAGGTCCGTGCCGGGTGGTGCGCTCTGGACGGTGAAGGTGGTCACCAGCGGGTGGCTGGCCATCATCACCGCCACGCCGAAGAAGGCGTGGAACGGCATCCCCATGAACAGCTCGATGATCCGCATCACGTGGCCGGGGCGGTGCGGGCCCGGGTCGACGCCCATGATCGGCCAGAAGAAGGCCAGACCCGTCATGAGGAAGTGCACCATCATGAAGATGTGCCCGAGGCGGTACTGCATCAGGAAGTCGAACGCGGGGGTGAAGTAGACCCCGTACAGGCTGGCGATGAACATCGGGATGGTGAACGCCGGGTGCGAGATCACCCGGACGTACCGGCTGTGCAGCAGCGCCACCAGCAGCTCGCGCGGACCGCGCGGCCGGCCCTTGCCCGCCGGGCGCAGCGCGCGCAGCGCCAGCGTGATCGGGGCGCCGAGCAGCAGCAGGATCGGCGTCAGCATGGACAGCACCATGTGCTGGATCATGTGCGCGCTGAACAGCACCATGCCGTAGTCGTTCAGCCCGCTGCAGGTGACCAGCAGCAGGCTGGCGACGCCCGCGACCCAGCCGATGACCCGACCGATCGGCCAGCGGTCGCCGCGCCGGTACAGCCGGACCACGCCGGTCAGGTACAGCGCCAGCGCGACCAGGCCGCCGAGCAGGAACACCCAGTCCGGGGACCAGGTCCAGACGTTGGAGAGGGTGAACGGGCCTAGTGGGGTCATCCCGCCGTGGTGGTGCATTCCTGACATTCCGTCGCCCATCGGCGGGTCCCGCTTTCCGTCATTGTGGTCCCCGCTGGGGGTCCGGTTCGCCCGTTTTGCTTGGCATACAGCCTAGGTGGGCCTTACCCCGGGCGTGCCGCCGCCCCCTCCGTACGGGTGGCCCGGCCGGTGGGCGGGGCGGTGGGCGGGGCGGTGTCGGGCGAGGGTTCGGGTGGGCCGGGCGTCGCTAGACTGACCGGCCGGTCGGCAGGGAGGAATCAGGCATGGCGGCGGCACAGCGGCCCGTGGTCGCGCTCACCGGGGCCACCGGGTTCATCGGATCGGCCGTACGGGAGGCCCTCGCGGCGCGCGGCGTGCCGGTGCGGGCCCTGGTGCGCGGGGAGCCCGTCGCGGACGGGCACACCGCCTGGGTTCCCGGCGACCTCGCCGACCGTTCCGCACTGGACGGGCTGTGTGCGGGCGCGGGGGTGCTGCTCCACCTCGCCTCCCGGGTCGCCGGCGGCGAGGAGGAGTGCGCGGCCGTGAACGACCAGGGCACGGCGGCCCTGATGGCGGCGGCCACCCGGGCCGGGATCGGGCGGATCGTCCACCTGTCGACCACGGCGGTGTACGGCGGGGGCCCGCACACGGACCTCGGGGTCGGCGGGGCGCCGACCGCGCCGCTGTCGGCGGCCAGCCGCACCCGGCTGCTCGGGGAGGGGCACGCCCTGGCCGCCGGTGCCGCGGTGCTGCGCCCGGCCCTGGTCACCGGGACGGGCGACCGCTGGGTGGTGCCCGCGCTGGCCGAGCTGGCCCGCAGGGTCCCGGGCCGCTGGGCGGGCGGCGCGGCCCGGCTCTCCCTGGTGGACCGGACCGACCTGGCCCGGCTGATCACCGGGCTGGCCCTGGACGCCCCGGAGCGGGTGACGGGCGTCCACCACGCGGCCCACCCGGAACCGGTCCGCAGCGGCGAGCTGCTCGACGCCCTCGCCGGGCTCGGCCTGCTGCCCGCCCAGGACGGCCCGGCGCTGTCCTGGGCGCAGTGCCGCCGACGGCTCGCCGCCGCGCCGGGCCCGGTCTCCGAGCGCCAGTTCGCCATGGTCGCCCGCGACCACTGGTACCGCAGCGACGCGGTCTGGCGCCTTGCCGCCTGCCCGCCCGGCCCGGGCCCGCTGGCCCGCCTCGCCGGGGCGGCGCCCTGGTACCGGACGGCGCTGGGGCTGTAGGGCGTCGCAGGGTCGTAGGGCGGGACAGGGTTGTAGAGCGGGTCGGCGCCGCAGGAGTGCGTCAGGGCTGGAGGCGGCGGGCCCGGGCCTCCAGGAAGCGCTGCTCGGCGAGGCTCGCGGTGGCCTTGGCCGCGCGGCGGTAGTGGTCGTACGCGGCCGCCCGGTCGCCGGAGCGTTCCAGCAGGTGGGCCCGGACCGAGAGCAGCCGGTGGTGGTCGGCCAGGCGCCGGTCGCCGTCCAGGGTGGCGAGCAGGTCGAGGCCGGCCCGCGGGCCGTTCAGCTCGGCGAGGGCGACGGCGCGGTTGAGGGTGACCATCGGGTTGGGGGCGATCCGCTCCAGGATCAGGTAGAGCGCGTGCACCTGGGCCCAGTCGGTCCGGTCCGCGGTGGCGGCGTCGGCGTGGGTGGCGGCGATGGCGGCCTGGAGCTGGTACGGGCCCAGGGCGGGGCCGGCCAGGGCGGCCTTGGCGAGGGCGGTGCCCTCGTCGAGCAGCGGGCGGTCCCAGCCCGTGCGGTCCTGTTCAGCCAGCGGGACCAGGTCGCCGGTGGCGGTGGTGCGGGCGGCCCGGCGGGCGTGGGTGAGCAGCATCAGGGCGAGCAGCCCGGTCACCTCGGAGTCCTCGGGCAGCTGGGCGTGCACGATCCGGGCCAGCCGGACGGCCTCCTGGGCGAGGTCGGTGCGGTGCAGCTCACTGCCCGAGGAGGCGGTGTACCCCTCGTTGAAGATCAGGTAGAGCACGTGCAGGACGACCCGCAGCCGTTCCTCGCGCTCGGCGCCCTCGGGGAGGGCGAAGGAGCTGCCGGCGGCCCGGATCCGCTGCTTGGCCCGGCTGATCCGGGCCGCCATGGTGGCTTCCGGCACCAGGAAGGCGCGGGCGATCTCGGCGGTGGTCAGGCCGCCGACGGCGCGCAGGGTGAGCGCGGTCTGGGAGGCGGCGGTGAGCGCCGGGTGGCAGCACAGGAACAGCAGCACCAGGGTGTCGTCGGTGTCCGGCACGTCCTCGGGCAGCACCTCGGCGGCCGTGGTCGCGTGCTCGCGCTCGCGGCGGGCGCGGTCGCTGCGGATCCGGTCGACCAGCCGCCGGGAGGCGACCGTCACCAGCCAGCCGCGCGGGTTGTCCGGTACGCCCTCCTCGGGCCACTGCACGGTGGCGGCGAGGACGGCCTCCTGGACGGCGTCCTCGCAGCCCTCGAAGCGGTCGTACCGTCGTACCAAGGTGCCGAGGACCTGCGGCGTGAGTTCACGCAGCAGGCCCTCGAAGTCCGGTGCCGTCATGCCTCCAAGTGTCCGTCGGAGAACATCACCTGGCGCACCTCGACGCCCAGCCCCTCGATCGCCGCGTCCGGGATCCGCGCGGCCAGTTCGACGGCCCGCTCCTTGTTGTCGCAGTCGAGCAGGTAGAAGCCGCCCAGGAACTCCTTGGCCTCCAGGTACGGGCCGTCGGTCACCACCGGCCGGCCGTCCCGGACGGTGACCACGGCGGCCTGCGACGGGTCGACCAGCGCCTGGGTGAGGATCAGTTCGCCGGAGGCCTTCAACTCCTCGATGAACGCGCCGTGCCCGGCGCCGATCGCGGCCTTCTCCTCGTCGGTCAGCGCGTCCAGCACGGCCGGGTTGATGTGCAGGCTGATCAGGAACTTCATCGCGTCCTCCTCGTCGTGGGCGGGCCCCGTGCGGGCCCCTCGACCGTACGGTCGGAGCCGGGGCCGCCGTCTTGACATCCCCGTCGGAGAAATCTCCCACGGGTTTCGTCGCCCCCCTCGGGTCTCTCCCATCCGTCGGGTCTCTTCCCGTCCCCCGGGCCTCTTTCCGTCCCCCGGTGCTCCGACGTCAAGAAGTCCCCGGCCGCTCCGACCGACCGGTGCGGGGAACCCGCGACGAGAGACGACGAGGAGCACGCGATGAGAGCCGACCGGGCCCGGCTGGGGCTGGCCCTGCTGATGCTGCCGACCCTGGTGGTCGCGATGGACATGACGGCGCTGCTGCTCGCCCTGCCGAGGCTGAGCGCGGACCTGGGCGCCTCCGCCGTCGAACAGCTGTGGATCAGCGACGGCTACGGGCTGATGGTGGCCGGGCTGGTGATCACCATGGGCACGCTGGGCGACCGGATCGGCCGTCGACGCCTGTTGCTCATCGGCGCGGCGGCCTTCGCGGTGCTGTCGGTGGTCGCCGCCCTCGCGGTCGACCCGCTGATGCTGATCGTGGTCCGGGCCCTGCTGGGCGTCGCCGGGGCCACGCTGGCGCCGTCCACGCTGGCGCTGATCACGAACATGTTCCGGGACGACCGCGAGCGCGGACGGGCCGTCGCCGTCTGGGCGACCTGCCAGTTCGCGGGCGGTGCGCTGGGGCCGGTGCTGGCCGGACTGCTGCTCCGGTCCTTCTGGTGGGGGTCGGTGTTCCTGGCCGCCGTCCCGGCGATGGCGCTGCTGCTGGCCGCCGGGCCGTTCCTGCTGCCCGAGTTCCGTGGCGAGGAGGTGGGGCGGCCGGACCCGGCCGGGGTCGGGCTGTCGCTGGCGGCGGTGCTGCTGGTGCTGTACGGCGTCAAGCAGTTGCCGGTCGGGGGCGCGACCGGCGTCCCGGTGGCCGCCCTGCTGCTCGGCACCGGCGTCGGCTACCTCTTCGTCCGGCGTCAACGGGGGCTGGAGCAGCCGCTGTTGGACCTGCGGCTGCTGCGCAACCGGCCGTTCGCGGCGGTGCTGGTCTCGCTGGTGCTGGCCGGGACGGCGATGGCCGGTACCGGACTGCTGGTCACCCAGTACCTCCAGAGCGTGCTGGGCCGCTCGCCGTTCGCCTCGGCCGTGCTGTTCGCGCCGATGGGCCTGGCGGTGGCGGCCGGCACCCTGGCCGCGCCGCGGCTGCTCGGCCGGGTGCGGCCGACCACCGCGATCGCCGGCGGCCTGGCGCTCTCGGCGCTGGGCGCCCTGCTGCTGGTCGCCGTGGACGGGGGTGCGGGCTCGCTGCCGCTGGTGATGACCGGCATCGCGGTGCTGGCGCTCGGCACCGGGCCGCTGTTCGCCCTGGGCACCGGGCTGGTCCTCGACTCGGTGCCGCCGGAGCGGGCGGGCTCGGCGGCGGCGATGTCGGAGACCGGCAACTACCTCGGCGGCTCGCTCGGCTTCGCGGTGCTCGGCACCGTCGCCGTCGCGGTCTACCGCGACCGCACGGGCGGCGGCCCCGACTCGCCGGCCGCGGCGGTCGAGGCGGCCCGGCACCTGCCCGCCGAGCAGGGCGCCGCGCTGCTGCGCGGCGCGCGCTCGGCGTTCACGGCCGGGCTGCAGGTGAACGGGCTGATCGCCGCCGCACTGTTCGCCGGGCTCGCGCTGCTGGCCCTGGCGGTGCGGCCGGCGGTACGGCCAGCGGGGGGAGTGGCCGGGGAAACGGCAGGGGAGGGGGCCGTGGAGGAGGCCATGGAGGAGGCCGGGGAAACGGCCTCTACCCGGCCCGGGTGAACGGCCGGTGCGGGGGCGGCGGTGGTGTCCGCCGCTTCCCGGCGGGCGGTAATGATCATGGAGTGATCCTTGGTAGCGTCGGTCGCGGTGCCGCTCAACTGCGGCTCAGCACCATCGACATGAGAGAGCATCACATGGCCCCCAGGACCATCCGCCGTGCCGTCATCCCCGCCGCCGGGCTGGGCTCCCGCCTGCTGCCGCTGACCAAGGCCACCCCGAAGGAGATGCTGCCGGTCGGCGACAAGCCGGTGATCGAGCACACCGTGCGCGAGCTGATCGAGAGCGGCATCACCGACATCACCATCGTCGTCAACGGCGACAAGGGCCTGATCCAGGAGCACTTCCGCCCCAACCCGGTGCTGGTCGAGCAACTGCGCCGGGACGGCAAGGCGGCGTTCGCGGACGCGGTCGAGGAGGTCGGGGAGCTGTCCCGCAAGGGGCACATCAGCTACCTCTACCAGCACGGCCCCTACGGCAACGGCACCCCGGTGCTCAACGCCGCCCGGCACTTCGGGGACGAGCCCTGCCTGGTGCTCTGGCCGGACGACGTGTTCGTCGCCGAGGTGCCCCGGGCGCAGCAGCTGATCCGGGCGTTCGAGCAGACCAACGCGCCGGTGCTGGCGCTGATGCCGATGGCGCCCGAGGACTCCTACCGCTACGGCGTCCCGGTGGTGAAGGAGGACCTCGGCGGCGGGTCGCTGCGGATCACCGGCCTGGTCGAGAAGCCCAAGCCGGCCGACGCCCCCTCCGGGTACGCCGCCATCGGCGGGTACGTCATCACCCCCGGCATCGTCGACGAACTGCGCGAACTCACCCGCCGCTGGCACGAGAAGCCCGAGGACGAGGTCTACCTGACCGACGCCATCAACGCCTACGCGGCCCGCCGCGCCGTGTACGGGCAGGTCATCGCCGGCACCTGGTACGACACCGGCAACCCCGCCGCCTACCTGCGGGCGCAGTTCGCGGCGGCCCTCGCCAACCCGGAGTACGGGCACGAACTGCGGCAGCTGGCGGCGGAGTTGGCCCCGGCCGAGTAGGCGGGCCGGGGCCGGGGTCGCTTCCGGTCAGCTCCGGTCGTGGTCCCCGGTGGCGCCGTCGGTGAGTTCGCGCAGGATGTCCAGGTGCCCGGCGTGCCGGGCGGTCTCGGTGGCCATGTGGATGAGCACCCAGCGCAGCGAGACCGTCCGGCCCGACCAGGAGGTGCCGGTGGACTCCAGGTCGAGCTCCCCGATCACCTCGTCGGCGGCGGCCCGGGCGCGGGCGTAGAAGGCCAGCACCTCCGCCGTCGACTCGTGCGGCTCGATCCGCATGTCGGAGCTCTCGTCCGCGTCGAGGTCGAACGGCAGCGGCCCGGTCTCCCGGCCGAAGGTCTCCCGGAACCAGCCGAGTTCGGCGCCGGCCAGGTGCTTGACCAGGCCCAGCAGGCTCGTCCCCGACGGCGTCATCGGCCGCCGCAACTGCTCGTCGTCCAGGCCCTGGACCTTCCACACCACCACGTCCCGGTGCCGGTCCAGGGCCGTGTGCAGGCTTTCCTTCTCGCCGCCGGTGAACGGCACGGTCTTGATCATGCGCGGGACGCTAGCAGACCCCTCCGCCCCCTTCGGTCAGGGCCCGGGGACGAGGGTGTTCTCGTTGGTGCGGCCGGCGGCGTAGTCGTCGATGTTGCGGGCGGTGGCGTCGATGATCTGGCCGACGGCGGTGCGGGTGAAGTAGGCCTGGTGGCTGGTGACCAGGACCTGGGGGAAGGTGACGAGGCGGGCGAGGACGTCGTCGGTGATGCCCTGGACGGAGCGGTCGGTGAAGAAGACGCCGGTCTCCTCCTCGTAGACGTCCAGGCCGACGCCGGAGAGGCGTCCGGCGCGCAGGGTCTCGACCAGGGCGGCGCTGTCGATCAGGCCGCCGCGGCTGGAGTTGACGAGGATGGCGTCGTCCTTCATCCGGGCCAGGGCGGCGGTGTCGATCAGGTGGTGGGTGGCCGGGAGCAGCGGGACGTGCAGGCTGACCAGGTCGGCGCGGGTGAGGAGTTCGGGCAACTCGGTGTAGTGCATGCCGAGTTCGCGGCAGGCCGGGTTCTCGGCGATGTCCCAGCCGAGGAGTTCGGTGCCGAAGCCGGCCGCGATCCGGGTGAAGCACTCGCCGATCTTGCCGGTGCCGATCACGCCGACGGTCATGCCGTGGACGTCGCGGCCGAGCAGGCCGTCGAGGCGGAAGTCGAACTCCCGGGTGCGGGTGGCGGCGCGGGTGAGGCGGCGGTTGACGGCGAGGGCGAGCGCCCAGGCGTGTTCGGCGACGGCGTACGGGCTGTAGTGGGAGACCCGGGCGACGGTGAGGCCGAGGTCGGCGGCGGCGTCGAGGTCGATGTTGTTGAAGCCGGTGGAGCGCTGGGCGATCAGCTCGGTGCCGCCGGCGGCGAGGACGGCCAGGGTGTCGGCGTCGAGGACGGCGTTGACGCTGCTGCTGACGGCGGGGTGGCCGGCGGCGAGCGGGGCGGTGTCGCGGTCGAGGAACACGTCCAGGCAGCGCAGTGCGTGCCGGCCGGCGAAGGCCCGTTCCAGCAGCGGCCGTTCGTCGGCCTGCACGCCGTACGCCAGGATCTCCATGCGTCGTCCTTCCGGGGAGGGCTCCTGGGGCCCACGCTAACGGGGCGGTGGCCGGAACGCCCGCCGGGCGCACGGGAGCCCCCGGCGGCTGCCGGGGGCTCCGGAACGGGCGGGAGGGGCGGCGGTCAGAGGACCGTCTCGGCCTCCTGGTAGCGCTCCTGCGGGACGGTCTTGAGCTCGGCGACGGCCTCGGCCAGCGGCACCAGGTTGATGTCGGTGCCCTGGAGGGCGGTGATGTGCCCGAAGGCGCCCTTGTGGACGGCCTCGACGGCGTGCCAGCCGAAGCGGGTGGCGAGCACCCGGTCGTAGGCGGTGGGGGTGCCGCCGCGCTGGGTGTGGCCGAGGATGACCGGGCGGGCCTCCTTGCCGAGGCGGTGCTCCAGTTCGCGGGAGAGCTGGGTGGCGATGCCGGTGAAGCGCTCGTGGCCGTAGATGTCCCTGCTGCCCTCCTCCCAGTGCATGGTGCCGGGCTCGGGCTTGGCGCCCTCGGCGCAGACCACGATGGCGAACTTCTTCTGCCGGTCGAAGCGCTCGCGGACCACGGCGGTGAGCTTCTCGATGTGGAAGGGGCGCTCCGGGACGACGATGGCGTGCGCGCCGGCGGCCATGCCCGCGTTCAGCGCGATCCAGCCGGTGTGCCGGCCCATGACCTCGACGACCATGACCCGCTGGTGGGACTCGGCGGTGGTCTTCAACCGGTCCAGGGCCTCGGTGGCGACCGAGACGGCGGTGTCGAAGCCGAAGGTCACGTCGGTGGCGGCGATGTCGTTGTCGATGGTCTTGGGCACGCCGACGATCGGCAGGCCCGCGTCGCTCATCAGCTTGGCGGCCTTGAGGGTGCCCTCGCCGCCGATCGGGATCACGGCGTCCAGGCCGAGGTCGGAGCAGTACTTCTTGGCCCGCTCGACGCCGTCCCGCAGGTGGCTCGGCTGCACCCGGGAGGACCCGAGGATGGTGCCGCCCTGGGCCAGGATGCCGCTCACCGAGTCGAGGGTCAGGGGGCGGTGGTGCCCTTCCAGGAAACCGCGCCAACCGTCCTCGAACCCGATGATCTCGTCGCCGTGGTCGACCACCCCCCGGTGGACCACGGAACGGATCACCGCGTTCAGGCCGGGGCAGTCACCGCCGCTGGTCAGCACTCCGATACGCATTAGCTTTGCAACTCCCGAGCAGAACCGAGGAACGGCCGGACTACAGGCTGGGACGACGAGCCGTCACCGCGACGAGGCCTTCCCCACCGGGGTGACGGGGAGGTTGCCTCGGGGTGAAGCACCGGCCGGATCCGGACAGAGCATCCGAAAACGGCCGTGAAGTCGAGCATACGACCCCTGGTCCGGCCGGGCAGGAGCCGACGCGGGAGCGGCGCCGTCGGCGCCCCCGCGCGGAATTGCAGCCTGCTGCCGAGGAGGGTGTGCAGCCGGCAGCCCCATTGTCGTACGTCCGGGGCCGCCCGTGGGCCGGATGACCGCATCGCGGGCACCCGGGCGGGGCGGCCCGGTCGTACGACGCGGGGTGCGTCGTGAGGGGTGGGTGACCACGTGGGTCCCACGCGGGTCCCACGTGGTCACTCCCCGGGCACTGCGTGGGTACTACGCGGGGCGCGCCGTGGCGGCGATGCGCTCGGCGCGCAGCGCGTCGTACCAGGTGGTGTCGGCCGGCGGCAGGGCGTTGACGTCCAGGGCCAGCCGGATCAGCATGTCGGCGACGGCGGGGTTGCGGGCCAGCACCGGGCCGTGCAGGTAGGTGCCGAAGACGGTGTCCCGCCAGGCGCCCTCGGTGCCGTCGCCGGTGCCGTTGCCGCGGCCGACGGTGACGTTCGCGAACGGCTGGACGCCCTGGCCGAGGTGGGTGACGCCCTGGTGGTTCTCGAAGCCGGTCAGCTGCGGCAGGCCGAGCCGCGGGTCCACGTCGGCGAGCACGTCGCCGACGCAGCGGGCGCCCTCGCCCCGGGTGGTCCAGACGTCCAGCAGGCCGAGGCCCGGCTCGCGCTCGCCGAGGTCGTTGACGAACTCGTGGCCCATGATCTGGAAGCCGGCGCAGACGCCGAAGATGATCGCGCCGTTCTCGGCGGCCCGCACCAGGCCGCTGTCGGCGCGCAGCCGCTCGGCGGCCAGTCGCTGCGGGCGGTCCTCGCCGCCGCCGATCAGGTAGATGTCCCCGCTGGTGGGGATCGCCTGGTCGGAGCGGACATCGATCCGGGTCACGTTGAGATGGCGCTGGCGGGCCCGGCGCTCCACGACCAGGGCGTTGCCGCGGTCGCCGTAGGTGCTGAGCAGGTCCGGGTAGACCCAGACCACGCGCAGGCTGCTCTCACTCATCCTCGAAGGCCTTCCGTCACGAAAAGACTGGTGTGCGGGCGCGGCATCAGCCGGCCACGACCTTCCGCAGCTGCTGGAAGGCGGTGTAGTTGGCGATGGCCTCGATCCGGCCGGGCGGGGCCATCCGGACGGCCTGCTCCAGGGTGTCCACGACGTGGAACTGCAGCCCGGCGACCTCCAGGCGGACGGCCAGGTCCAGCTTGCGCTGGCCCATCACGAAGATCGGGTGCCCGGCGAGCCGCTCGTAGTCGACGTCCCACAGCCAGGAGGTGTCGGTGCCGTCGGCGTCGAGGGCGTTCACCGAGAGGATCACCGGGGCCGGCGGGCCGTCGATCAGCGAGAAGGTCTCCAGCCAGCCGGCCGGGTTCTTGGCGAGCAGCAGCCGGATGTCCCGGCCCTGGTACTGCACCACGTCGTAGCGGCCGGCCACGGCGGACACCGAGCGCATCCGCTCCAGGGCGACCTGCGGGGAGACGCCGAACACGGCGGCGACGGCGGCCGAGCTGGTGGCGTTGGCCAGGTTGGCCCGGCCGGGCAGCTGCAGCTGGATCGGCCAGGCGCCGCGCTGCGGGTCGATCACGTGGGTGCCCTGGAGCGCCCAGTGCGGGTTGGGGCGCCGGAAGCCGCAGTCCTGGCAGAACCAGTCGTCGCCGGGGCGCTGCATCACGCCGCCGCACGCGGGGCAGGACCAGGCGTCCTCCTTCCACGCCTGTCCGGCGGCCACCCAGACCACCTTCTTGCAGGAGGAGGCGGCCCAGGTCACCAGCGGGTCGTCGGCGTTGGCGATGACCACGGCCTCGGTGTCCTGGAGGCCCTCGCGCCACTTCTCCGCCATCATGCGGGTCTCGGCGGCGCGGTCGAGCTGGTCGCGGGAGAGGTTGAGCAGGGCGATCGCCTTGGGGTGGGTGTCGCGGGCGACCGTCGCCAGGTACTTCTCGTCGACCTCGATCACGCCGAAGCGGGCCTCCGAGCCACCGGCCAGGGCGGACGTGATGCCGGCCGGCATGTTGGCGCCGAGGGCGTTGGAGACCACCGGGCCGGCGGCGCGCAGCGCCTCGGCGATCAGGCGGGTGGTGGTGGTCTTGCCGTTGGTGGCGCTGACCAGGACGACGTCGAGGTGGTCGGCGAGGGTGGCGAGCAGGTCGGGGTCGAGCCTGAGGGCGACCTTGCCGCCGATCACCGAGCCGCTCCCGCGACCGGCCTTGCGGGACACGGCGGCGGCGACCTTGCCGGCCGTGACCGCGATCTTGGCGCGGGCCGGCAGCGAGGCGTCGCGTGCGCCTGTGGGCTCCGATTCGGTGCCTGCCATGCTCAGTGGTTCCTCCTTGCTGCGGCACCACCTGTCGGCCGGATAACGGGCCGTCGGGCGGCGGGGACGGGGCCAGCCTACCGACTCCGTAGCCCGGCCGGACGATCCGGACCCCATGCCGCCAGCTGCGACGCCGCTGCCGGGGCTGCTGACGGCCCGTCAAGGAGGGCGGTGTACGGAGGGACCCCTGCTGCGGGGAAGGACGCCGTACCGGCTGCCCCGGGTTCCCGGAGCAGCCGGTAAGGATGTCGTGAAGAAATGATCAGCGGCCCGGAACGGGTGCGGAGGCGGTGGCGGGCGCGGCCCCGGCGGCGAGGGTGGCGGTGATCACCAGGGTGCCGTCCTCGCAGTGGAAGTCCAGCGGCGCCGCCAGCCGGCGCATCGCGGCGATCAGCCCGGTGTTGGCGGCCTGGGTCACCGCGTACGCCGCGCCGATCCCGGCCGCCCGGGCCAGCGCGGTCAGCCGCCGGAGCAGGGCCAGGCCGAGCCCCTGCCGCTGCCAGGTGTCCTCGACCAGCACGGCCAGCTCCGCCTCGTCCTCGTCCCACATCAGGTGCCCGAGGGCGATGACCCGCCCGTCCGGGGCCACCACCACCAGGCTGCGGCCGTGCCGGGGGTCCAGCAGGTGCTCCAGGTAGCGGTCGGCGTCGCGGACCGGCCCGTGGTAGCGCAGCCGCAGCGCGGCGGGGGAGCAGCGCTCGTGCATCGCCAGGGCCGCCGCCTTGTCGGCCGGGCCGGCCGGGCGCAGCAGCAGCTCGGTCCCGTCCGGCAGGGACAGCCGGGACACCTCTGCGGCCGGAGCGGCCGGAGCGGCCGGAGCGGCCGGGGCGGCGTGGCCGCGGGTCGGCCGGTGCGGGCCGCCGGGGTGCGCGGGCGGCCGGGTGGACTGGGCGTCGGGCGCCGCGCACCTGCGGTTCGACCTGCGGAAGGGCCGGTGCCAGAGCCGTTCGGGGCGGGTGCGGGGTGCCGTCATGGGTCCGACGCTACCGACGGCTCGCTTCCGGCCGGTTACGTGATCGTGAACGCACGAATGCCCGACCGCGCACGGGCGTCCCGCCGGGACGGATCCGGCACAGGTCCAGACCGGTGCCTCATGCGGTCGGGACGGCGGGCGGCCGACGGTGGAGTCCGTACCCGGCGCTCCTGGTGAGCAGGTCCGCCGGGGTCCGTACGTCCACGCACCGAAGGCTCTCCCATGCGCAACACCGACCTCGCCGCCACCGCCACCACCACCGCCACCGGCGGCACCCCCGCCAACCCCGCCACCCGCCTCCCGCACGCCCGCCGGGCACCCGTCGGCACCGCGCTGACCGGTCTGCTGGACCGGCAGGCCCGCACCCGCCCCGCGTCCCCGGCCGTCGTCGGCGAGCACGGCCGCCTCACCTTCCTGGAGCTGTCCGAACGCGCCCGCGGGCTGGCCGCGCGGCTGCGCGCGCTGGGCGCGGGCCCGGACGACTGCGTGGGCCTGTACGTCGAGCCCTCGGTGGAGCTGGTCGCCGGGGCCTGGGGCGTCCTGTACGCCGGGGCCGGCTACCTGCCGCTGTCGCCCGAGTACCCGGAGGACCGGCTCCGCTACATGATCGAGGACAGCGGCACCCGGATCGTCCTCACCCAGGAGCACCTGCGCGAGCGGCTGGCCGGGCTGCTGCCGGCCGGCACCGCGGTCCTCACCGTCGAGGAGGCGCCGTCGGCGCACGGGCAGCCGCCTGCGCACGAGCGGACGGAGGCGCACGGGCAGCCCGAGGAGTGGGCGCAGCCGGAGTCGACGGCCTACGTGATCTACACCTCCGGCAGCACCGGCCGCCCCAAGGGCGTGCAGATCGAGCACCGGGCGGTGGTCTCCCAGCTGCGCTGGCTGCACACCGCCGGGCACCTCGCCCCCGGGGTCACCGTGCTGCAGAAGACCCCGATGAGCTTCGACGCCGCCCAGTGGGAGATCCTCGCCCCGGCCGTCGGCGCCCGGGTGGTGGCCGGCACGCCCGGGCTGTACCGGGACCCGGAGGCGCTGGTCGCCGCCGTGCGCCGGTACGGCGTGACCGCCCTGCAGTGCGTGCCGACGCTGCTGCAGGCCCTGCTGGACACCGAGGGCTTCACCGACTGCACCGGCCTGACCGGCCTGTTCTCCGGCGGCGAGGCGCTCTCGCTGCGGCTGGCCCGCGACCTGGCCGCCGCCCTGCCCGGGGCCGCGCTGGTCAACCTGTACGGCCCGACCGAGTGCACCATCAACGCCACCGCCCACCTGGTCGACCCGGCCGCGCTGGGCGACGGCGCCGGCTCGGTGCCGATCGGCCGGCCGGTCGACAACACCCAGTGCTACGTCCTGGACGAACGGCTGGCCCCGGTCGGCCTCGGGGACGTCGGCGAGCTGTACATCGGCGGTGTCCAGCTGGCCCGCGGCTACCTGCACCGGCCGGAGCTGACCGCCGAGCGGTTCGTGCCCTCCCCGTTCGCCCCGGCCGAGAAGCTGTACCGCACCGGCGACCTGGTGCACTGGAACCCGGACGGCACCCTCCAGTTCGCCGGCCGGGTCGACAACCAGGTCAAGCTGCGCGGCTACCGGGTCGAGCTGGACGAGATCGCCCGGGCGATCGAGGAGCACACCTGGGTCCGCCGCTCGGCCGCGGTGGTCACCGCCGACGGGCGCACCGGCCACCAGAACCTGGTCGCCTGCGTCGAACTGAACCCGCGCGAGGCCGCCCTGATGGACCAGGGCAACCACGGCGGCCACCACCAGTCCAAGGCCAGCCGGCTCCAGGTCCGGGCCCAGCTGTCCGACCCCGGGGTGCGGGCCCCGGCCCAGCTGGCGGGCCGGGAGAAGGTGGAACTGCCCGGCCGGCGCGAGAGCGGGACCCAGCGGCGGGCCGTCTTCGCCCGCAAGACCTACCGCTTCTACGACGGCGGCCCGGTCACCCGGGACGACCTCACCGCGCTGCTCGCCCCCCGCCCGGCCGGCCCCTTCGGCCGCGAGCTCGGCCTGCTGAGCTTCCCCGAACTCGGCCGGATCCTGCGCTGGTTCGGCCAGTTCCACAGCGAGGAGCGGCTGCTGCCCAAGTACGCCTACGCCTCGCCCGGCGCGCTCTACGCGACCCAGCTGTACCTGGAGACCGGCGGCCTGGACGGGCTGGCCGCCGGGATGTACTACTACCACCCGGTCGAGCACACCCTGATCAGGGTCGGCGCCGCCGACGCCCGCCCGGAGCCGTACCTGACGCTGCACTTCTCCGGGCGGACCGCGGCGATCGAGCCGGTGTACAAGGACAACATCCGCGAGGTGCTGGAGTTCGAGACCGGGCACATGCTGGGCGTGCTGGAGGAGGTGCTGCCCGAGTACGGCCTGGAGGTGCGCCCGCAGGGCTTCGACCCGGCCGTCCGGCCGCGGCTGGACGTCGCCGAGGAGGACCACTACCTGGGCAGCTTCACCGTCGACCGCAACCGCGGCCTCGCCCCCGAGGAGCACACCGAGCTGTACGTCCAGGCCCACGGCGACCGGGTGGACGGCCTGCCGGCCGGCCTCTACCGTTACGCCGACGGCGAGTTGACCGGGGTCGCGGACGAGGTGGTGGAGTCCCGGCAGGTGATCGCGATCAACCAGGCCGTGTACGCCCGGGCCGCGTTCGGCATCACCGCGGTCAGCCGGGCCGCCGAGGACTGGCTGGAGTACGTCGCGCTCGGCACGAAGCTGCACCACCTCCAGCGCAACGGCCTGGGCCTGGGCTTCATGTCCTCCGGCTACAGCTCCAAGTCCGGCCACCCGCTGCCCGCTTCGCGCCGGATCGACGAGATCCTCGACGCGGCGGGCATCGCCACCGGCGCCTCGTACTTCTTCCTCGGCGGGAAGGTGAGCGAGGAGCAGATCGGCAGCGAGGGCATGCACGAGGACACCGTGCACATGAAGGGCCCGGCCGAGATCATCAAGGACGAACTCGCCACCCTGCTGCCCGACTACATGCTGCCCAACCGGGTGCTGATCGTCGACGCCCTGCCGCTCACCGCGAACGGCAAGGTCGACCTCAAGGCGCTGGCCGGCTCCGAGGCCGTCCGCGCGGACGGCGGGCGCGGCGAGTTCGTCGCCCCGCGCACCGCGCGGGAACGGTGGCTGGCCGAGGCCTGGGGGCAGGCGCTCGCGTACGAGGAGGTGTCGGTGACCGACGAGTTCTTCGCCGCCGGCGGCAACTCGCTGACCGCCGTGGCGCTGGTCAACCGGATCAACCGGGAGTTCGGGACCTCGCTGCCGCTCCAGGTGGTGTTCGAGTGCCCGAAGCTGGCGGACCTGGCGGCCCGGATCTCGGCCTCGGACGGTGCGCCGGCCTCACGGCTGGTCCCGCTGCAGCCGGGGGAGTCGGGGGAGTCGGGGGAGTCGGGGGCTTCGGGGCAGCAGGGCCGGCCGGTGTTCTGCTGGCCCGGGCTGGGCGGCTACCCGATGAACCTGCGGCTGCTCGGCCGGGAGGCGAGCGACGGTCGTGCCTTCTACGGCGTCCAGGCGCACGGCATCAACGAGGGCGAGACGCCGTACGCCACCATCCGGGAGACGGCCGCCGCCGACCTCGCCCAGCTGCGCCGGGTGCAGCCCGAGGGCCCGTACACCCTGTGGGGCTACTCCTTCGGCGCCCGGGTCGCCTTCGAGGCGGCCTGGCAGCTGGAGCAGGCCGGCGAGCGGGTGGAACAGCTGCTGCTGATCTGCCCGGGCAATCCGGAGGTCCGGCAGGCCGACGGCCGGGAGTACGGACGGGAGTCCTCGTACGCCAACCCGGCGTACGTGACCATCCTGTTCTCGGTGTTCGCCGGGGCGATCAGCGGGCCCGAGCTGGAGCGCTGCCTGGCCGGGACGGTCGACGAGTCCTCGTTCGTCGCCGGGGTGCACCGGATGCTGCCCGCGCTGGACGAGGAGGTGATCCGCCGGATCACCCGGATCGTCGGCGAGACCTACGAGTTCGAGTACAGCTTCCGCGAGCTGGCCGAGCGGCGGCTGGCGGCGCCGGTGACCGTCTTCAAGGCCTCGGGCGACGACTACTCCTTCATCGAGGGCAGCACCGGCTGGTCGGCCGCCCCGCCCACCGTGGTGGAGCTGGCCGGGGACCACTACGGGGTGCTCAAGGAGCACGGGGTGCTCGAACTCGCGGCCGCCATCCGGGCGGTGGAGCGGCCCACCCCGTGACGCCCGGGCGCTGACGCGGACACGCTCACGGATGGCCCAGGATCCGTGACCGCGGGAGCCCCTTCGGATAGGGATGGCTCGGCTTTCCGCCGAACCCGTCTCGATCCGAAGGGGCTCCCCCATGCTCGCGAAGAACTCCGCACTCGCCACGGCCTGTTGCGCCCTGCTGCTGGCCGTACCGCTCGCCCTCGCCGGGACGGCGGCCGCCGCCGCCGGCAGTGGCAGCAGCACCGGCAACAACAACACCAGCATCAACACCAGCAGCAACAACGGCCCGAAGACCCCCCAGGAGGCGGCCGCCTGCAAGAGCGTCACCGGTGCGCTGCTCGGCGGCTTCGGCGGCATGCTGGGCAACGCGGTGTGCGTGGTGCAGCCGGCCGACCGGGGCTGAGCGGCCCGCCGACCCGCCCAAGGAGCGGCGGGCGCCCGATCAGGCGCCCGCCGCCGCCACCAGCCGCTGCTCCAGCAGCTGCCACTGCGCCGCCATGTCGTGCACCAGGTAGAGCTCGCGGCTGCGGGTCCAGGCCTGGCCGGACCGCGGGTCGTACGTCCCCGGCATCGCCGTCCCGGTCGGGGCGCCCGCCGAGGCGATCCCGGCCAGCCGGGTGGTGAGCACGCAGCGCTTCACGTGGTCCCGGAAGCCGACCACCCCGGCGGTGCCGATCCCGCCGGGCAGGCCCTTGCGGGCGGCGGCGACCTGGGCGGCCACGCCGTAGGTGCTCAGGTAGGTGATCGTCCCGTCCGGGGCGACCACCGGTTCGATCGAGGTGACGTCGGTCAGCCCGTGGACGTCGGTCAGGAAGTGGGCGATCTCCCACTGGGCGTACACCGGCACCTTGCGGCGGCGGTGGATCCTGGCCACGGTGTCCGCCAACTCCCGGTTCACCGGGCCCGGTTCGTACCGCACCTTGGCCGGGTCCCCGCCGCCGGCCGGGGCGCGGTTGCCGAAGGCGTAGGCGAGCAGGAAGTCGACCTTCGCCGGCTCCACCGTCGGCGGCGCCCAGTCGAAGCAGACGTCCAGGATCCGCGGCACCTCGGCCTCGGCGGCCGCCCGGTCGCCCAGCGCGCCGGTCAGCGCCTTCACCATCTGCCGCCGCAGGCCCTCCTGACCGCCCGTCCCCTCGGCCTGCGCCTGCCCGGCCCCGGCCACCACCGGCACCACCGCACCCGCCGCCACCGCCGCGGCGAACCTCCGCCGATCCATGCTGCGCACCCGCTCCCTGTTCCGTCGTCCGGTCGGCCCATCCGACCGGGCGCGCGCGTCCGCCGGGCGGCTGGGCACGGAAGCCCCGGTGAACGTTGGCCGGACCCGGAAGGCGGGTGCGGGCCCTTCGCGTGCTGACGTATCATCCGGCGATCTGTTGAGCTGTTGTTTACGCGAATGAGATGACATGGCGGACATGGAGAACGAAGAGCCGACCGAGAGACCCACCGGTCTCCGGGCGATCTGGGCCAACACCCTGGAGCCGGTGGCCCCGCTGCCCTGGTACCGCACGGTGTCCCGCAAGGTCTGGATCGGCGGAGCCGTGGTCGTGGCCCTGTTCGCGGGGCTCACCGTCGCCGCCGTCACCGGCGCGGGCGCCCCGCCCTCGCACCGGATCGCCCTGGCGGACCGGATCGGCGACCAGGAGCGGTTGCCGGACACCGACGAGATCACGGCCGAGCGCTGGCGCCTGCACCAGAACCTCACCGCGCTGAGCCGTTACCGGGACGTCGAGGTGGCGGGCTACGGCCCCGTCGGATCGGGTCGCAGCACTCTCCGGGTGGTCGGGATGACCGGCGGCTTCGCGGACGCCCGGGAAGAGCTGGACCGGCAGTTCGGCGCGCACTGGGGCGCCCGGACGACCAGGGACAGCGAGCCGATCCGGAGCCGCCGGGACTACCCGGCCGGCCCGCTCGGCGGCGCGATGGACTGCGCCGTCGTGGGTGTCCCCGGCGAGGAGCGGACGATCTGCATCTGGGCGGACGGGACGACGGTCGGCGGGGTCGTCGACGAGTCGGGCACGACCAGCACGGACGACCTGGCCAAGCGCACCACGGAGGTTCGTACGGCCGTCGAGGTCGAGGCCTGAACCGGACTGCACCCGGGCCGTTCAGGCGATGCGGGTCGGGGTGTCCTCGACGGTGTGGCCGGTGGTGGTGAGCAGGGCGGTGAGGGCCGCCGGGTCCAGGGAGTGGGGGGTCCGGAGGAAGAGCTCGTCGGCCGTGGGGTGGCGGTGGAGCGAGAGCAGGGTGATCCGGTGGTCGGCGAGCGCGGCGGGGGTGTGGGCGAGGGCGGTGGTGCGGACCCGCCACAGCGTGGTCGGGGGCGGGCCGTGGGGGGACCACCAGGAGTGCAGCAGGGCGGTGGCGAGCAGGGCGACGGCCGAGCCGATCAGCAGGACCGGGCCGTCCGGGCCGTCGACCACGAGCTTGGCGATCAGGTCGGCCGCGGTGACGGAGAGGAAGACCGCGGCGAGCTCGACGGTGTCCCGGCGCCAGCGGGGGGCACGGGGGAAGGAAGGCTTCGAGTGCTCCATGCCCTCCACCGTGCCCGCTCGGTGTTTCCGGTCCGCGAACCGGCCGTGACCTGCTGGTTAAGGTCTGTCCGGGGGTGTTACGGCAGCAGCGTGCGGGCGGCGGCCCGGACCTCGTCGAGCAGCAGGCGCAGGTCCTCCTCGGTGGTCGCGGCGTTGAGCAGGCAGGCGCGGAGCATCTCGTGCCCGCCGAGCCGGGCGCCGGTGACGAAGACCCGGCCGCGCCGCTGGACGGCGACCGGCAGCTCGCGGTTGAGGGCGTCGCGGGCCGCCGCGTCCTGCCCGGGCGCCCGGTGGCGGAACGCCACGATGGACGTCTGCACCTCCGCGAGCAGCTCCAACTCATCGTCGGCCTCGACGAGTTCGCCGAGCCGACGGGCGAGCGCGGTGCACCGGGCGATGTCCCGGGCGAGGCCGGTGCGGCCGCGGTGGGCGATGGTGGCCCAGACCTTGAGGGCGCGGAACGGGCGGGTCTGCTCGGTGCCGTACTCGGAGAACCAGCCGAGCTCCCCGGCCGCCTCGTCGCGCAGGTAGGACGGGACGAGGCTGAACGTGCCGCGCAGTTCGTCGGTGTCCCGGACCAGGGCGCAGCCGCAGTCCACCGGGACGCCGAGCCACTTGTGCGGGTCGAGGGCGAGCGAGTCGGCGCGCTCCAGGCCGGCGTAGCGGTGGGCGATGGCGGGGTCGAGCCGGCCGAAGGCGCCGTACGCGCCGTCGACGTGCAGCCACAGGCCCTGCTCCTGGCAGAGGTCGGCGAGCGGGTCGAAGGCGTCCACCGCGCCGGTGCCGACGGTCCCGGCCGAGGCGACCACCAGGAAGGGCAGTAGTCCGGCGGCGCGGTCGCGTTCGACGGCGGCGCGCAGGTCGGCGGGGTCGAGCAGCCCGTCGGGGCCGGTGGCGACGGTGCGCAGGTGGCGGCTGCCGAGGCCGAGGAGCTCGGCGGCCTTGCGGACGCAGGAGTGGGTCTCGCCGGTGACGTAGCCGACCAGCGGCGGCAGCCCGGTCAGGCCCTCCTCGCGGATGTCGTGGCCGGCCCGGCGGGCGGCCCGGTTGCGGGCGGCGGCCAGGCAGACGATGGTCGCCGCCGAGGTGCCGGAGGTGAGCAGTCCGCCGCCGGCCGGGTGCGGGAAGCCGACCAGTTCGGCGATCCAGCGGACCACGGCGCGCTCCAGGTGGACGTCGGCGTGGTCGCCGCCGGCCGAGCTGGGGTTCATCGCGGCGGCGGCGAGGGTGGCGAGCACCCCGGCGGGGGCGGGTGCGGAGTTGACCCAGCCGAAGAAGCGCGGGTTGCCGTTGCCCATGGGGTGGGGGAGGACGTCCTGCCCGACGGCCTCGACGAGCTCGGCGAGCGGGCGGCCCTCGGCGGGCAGCGGGGCGTCGAGCAGGGCCTGCCGGGCGGTGTCGTCCATCGGCTGCCAGACCGGGCGGGCAGGCAGGTCGGCGAGGTAGTCGGCGACCAGGTCGGCGGCGGCGTGGGCGGCGCCGCGGAAGTCGTCGGAGGTCATGTGGGTGTGCTCCAGGGGCCGGGGGACCGGGGGAGGCGCGGCGTCCTCGGCGCACCGTGATCAGCAGATGCTACGGAACGGGCCCGCGCCGTGCGGCGCGGGCCCGGAGGGTGGGACGGGGACGATCAGTCGAGGGAGGCGGACAGCCCGCCCGCGGAGCGGCAGTAGCCCTGCATCTCCTTGTTGGTGATCTTCGCGCAGAGCCGCCCGGCCGCGCCGCCGTCGGTGTAGTTGACCGTGTAGTAGCTGACCAGCCCCTCCGCGCAGGCCTTGCGCTGCCAGCCGTCGGCGGCGGTGGCGCACTGCTGGGCGGCCCAGTCCTCGCGGTCCAGGTTGTACTTCATGGTCCGGGAGCCGACCCCGCGGCTGCAGTCCACCGCCCCGCCGCTGGCCTTGCCGTTGAGGCACCACTTGAGCGCGTCGGCGTAGACCTCGGGGTGGTTCGGGTAGTCGTGCGAGGACAGGTAGAAGGTCGGGGCGTAGAAGAAGCAGGCGGACTGGAACAGCGAGGGCTGGTCCTTGCACGGGTACAGCGGGTCCTGGGCGAGCTTGTCGGCGGGCAGGTTGGCCTTGGCCTGCTCGTCCTCCTCGTCCGGGCCGAAGAGCTGCATGAACAGGCCCTCGGAGCAGCGGATCCGGTTCTGGTCGCTGGTGAACTTGTTGCACAGGTCGCGGGCCTTGGCGACGTCCTGCTTGGCGACGAACATGGTGCCGTGGCCGACGCCGTGGATGCAGGGGCCGCTGTTCTTGGGGGCGCACAGCTTGAGCAGGTCCACCTCGGGCTGGGTGGAGGCGTTGAGCATCTCCTCGACCGCGCCGTGCAGGTAGCCGGCCGCGCAGGTCTCGTGCGGGAAGGAGATGACCTTCTGGAAGTCGGCGTTGAAGCGCTTGACCGCCGCGTGGCCGAGCTCGTGCGCGATCGGGTGGCAGAAGCGCACGGTGTACGGCTTCTCCTTGGTGATCCGGTCGAGGTCGGCGAGGGCGACACCGGGGTCGGTGGCGTCCATCTCGGCCATCATCTTGTTGCGCAGCGTCGAGCGGGTCCACACCGCCGGGTCGCCGGTCGGGGTGGCGCTCGCGGCGCCGGCCGTGACCGGCTGGGCGCCGGTGCCGGCGCCCGTGCCCGGACCGGCGACGGCCGGGGCGGCGGAGGCCGCGGCGGGCTTCCAGTCGGTGACGGCCACCGAGCCCAGGCCCAGGACGCCCAGGAGCACGGCGGTGAGAATCGCGAAGACTCGCGGCTGCATGACGGGATCCCCCGGCGGATCGAGGTGAACGGTTCGCTCCCATCCTGACGGCACCGGGAGCGCGATCCCGCGTTATCGCCCGCCATTCGGGAGGTGTCGGCGACGCTACCGCATCGCCGGGACGCCCCGGCGGGCCGGGACGGCTCCCGGCGCGCGGGGCCCGCGGCGGACCACCCGTACGGAGGGGTCCGCCGCGGGCCGGGCGTGCGTTCCGCCGTTCGGGCGGGGGGACGGTGCGTCAGAGCTCCAGCGTCACGCGGTACTCCGTCAGCCAGACGTCGAGGTCCAGCGCCAGGTCGACGCCCAGCCGCACCGACCCGGGGTCGGTGTCGGGGGCGAGCGCGTCGGCGAGCCGCCGCCGGTCCAGCAGCTCCAGTGCCGGGGAGGTCCGTTCGGCGGCGAGCCGGGCGAGGTCGGCGCGCAGCAGCTGCGGGTAGCGCGGGTCGGCGGTGATCGGGTACGCGCTCTTGACCCGGTCGGCGACCTCGGCGGGCAGCAGGTCCCGGACGGCGGCGCGCAGCAGGCTCTTCTGCTGCCCGTCGAAGGTCTTCATCGCCCACGGCGTGTTGAAGACGTACTGGACCAGCCGGTGGTCGCAGAACGGCACCCGCACCTCCAGCCCGCCGGCCCGGCTCATCCGCTCGTTGCGGTCGAGCAGCACACCGGAGAAGCGGGTGAGGTTGAGGTACGAGACCTCCCGCATCCGCCGTTCCACCGGGTCGGCCGCGGGCAGGTGCGGGACTTCGGCGAGCGCCTCCCGGTACTGGGTGCGGCGGTGGCCGGCCAGGTCGAGCTTGCGCACCAGGTCGGCGTCGAGCAGCTGCTCGCGCGGGGCGGAGCCCGGGCCGGCCAGGCCGCCGTCGAGCCGGGCGGCCCAGGGGAAGTCGTCGGCGGCGATCGCGGCCGGGTCGTGGAACCAGGGGTAGCCGCCGAACAGCTCGTCCGCGGCCTCGCCGGACAGGGCGACGGCGGCCCGCTCCCGGACGCGGCGGAAGAGCAGCAGCAGGGCGGCGTCCAGGTCGGCGAGCCCGCCCGGAAGGTCCCGGGCGCGCAGCACGGCGTGACTGCGGCGCAGCTCGGTGAGCTCGGCGGCGTCCAGCGCGATCACGTCGTGCTCGGCGCCGACGTGCCGGGCGAGCATCCGGGCGTACGGGCCGTCCGGTGTCGAGCGGGCCGGGTCGGGGTGGAGGTCCTCGTCCCGGCCGGTGAAGTCCACCGCGAGGGTGCGCAGCGGGCCGGCCCCCGCCCGGCGCAGGGCCGCCGCGGCGAGGGCGGTGAGGGCGCTGGAGTCCAGGCCGCCGGAGAGCAGTGAGCAGAGCGGCAGGTCCGAGTCGAGCTGGCGGTGGACGATGTCCTCCAGCAGGGCCCGGACGGTGGCGATCGTGGACTCCAGGGAGTCGACGTGCTCGCGCGCCTCCAGCCCCCAGTAGCGGCGCTCCGTGACGCCGCCGCGGCGCACCCGGACCAGGTGCCCGGGCCGGACCTCGTGGACGCCCCGGTACGGGGTGGTGCCGGGCGTGCGGGTGAGGGAGAGCAGTTCGCGCAGCCCGTCCAGGTCGACCACCGCGCGGACCGCGGGGTGGGCCAGCACCGCCCTGACCCCGGAGCCGAACACCACGCCGTCCGGGGTGGGGTGGTAGTGCAGCGGTTTGACGCCCAGCCGGTCGCGGACCAGCAGCAGCTCCTCGTGCCGGGAGTCCCAGATCGCGAAGGCGTACGCGCCGTTGAGCCGCTCGGCCAGGCCCTCGCCCCACTCCAGGTAGCCGAGCAGCACGACCTCGGCGGCGTCCCGGGTGCGGAAGCGGTGGCCGGCCGCCTCCAGTTCCGCGCGCAGTTCGCGCTGGTTGTGGACCTCGCCGGTGAGGGCGAGCACGGCCAGTGGGCGGCCGTCGTGCTCGACGGACAGCGGCCGCGCCCCGCCGTCGGTGCCGGCCGCGCCGGGGCGGCGGCGGCCGAGCGCGGCGTGCGGCTCCAGGTGGACGCCGCCGGCGTCCGGGCCGCGGCAGACCTGGGTGGCCGTCATGGCCTCGAGGACGTCGTGCTCGGCGGTGAGGTCGCGGTCGAAGGCGACCCATCCGGTGATCCCGCACATCAGCAAGCCCTCCGGTCTTCGGGTACGTGTGGCGGGGGTCACGCTACGGGCGCCCTCGGCGCGGCATCAAGAGCCTGTCCGGAAGGTGACGGCCAGGGGTCCGCGCGGTTACCCGGGCCGAAAGTCGCCGAGCCTGCCCGAATTCGGGCAAGATCTTTGGCTTCGGCACGCCGGGAGACCTAGAGTTCTCATTCGTGCCGAGCTCACCCCACCCTCACGAAGACCTCCTCGCCCACCTCTCCCGGACCAGCCCGCTCGGGCCCCGGGAAGCGGCGCGGGTCGTGGCGGAGGTGCTGGCGTACTTCTCCGAGACCACCGAGGAGTACGTCCGTCGCCGCCACGGCGAGCTGCAGGCACGCGGCCTCACCAACGAACGGATCTTCGCCCGGCTCGCCGAGGAGCTGCCCGCCCGCCGCGTCGCGGCGCCGGAGCTCTCGGCCCGTCAGCTGCGCCGGATCGTCTACGGCTGAGCCCCGGGTTCATTCGCTATTTACTGGAGGAGTCCACGCATGTGCGGAATCGTGGCCTACATCGGCCCCAAGGACGCGACCCCCTTCCTGCTGGAAGGACTGGCCCGGCTGGAGTACCGCGGCTACGACTCGGCCGGCGTCGCCGTCGCCGGGCGCACCGGCGGCATCAAGCTCCGCAAGGTGAAGGGCCGGGTCGCCGACCTCGCCGCCGCCGTGCCGGCCCGCTTCAAGGGCGGCACCGGAATCGGCCACACCCGCTGGGCCACCCACGGCGTGCCCAGCGACGCCAACGCGCACCCGCACCTGGACAACGCCGAGCGGATCGCCGTCGTGCACAACGGCATCATCGAGAACGCCGACGAGCTGCGCGTCAAGCTCGCCGCCGACGGCGCGGTCTTCCGCTCCGAGACCGACACCGAGGTGCTCTCCCACCTGATCGCCGCGCACACCGCCGAGGGCGTCGAGCTGGAGGACGCCGTCCGCGCCGCGCTCGGCCGGGTCGTCGGCACCTACGGCATCGCGGTGCTCGACGCCGAGCAGCCCGACCGCATCGTGGTCGCCCGCAACGGCAGCCCGATCGTGCTCGGCATCGGCGAGAAGGAGATGTTCGCCGCCTCCGACGTCTCCGCCCTGGTCCGCTACACCCGCCAGGTGGTGCACCTGGAGGACGGCGAGCTCGCCACCGTCCGCGCCGACGGCTTCCGCACCTTCACCGCGGACGCCCGCACCACCCACCGCCAGCCGTCCACCGTCGACTGGGAGATCGACTCCTTCGACACCGGCGGCTACGACCACTACCTGCTCAAGGAGATCCACGAGCAGCCCACCTCCGTCGAGCGCACCCTCAGCGGCCGGCTCGACGAGCGGTTCAGCACCGCCCACCTCGGCGGCCTCAACCTGGACGCCCGCGAACTGCGCGAGATCCGCCGGGTGAAGATCCTCGGCTGCGGATCCGCCTACTACGCGGGCGAGATGGGCGCCCAGCTGATCGAGGAGCTGTCCCGCATCCCCGCCCACAGCGAGCCCGCCTCGGAGTTCCGCTACCGCAACCCGGTGATCGAGGCCGACACCCTGTACGTCGCGGTCAGCCAGTCCGGCGAGACCTACGACACGCTGGCCGCCGTCCAGGAGATCAAGCGCAAGGGCGGCCGCGTCCTCGGCGTCGTGAACACCGTGGGCAGTGCGATCGCCCGCGAGTGCGACGGCGGCATCTACCTGCACGCCGGGCCCGAGGTGTCCGTCGCCTCCACCAAGGCCTTCACCTCCACCGTGGTCGCCTTCGCCCTGCTCGCCCTGCACTTCGGCCGGATCCACGACCTCTCGCCGGCCGACGGCCGCCGGATCGTCTCCGCCCTCCAGGCGCTGCCCGACCAGATCCGCGAGGTGCTCGACCAGTCCGACGCGATCGCGAAGCTGGCGGCCGAGTACGCCGACTCCGCCGGGATGATGTTCATCGGCCGGGTCCGCGGCTACCCGGTGGCCCGGGAGGGCGCGCAGAAGCTCAAGGAGATCTCCTACGTCCACGCCGAGGCCTACCCGGCGAGCGAGCTCAAGCACGGGCCGCTGGCCCTGATCAGCCCCGAGCTGCCGACCGTGGCCCTCGTCCCGGACGACGAGCTGCTCGACAAGAACCTCACCACCCTCGGCGAGATCAAGGCCCGCTCCGGCCGGGTCATCGCGGTCGCCCACCGCCGGCCCGAGGACAAGCTGGCCGACCACTGCATCCTGGTCCCCAAGAGCGAGCCGGAGCTGGACCCGCTGCTCCTCAACATCCCGCTCCAGCTGCTCGCCTACCACGCGGCGGTCGCCCTCGGCCGGGACGTGGACAAGCCGCGGAACCTGGCGAAGAGCGTGACGGTGGAGTAGCCGTCAGGCGTTCGACGCCCGGGCCCCGGTCGCTGTGCGGACGACCGGGGCCCGGCCGCCGTCAGGCCCGGTTCGCGCGTGCCGTCCGGACGTGCTGCCAGATCAGGGCGGCCAGGGTCAGCACGGCGGCGGCGTGCAGCAGCCACCAGCCGGCCCCGAAGGTCAGCGTGAGGTTCGCCTGCACCGCGGGCGGCAGGGTGTGGAAGACGTCGGCGTCCTGGGCGCGCAGGGTGACGTCGACGATGCCGAGCACAGCCGGGAGCGGCAGGGCGCAGAGGTAGCCGAACCTGCGCAGCGGCCCCCACGGGCGGTACGGCAGGACGGCCGCGCAGACCAGGGCGAGTACGGCGGGCACCAGCCACGGCCAGGGCATGAACAGGAAGCCCCGGCCCGTGCCGGGGAAGTCGTCGAGCCCGAGCGCGGAGTGCAGCGGGAAGCCCGACCCGGACGCGTGGTTGATGGCGGCGACCGTCTGCGGGGTCATGTTCCCGCCGGCCGCGATGCTGACGGTGCCGCCGGTGAGCAGCATCGACACGCCGTACACGGCCAGCAGCCCGGTCGGCACCAGGACGGACGCGAGCAGGCGCTCCCGCCGGCCGGTCGCCGGGGGCCGGACCGGTTCCCCCGGCCGGACCGGGAGGGTCGGCGGGGTGACCGGCGGGGTGACCGGCTGGGTGGCGAGCGCGGTCGGCGGGTGCGCGGGCCGGGCCGGCGGCACCGGCCGGTGCGGTTGCCGGGGCCGCTGCCCGGCGAGCAGGGCGGCCGCCTGCGCCCCGGTGAGGCGGGCGTTCGGGTCCTTCGCCAGCAGGCCGTCGATCAGCGGGGCCAGCGGGCCGGCCAGGGTCATCGGCGGCGGCTGTTCGAACAGCACCGCGGTGAGCGTCGCGACCGGGGTGTCCCGGCGGAACGGCAGTCGGCCCTCGGCGGCCTGGTAGAGCGTGGCGCCGAGCGAGAACAGGTCGCCCGCCGGGGCCGCGGGGCTGCCGTGGGCGCGCTCGGGGGCGAGGTAGTCGACCGAGCCGATGAAGGCGCCCGAGGCGGTGAGGGCGGTCTGGTCCTGCTGCACGGCGATCCCGAAGTCGGCGAGCAGCACGCCGCCGTCGTCGGCCAGCATGATGTTCGCCGGCTTCACGTCGCGGTGCACGATCCCCGCCCGGTGCGCGGCGTCGAGCGCGGCGAGGACGGCCTCGGCGACCGTCACCGTGTCGGCGGTCGGGAGCGGGCCCTCCCCGGCGATCCGCTCCTCCAGGGACCGGCCGACGATCAGCTGCATCACCGTCCACGGGGCGCCGTCGTCGACCACCACGTCGTGGACGCCGACGACGTTCGGGTGGTCGCGCAGCCGGGCCGCGTGCCGGGCCTCCCGCTGGGCGCGCAGCAGGCGCTCGGAGTGTTCCTCGGGCGAGGCGGCGGGCGGCAGTCGGACCTCCTTGACGGCCACGTCCACGCCGAGCACCTCGTCGTGGGCCTGCCAGACGCTGCCGAAACCGCCCGCCCCGAGCCGCCGCGCCAGCCGGTACCGGCCGCCGACCAGCCGCCCCGCCGAGGTCACGGCCGTACCGCCGTCCCCGCTGTCCGCCACCGTCGGTTCCCCCGTTCCTCGGCCTGCACGTCCGCCACAGTCTGGCAGAGCCCGTACGGCCGACGGCGGGGGAGGGCGGGTGACGGGGGAGGGCGGCGGCGGTGCGGAGTCGGTGGGGCTTCGGGATGCCGACGGGTTGTCATGACTGAAACACCGTCGGGCTGGGCATAACGACGTGGACCCACCGAAGGGCCCGGCTGACGCTCCCCCACGAGCGCAACCGGGCCCCGGGCCGGCGATCGGGCCTGGGCGTGACTCCCCCCACGGAGTGGCGACCAGGCCCGCAGCGTGTTCAACCAGCGATACGCAGAGTACATGTCATATCCACGTAGCGCTACCGAGTTCCGCGCTTCCGTTCCGGGCCCCGAGCGGGCCCCGGGGGCGGGGGTCAGTTCGCGCGGCCGGCCCGGGCGTAGGCCGCCAGGACCGAGAGGTAGCGCCGCCGGACGTCGTCGCGGTCGGCGGCCTCCGGGACCGACTCCCGGTTCAGGCGTTCGATCATCTCCGCCTGCTGGAGCAGGACCCGGCGCTGCTGTTCGGTCCGGGTCTCCGCCATGATCTCGGCCAGCGCGTCCAGCTGGCGGATCAGGACGGCGGGCATGCCGGGGGCGGCCTGGCGGATCTTCTCGAACGACCGCTGGACCAGCCGCTCGTAGCTCACCGGGACGGTCATCACCCGGACGTACCCGGCCTCGTCGCGGTGGACGGGGTTCGGGTCCCAGCGGGCGGCGATCCGGCACAGGCCCTCGCCCAGCCAGTCGATGCAGGTCAGGGTGGTGAAGGTGTCGTTGACCGCGGTGGACAGGGCCCGGATGGCGATCTCCACCAGCTGGTCGACGGCGAAGGCGATGTCCTGGGCGAGGGTGCGGGTCGACCCGACGACGTGGGCGCGGGCGAAGCTGCGGGCCACCTCGGGCGCGGCCCCCGGCGGCCAGACGGTGGCCAGCGGGTGGCCCTGGACGAGGAAGTGCCCCGGCCGGTGGTCCAGCCGGATGACGGCGTCGAGCTCCGCGGCCATCCGGACGAGCGTGCGGTGCCGGACGAACTGGAGGTAGCCGCTGGCGGGGGCCGGGACCGTCGCCCCCGAGGTGTCCAGCCGGACGTTCAGCTCCGCGGCCGTCGGCCCCGCGCCGCCCCCGGCAGGCCGGTCCGGCCCGCCCGCGCCCGCCTCGATCGCCTCCGACAGCTCCGCCGCGATGCTCGCGATCACCCGGGGCAACTGGATGGAGGTGGCGATGTGGTGGATGAAGAAGATCAGTACGGCGAGGTCGAGCATGACCAGCACCATGCACACGGTGATGGACAGGTGGGGGACGAAGTCGCCCCTCGGGCCGGGCCCGATGACGACCAGCGAGAGGATCGCGAAGACGAACGTCCCGACGAAGGTGCCCAGGGTCATCTGGGTGGTGCGGTCCCGGATGAAGGTGCGCAGCATGCGCGGCCCGAACTGGGTGGAGGCCAGCGTGAGCGTCACGATCATGATCGAGAACACCACGCCGACCACGGTGATCAGCGCCGCCGCGATCGCCGCCAGGACCTGCCGCGCCGAGTCCGCCGTCCCGCTGATCACCCAGGACGGCAGCCCCAGCGTCCCGTCGTACGCCCCCCGGTCCAGCGCGACCGTGACCGCGAACAGGGCCGCGGCGAACCCGACCTCCAGGATCGGGACGACCCACAGATTGGTCCGCAGCGCCTCGCGCCGCCACTGCGCCTCCAGGTGGACACCGCGGATCACCTCGCCCACCTCCGTACGCCCGGCCCGCCGGCACACCCCCTCGATCACCCAATCTAGGGTCCCGGCGGCCTCCCGGCTCGGCGTCCGCCCAGCCCGTACGGCTTGACCTTGACACGGTGACAAGCCCTTCACTGGTCTCCAGGAGGTGGTCCCGATGACGACGTCGACCGAGGACGAGAACACGATGCGGGTGTGGAAGGGGCTGGCGCACGACGACCCGTCGGTGCGGCTGCGGGCCGCGCTGGCCGTCGGGACGAACCCGGACCCGGGGTTCGTCGACGGGCTGGTCGAGCGGTGCGCCGTCGAGCCCGACTTCCCGGTGCGGGAGATGCTCACCTGGGCGCTCACCCGCCACCGGGCGGCGGTGACCGTCCCGCCGCTGCTCGACGAGGTCCGCTCGGAGCGTGCCCAGGCACGGAGCCAGGCGCTGCACACCCTGTCCAAGATCGGGGACCGGCGGGCCTGGCCGGCCGTCACCCCGGCGCTGCTGTCCGACCCCGACGAGGAGGTGGCCCGCAGCGCCTGGCGGGCCGCGGTCGTGCTGGCGCCCGAGGACGAGCGGCCCGCCCTGGCCGTAGGGTTGGCGGCGCAGCTCGGGCGCGGCGGCCGGGAGACGCAGCTGAGCCTCAGTCGGGCGCTGGTCGCGCTCGGGGAGGCGGCGGCCCCGGTCCTGACCGCCGCGACGACGGACCCCGACCCCCGGGTGCGCGCCCACGCGCTCGCCACGGAGGCGCTGCGCCGCGACCCGGACGCCGGCTTCGAGTCGGCGATCGAGGAGGCGAAGCGGATCGCCGTCCTCGGGACCGAACGGGACGGGTAGCGGGGGATGTCGATCGGTGGCGGACGGTGTGGACGGTTTGGACGGTGTGGGCGGTGCTGATCGGTGAAGTCGCCCGGCGGTCCGGGGTCAGTGCCCGGATGCTCAGGCACTACGAGTCGCTCGGCCTGGTGCGGCCCTCGGGCCGTACCGGCTCCGGCTACCGGGAGTACTCCGACGCGGACATCCGGCGGATCTTCCACATCGAGAGCCTGCGCTCGCTCGGCCTGTCGCTGCACGACGTCGGGCGGGCGCTCGACGACCCGGGCTTCGCGCCCTCGGGGCTGGTCGACGACCTCGTCGCCCGCACGCTGGAGCGCATCGCGGCGGAGAGCGAGCTGCTGACGCGGCTGCGCCGGATCGGTGCGGCGGAGCCCGGCGGCTGGGAGGACGTCCTGCGGACCGTGGCGCTCCTGCGCGGGCTGGAGTCGGGGAGCGCGGGGGCGCGGCAGCGCGCGGCCCTGGCGGCGGTCGAGGAGGCCCCCGTCCCCCTGGAGGCACTGGCCGAGGCGGTGCTGGCCGAGTCGGACCCGAACGCCGCCGGGGCCCTGCGGTGGGCCTTGGCACGGGCCGGCGAGGCGGCGGTGGCCCTGCTGGCGCCGGGCCTCGGCTCGCCCTCGGCCGAGGTGCGGGAACGCGCCGTCCGGTCCCTCGCCGAGATCCCGGACGAGGCGGCGACCGCACTGCTGCGGGACGCCCTGGCCGGCCCCGATCCGGTGGTCCGCGGGTACGCGGCCCTGGCGCTCGGGGCCAGGCGGGTGGCCGATGCCGTCCCGACGCTCATCGACATGATCGTCGAGGAGCGGAACGACGCCGACGCGGCCGACGCGCTGGCCGCGCTGGCGAACGGCGGCGCCGGGGGCGGTGCTGCCGGTGTCGGTGCTGCCGTTGATCCCGTCCTGGCGGACCGGATCGCCGGGCGGCTCGTCGAGCGGCTGGCCCGGGACGGGGTGGACGAGCCCGCCCGGCGGCGGCTGACCCAGGCGCTCGCGGACATCCCGGGGAGCACGGCGACGCGCGCGCTCGCCGGGCTGGCGCGGGACGGTGACCGGGTGGTCGCGCTCACGGCGGCGTACGTGCTCACGCTGCGCGGCGCGCGGTAGCGGGCTCCCGCGCGCCGCGCAGTGGCTGTGGGCGACCGGTGGCGGTGGGCCGGTCAGCCGGCGCTGCTGATCCGCAGGATGCCGGTGGTGGTGCCCTGGTAGACCACGCCGCCGGGGGCGATCGAGCCGACCATCTGGAGGGTGTCGAAGAGGAAGCCCGCGCCGAGGTAGTGGGTGCGGGTGACGGCGCCGGTGCTCGGGTCGACCTCGGCGTAGTCGTACGGATCGAGGATCGAGGTGGCGTCGGTGCCGGGGATGACCGGCCGGCGCAGCACGGTGTGGAGCAGACCGTCACCGGTGGACAGCCTCGGCACGGCGGCGGAGCGCACCGTGGTGTCCCAGACGAGGTCGCAGCCGGAGCCGTCGGAGCGGACGTCGACCCGGCTGAGGCCGCCGGAGAAGCGGCCGGAGGCGGGCACGCTCGGGCCGGCGTCGGCGGGCAGCTTGGGGTACGGGTAGCCGTAGGTGCTGGCGACGAAGACGGCGTTCCCGGCGCCGACCGGGGAGTTCTCGCTGCCGCTGCCGCCCGCCCTGAGGACGGGGACGGAGCAGACCTCGGAGCCGTCGGCGGTGCGGTAGACCAGCAGGTGCACGGTCGGCGCGGCGTTGTCGACGACGGTGACGTAGTCGGTGCCGGTGCGCGGGCCGAAGAAGGTCGGCGTGGAGCCGGTGCCCCAGCTGAGCTGTCCGGGCTTGCGGCCCGGCCCGCGGTCGTACGGCCGCCGCCAGGCGATGCGCGGAGTGCCGTCGGCCCCGGCGGTCAGTAGGTAGGTGGCGTGGGTGGTGGCCACCATCGTGCCGGCCGGGGCGGTGGAGAGGGAGTTGGCGACCTTCTCCCCGGCCGGGAGGGCGAGGGTGCGGACGGTGCCGGTGCGGTCGTCGGCGGTGCCGACGACCCCGCCGCCGGTGGCGAACCAGACCCGGCCCTGCCAGTCCGGGGACAGGCCGGTCACGGCGTCGCCCTCGGGCACGGCGCCGGCCAGCGACAGCCGGCTGTCCACGGTCAGCGCCCAGGCGCCGGTGGCGGTGCGGTGGTGGCCGATCCGCAGCAGGTCGCGGTTGCCGTCCACCACCACCAGGCGGTCGTCCTGGTCCAGGTAGGCGTACACGCCGCCGAGCAACGAGCCCTTGGCGATGGGGAGTTCGGCGACGGAACCGCCGTCGGCCGGGTCGAGCAGGTGGACCGTCGGGACGAGGCCGAAGATCGTGGTGCAGAGCGCGACCGGGCGTCCGTCCGAGCCGACCAGCACCGTCGGGCAGGCGGACTGGAGGGCCACCCGCTCGGAGTCGAGCGGGCCGGGCTTCGGGCCGGGCAGCGGGGTGGCGTCGGAGGAGCCGGTGTCGCCGTGCATGGTGGCGGTGCCGTCGGGCCCCGCGTACGGGTTGTGCGGGGGGAGCGGACCGAACGGGCTGTCGGCGTGGGCAGGAGCAGGAGCAGGGGCGGGGTCCGCGAGGGCGGGGACCGGGAGGGCCAGCAGGGCGGCGGTCACGAGTGCGGGCAGCGCGAGGCGCATGGGAGTTCCCGTCGGGAGAGGTGTGGACGGCGTGGTGGTGCACGTGATCGCCCGGGTGGGGGTTCCCGACGGCGCCGGGGGCGCCGGGCTGATCACCGCGTCAGAGCGCGCGGTGACAGATCGCCGAGCACGCGTGCCCGAGGTCGACGTCGAGTCGACGGCTCAGGTGCGTGTGGCGGTTCATGCGGCCAGCATGGACCACTGACACTTTGTCGCACAAGCGTCCGTCCGGCCCGTGGGACCGGGTGGTGCGGGTCAGAAGACCGAGCAGCCGGAGAGGGTGGTGAGGGTGTCCAGGGCGGTCACGGCGGCGACCGAGTTGCCGGCCTGGTCGAGGCGGGGGCCCCAGGCGCAGACGGCCGCGCGGCCGGGCAGTATGGCGAGGACGCCGCCGCCGACGCCGCTCTTGCCGGGCAGGCCGACGCGGAAGGCGAACTCGCCGGCGGCGTCGTAGGTGCCGCAGGTGAGCAGGACGGCGTTGAGGCGCTTGGCCTCGCCGCGGCTCATCAGCCGGGTGCCGTCGGTGCGCACGCCGTAGCGGGCGAGGAAGGCGCCGGCGAGCACGAGGTCGCGGCAGCTGGCGGCGATCGCGCAGTGCGCGTAGTAGTGGTCCAGCACGGTGTCGACCGGGTTCCGCAGATTGCCGTGGCTGGCGATGAAGTGGGCGAGCGCGGCGTTGCGGTGGCCGTGCTCGGCCTCGGAGGCGGCGACCACCGGGTCGGTGTCCAGCAGCCGGTTGCCGGACTCGCGGCGCAGGAACTGCCGTACGGCGCCGGAGGCGTCGCCGGTCAGGGACTGCAGGCGGTCGGTGACCACCAGGGCGCCCGCGTTGATGAACGGATTGCGCGGGATGCCGTGCTCGGTCTCCAGCTGGACCAGCGAGTTGAAGGGGTTGCCGGAGGGCTCCCGGCCGACGCCCCGCCAGAGGTCCTCGCCGCCGTCGGGGCTGTAGGCGAGGGCGAGGGCGAGCGAGAACAGCTTGGAGACGCTCTGGATCGAGAACGGCCGCTCCCAGTCGCCGACGCCGTGCAGTTCGCCGTCGACGGTGGCCACGGCCATGCCGAAGGCCTCCGGGTCCGCCTCGGCGAGGGCCGGGATGTAGTCGGCGACGTGGCCCCGGCCCGTGGTCGCCCGGGCGGCCGCCTCGGCGGCGGCCAGCAGGACGGGGTAGTCCAGGTTCTCCACATCGAACAAGGTTCTTCACTCCACGCGCGGACGGGTACGGACGGGTATGGACGGGTACGGGCACCGTCCGACCTGTGATTATCCGTCTTCGGGGGAGTGCTGTGCGCCAGGCGGGGGTGCGGTGCGTGGCGTGCCGGGAGGCCGGCGCTACGGCGCGTCGGTCGGCGCCTGGACCGGCGGGCCGGTCAGCAGGGTGCCGGAGTCCGTGTAGGGCCAGCCGTTCGGGACGCAGCCGTGCAGGCCCTTGATCTGCTGCATCATCACCGGCGCCGGGGCGCCCGGGCCCGGGCAGTCGACGTGGCCGTTGCCGAGGATGTGCCCGACCTCGTGGTTGATCGCCAGCGCGTGGTACAGCTCCGGCTGGTTCCGGTAGAACTCGGACAACTCGGTCCACCGCTTGAGGTTGATCACCACCTGGTGCTGGACGCCGCAGTTGACCCAGCCGCCGGTGTCCAGCCCGTACTGGCCGCAGATCCGGTCGGTGGAGCCCGGGGTCGCCAGGTAGACCGTGAAGTCCACCGGGTCGGCGGCCATCCGCTCGAAGGACGCGGTGCCCCCGGCCGCCCAGCCGCGCCGGGTGTCGCCGAGGACGGCGTCCACCTCGGCGGCGAACTGCGCCGGGCTCTCCGCGATGCCGTCCTCCACCCGCACCTTGTAGCGGTACAGGTGCTCCCCGGTGCCGAAGCGGGCGGAGCCGCCAGGGGCGGTGGTGAAGGCCAGCGGCGCGGGCTCGCCGCTGCGCCAGGGCTGCCACCACAGCAGGCCGGCGGTCACCGCCGCGACCAGGGCCAGGGCGAGCGCGGCGTGCCAGGGCCGCAGGCGCCACCGACGGCGCGGGCGGGCAGCGGCCGCCGTCATCGGCCGCTGCCCGCCGCCGCACGGCCGTGCGTCCGGCGTATTCGGTGGGTCGGGGGCGCGGCGGTGTCGGACATGGTGGTGGTGCTCCTGGGCGGGCTCAAAACGGGGTACATCAGGAGGAACGGTCCGGTTGCGGCGGAGGGTTCAGTCCTGTTGTGGGTGTCGGGGCCAGGGTAGGGGACGGCGGGAGCGCCAGGGCATCGCGGAACTCCCGGGCGAGGGAGAGGAACTCCTCCGGGGACCGCGCCGCGTGGTGCAGGTCGATCAGCGGCTCCGCGCCCAACTCCCGTACGGCGGTGGCCAGGTAGTGGGCGATCTGGGCGACCGTGCCGCGCTGGGGGACGTCGCCCTCGGGCGCCGGGCCGGCGGTGACCACCGGGTTCACCCGCAGCACCAGGCGCAGCGCCCCCGGGTCGCGGCCGGCGGACCGGGCGGAGTCGCGGACGCGCTCCCAGAGCGGGCGCAGGGCGGGCAGCGGCAGGCCGACGCCCAGCCAGCCGTCGGCGCGCCGCCCGACCCGCTCCAGCGCGGCCGGACTCACCCCGCCCAACAGGACGGGCGGGCGCGGTCGTTGGGCCGGTCGGGCCAGGACGGTCGACGGCGGGACGGTCCACAGCGCACCGGTGTGCCGGACGTCGGCGCCCCCGGTCCAGAACGCCTCCAGCACGTCCAGGGTCTCCTCCAGCCGGGCCGCCCGGCCCCGCCACGGGACGCCGACCGCCCCGTACTCGTCCTCGGACCAGCCGAGTCCGAAGCCGACGTCGAGGCGGCCGTTGCTGAGCAGGTCGATCGTCGTCAGGGTGCGGGCGAGCAGGGCCGGGGGGTACCAGGGCGCGTTGAGCGTGCTGGTGCCCAGGCGCGCCCGGCTCGTCGCGCCGGCGGCGGCGGTCAGCAGGGTGAGCGGGTCGAGGAAGGTCCGGTGGCTCTCCGGGACGGCGCCGCTGCCGCCGGGGTACGGGGTCCGCGGGGCGTTGGCGACCAGGAGCCGGTCGGCTGTCCAGAGCCGGTCGTAACCGAGCGCCTCGGCCGCGGCGGCGATCCGGACGGTCAGGGCGGGGTCGGCGAAGCGGCCGTACTGGGGGAGGGCGAGTCCGAGCGGCATGGGGTGCTTCCGCCTTCCGTGCGGGGGTCGGAGCACCCAGTGTCGGCCGACGGGTGCCCGGAACGCCAGGCGTCGGGGGCTCCCGCTGGACTCCCTTCGGGGCTTCTGCCGGGGCTTCCGTCGGGCGGGCGGCGCCGCCGGTTCCCGGAACCACTCGAAGGTGCCACCCGTGCGGCGTGTTCCTGGGGATCGCCGTCGGAATCGGCTGTTGTGGTGCGAGTCGATCACGACGACCCGCACCACCACCCGCACGACGACCACCCGCACCACGACCCGTAACCGGAGGCACCGTCATGTCCATCACCACCGTCCTCACCGTCGACGGCATGAGCTGCGGCCACTGCGAAAGGACCGTCAGCGCCGGGCTCGCCGCCATCCCCGGGGTCACCGAGGTCGTCGCGGACGCGCCGAGCGGACGGGTCACCGTGGCCTCCGCCCAGCCGCTGGAGACGGCGGCGGTCCGCAGCGTGGTGGACGGGGCCGGCTTCACCCTCGTCGACGAGATCTGACCCCGGACGGGCCGGGGCCCGCCGCCTGCTACGGCGGGCCCCACCAGGCTCAGCCCATGCTCTTCGCGCCGTCCAGCGACTCGCGGACGATGTCGGCGTGGCCCGCGTGCTGGGCGGTCTCCGCGATGACGTGCAGCAGCACCCGGCGGGCCGACCACTCGGCGTCCGCCTCGAACCAGGGCGCCTTCGGCAGCGGCTGGGTCGCGTCCAGGTCCGGCAGGGTGGCCACCAGCTCGTCCGTCCGGCGGGCCACCTCGGCGTACTCCGCGAGCACCCCGGCCAGCGTCTCGCCCGGCAGGAGCCGGAACTCGTCGGCGCGGCGGGCGAAGTCGGCCTCGGTCATGGCGGAGAAGTCGGGCATCGCGGACGGGCCCTCCACGATGAACTCCGCCCACAGCCGCTCCACCGTGGTCACGTGCTTGACCAGACCGCCCAGGCACAGCTCGCTCGCACAGGTCCGCAGGCCGGCCTGCTCGTCGGTGAGGTCGCGGGTGGTGAAGCGCAGGAAGTGCCGCTGCTTCTCCAGCGCGACCAGGAGGTCGGCGCGCTCGCCGGTGACGGGGGCGGTGGCGTCGGGGGTGGTGGTCGTGGTCATGGCTCTGGCCTTCCGTTCGGGTCCTGCTCGGGTCCTGCTCCCTCGGACGAGAACCACGTTACGGAGCATTGCGGCCACTTCCTGTCCTGAATTGCGGCCAGAATCGGGACATGGCGAACACCAGCACCCGGACCCTGCGACTGCTCTCCCTGCTCCAGACCCACCGGTACTGGCCCGGCGAGGAACTCGCCGACCGGCTCGGCGTCTCCGTCCGCACCCTGCGCCGCGACATCGACCGGCTGCGCGACCTCGGCTACCCCGTCGAGGCCCAGCGCGGCGTCGAGGGCGGCTACCAGCTGGCCGCGGGTGCGGCGCTGCCCCCGCTGGTCATCGACGACGAGGAGGCGGTCGCCCTCGCGGTCGGACTCCAGGCGGCGGCCGACAGCCCGGTGGAGGGGGTCGCCGAGGCCTCCGTCCGGGTCCTGGCCAAGGTCGTGCAGGTGATGCCGGGCCGGCTGCGCCGCCGGGTCGAGGCGCTGCGCGCCGTCACCGTCCCCGTCGACTGGGGCACCGCCCCCGCCTCCCGCGTCGACCCCGACGCCCTCACCGCCGTCGCCCTGGCCTGCCGGGACGACGAACGGATCCGCTTCTCGTACACCGCCGCCTCCGCGCGGCGCACCGAGCGGCACGTCGAACCGCACCGGCTGGTCTGCCTCGACCGGCGCTGGTACCTGGTCGCCTACGACCTCGACCGCGGCGACTGGCGGACCTTCCGCCTCGACCGCCTCACCGCCGCCGAGGCCACCGGCGCCCGCTTCGCGCCCCGCACCCTCCCGGCCGCCGACGCCGCCGAGTTCGTCCGCGCGGGCCTCAGCGCCATGCCCCGCCCCAACCGCGTCGAGGCCCTGGTGGAGGCCCCCGCCGACCGCGTCCGCGCCCACGTCGGCCGCTGGGGCGACGTCGAGGCGGTGGACGCCACCCGCTGCCGCCTACGGATGACCGCCGACTCCCTGGACTGGCCCGCCATGGCCCTGGGCTCCCTCGGCGCCGAGTTCCAGGTCGTCCACCCGCCGGAGCTGCGGACCCTCATCGCGGAATGGTCCACCCGCTTCGGCCGGGCGGCGGAAGGCGCCGCGGAGGAGTAGGAAGTCGGCCCGATCGACTTCCTGTGCGGGGTGGGGCTGTGGTGGGGTGGTCCTCCCGTGGGGTGGGGCTGGAACTGCCGGGATTCGTACGGTCGTTACGCCGGCCGGGGGTGGATGGGGGTGGGTGTGGCGCGGGTCAGGGTGTGGCGGGTCAGGAGGTTGTTCCGGGAGGCGGACCACAGGTACGTGCGGGCGGCGGACCTGAGGCTGGAGGGGGTGTTCCAGCTCCTCACCCTGTCGGGGTGGCGGCGGGCTCGGCGGCTGCCGCTCGTACGTCGGCAGTGGCTGCGGGCGGTGGAGGAGGATGCGGACCTGGCGCTGACGGCGCTCGCCGACGCGGTGGTGGACGGGTTGGACGTGGCGACCGGCGAGTTCGTCGACGAGGCGCTGGCCCGGTGGGTCCGTTCCGGTCGGCAGGGCCGTTTGCAGCGAGGTGCCTACGAACGGTTGCGGGAGGCCCTGGCCACGACCGGCCGGTCGCTGGCCGCCCGGCTGACCGACCTGTACCGGGGGGAACCGGCGCTTCGGGAGCACCGCAGTGCCCCGGAGGTGCGCGACATGCTGATGGAGTACCACCCGGAGCACCCGCCGATGGAGCTGCTGATGGCGGTGGGCCCGCTGGGTTCGGAGGCGGACTGGTGGTGCGATCTCGGGTACCGGGCGGTCGAGGACGGTGACCTGGAGCTGGCCGACCGGCACTTCGCCCGGTCGCACGACCTCGGTTGTCCGCACGTGCGGAAGCGGGTGGTGTACCTCGCTCTGCTGCGGGTGGCGGAGGTCGGCGACCGGGTGCAGGTGCGCGACGCCCTCAGGACGGCCCGTGAGCTGCATCCCGCCCTCGACCACGAGCAGTTGTTCTACCTGGACTGCCGGGCCGTCCTCGCCGGTGCGGAGCCGGACGTGGCGGCGATGGTGCGGTTGCGGGTGGACCGCCCCGACCTGCGTCAGCTGTGGCTGGCCCAGCACTTCCTCCGGGTCGGGAACCCCGTCGTGGCCCGGGCCAGGTTGCGTTCGTGCGTGCGGAAGGCCGGGAAGCTGACCCAGGACCGGTACTGGCACCTGGACAGGCGTGACGACGATCCCGATCCGTCCGACGTCCTGCGCACGGCCAAGGCCCAACTGGCCCGGCAGGACGGGCGTCGCCAGGACGGGCGTGAGGCGGCGGGCCCGGACGCGCGGCTGCTGCCGTCGGTGCACCGGTTCGACCCGGGCTATCTGCACGAGGCGCCGCCGGAGCCGTAGTGGCGGCGGGCCGCCGCCACTACGGGGCGATGGACTCGATGGTGGCGCGCAGGCGCCCGAGTACGGCGGGGAGTTCGGGCAGCGGGGGGTTGGCGAGGGCGAGGCGGATGGCGTTGGGGTGGTGGGGGCCGGTGGCGAAGGCGTCGGCGGTGGAGACGAGGATGCCCTCGGCGGCGAGCAGGGCGGCGACCCGGTCGGGGCGCTGGTGGGGTTCCAGGGTGAGCCACTGGATGTAGGAGGCGGGGTGGGCGGTGACGGCGAGGCCGGCCAGGGCGGTGCGGGCGAGCCGTTGGCGGTCGGCGGCGTCGGCGCGGCGTCGGGCTTCGAGGCGGGTGACGGTGCCGTCGGCGAGCCAGCCGGTGGCGAGGGCGGTGATCAGGCCGGGGGCGCCCCAGGCGGCGGCGCGCAGCTGGGTGGTGGCGGCGCGCAGGTGGCGGTCGGGGAGGACGGCGAAGCCGAACCGCAGGCCGGGGGCGACGTTCTTGGACAGGCCGGCGACGTAGCAGGTGCGGTCGGGGGCGAGGGCGTGCAGCGGCGGGGGCGGTGAGGCCTCCAGGAAGGCGTAGGTGCCGTCCTCGATCAGGGTGCAGTCGTGGGCGGCGGCGAGGGCCGTGAGGCGTTGCCGCTGGCCGCGGTCGAGCACCCAGCCGAGCGGGTTGTGGACGGTCGGGACGGTGTAGACCGCGCGGACCGGGCGGCTGCGGCAGAGCCGGTCGAGGGTGTCGAGGTCGGGCCCGGTGGGGGTGACGGGCACGGGGGCGAGGTCCAGTCCGTGCGCGGCGGCGAGGAGTTTGACGCCCGGGTAGCTGAGCGCGTCGACGGCGAGGACGTCGCCGGGGCGGGTGAGGGTGCGCAGGACGCAGTCGAGGGCCTGCTGGGCGCCGCTGGTGAGCAGGACGTTGTCGGGGGCGGTGTCGACGCCGCGGTCCAGCAGGTAGCGGGCGACGGTCGCCCGGTCGTGCCGGTGGCCGCCGGGCGGGTGCTGGCGCAGCAGGGCCTCGGCGTCGCCGGAGGAGGCGAGGGCGCGCAGCGCCCGGCGCAGCTGGTCGCCCTGATCGGGGGCGAGGGGCTGGTTGAAGGAGAGGTCGGCGGTGCGGGGCACCGGGAGCACGCGGGAGGGTTCGAGGCCGTCGTAGCCGGAGCGGACCCGGACGAAGGTGCCGCGGCCCTGCTCGCCCACGACCAGCCCGGCGGCGCCGAGTTCGGCGTAGACGCGGGTGGCGGTGGCGAGCGCGAGGCCGCGTTCGCGGGCGAGGGCGCGGTGGGTCGGCAGCCGGGTGCCGGCGGGCAGGGCGCCGGAGCGGATCGCGGCGGCGTACTCGTCGACGACGGCCTTGTAGGAGGGAGGTCGCACGGGGGCCTGCCGTTCCGTGGTCCGAAGGCGTGGGCGGGGGAGGAGGAAGTGTATCCAGGACAATAACTGGATTGTCCTGGACCACCTTTCCTAGCCTCGCTCGGGCAGTGACCGAAGCGACCACGGCGAAAGGGAACCAGCGGCCATGACCGTCCACAGCGAGCGGGACCAGCACGTCGTCACCCTCACCATCGACCGGGAGAAGAAGCTCAACGCCCTCGACTACCCGACGATCGACGCGCTGCTCGCCGCACTCGACCGGATCGACGCCGACGACAGCGTCCGCGCCGTCATCCTGACCGGGGCCGGGCAGCGGGCGTTCAGCGCGGGCGCGGACATCCCGTCGCTGGCGGCCAGCATCGCGGGCGGGCCGGAGCGGGCGCTGCGCGAGTTCGTCCGCCGCGGCCACACCCTGACCCGGCGGATCGAGGAGTTCCCCAAGCCGGTCATCGTCGCGGTCAACGGGCTGGCGTACGGCGGGGGTTGCGAGCTCACCGAGGCGGCGCCGCTGGCGATCGCGGCGGAGCACGCCAGCTTCGCCAAGCCGGAGATCGCGCTCGGCTTCCCGCCACCCTTCGGCGGCTCGCAGCGGCTGCCGCGCCACGTGGGCCGCAAGCGCGGCCTGGAGCTGATCCTCACCGGGGACCCGGTCCCGGCCGCCCGGGCGGCCGAGCTGGGCCTGGTCAACGCGGTCGTCCCGGCCGGTGAACTGCTCGACGAGGCACGGGACCTGGCGGACCGCATCATCCGGTACGCGCCGACCGCGGTGGCCGCCTGCCTGCGGGCGGTCACCCGCGGGATCAACCTGCCGATCGACGAGGGCCTCGCGGTGGAGGCGGCGGCCTTCGCCGCCACCGTGCCGACGGACGGTGTGCGGGACGGGATCCGGCGGTTCCTCGACCGGACCTGAGGCCGGATATTCGCTTGGCCGACGGTGGCGGGCCGGGCGATCATGGCGGGATGTCCGATCTGTTCGAGCGGGTAGCCGCCTTCCACGTCGCCTTCGCCCGCCGCCAGGCGGCCGAGGTCATCGAACTGCCGGAGTTCCCAGGGGTTTTCGCCGTACGGAACCCCGAGTTCGTGCGCTCCCACGAGCACAACCAGCTGATCGTCACCGGGCCGGGCACCGACCCGGCGGCCCTGCCGGGGCTGGCGGCGCGCTGGCTCGGGCAGCGCCGGCAGTACGCGATCACCGTGCTCGACGAGGCGTGGGGCGAGCGGGCCGCGCCGGTACTGGCCGGGGCCGGGTACGCGCGCAGCGCCGTGGTGGTCATGGCCAGGGGCACGGCGGGCTGCGCACTGCCCGAACCGGCCGCCCTGCCGACGGAGTTCGCCGAACTGCGGGAGCCCGTCCTGCGGCAGCAGCGGGAGTGGTACGAGGAGGCGGAGCTGCTCCGCCAGCTCACCGACCGCCGACCGGCCAGGCGGCGCGGCGCCGAGCAGGTGCACTTCCTGGCGGCCCGGGCGGCGGACGGCGAGGTGGCCGCCTGGGTCGACCTCTACCTCGAACCGGCCGCCGGGCTGGCGCAGTTGGAGGACCTGGTCACCGCGATCCCGCACCGCGGGGCCGGTCACGGGGACACCCTGCTGGCCAGCGGCCTGGCCCTGGCGGCGGCGGCCGGGATCCCGCGGCTGTTCCTGCTCGCGGACGCGGTCGACTGGCCGCGCACGTGGTACGCGCGCCGGGGCTTCGTCGAGATCGGCCGCAACCTGTCCTTCCAGACGAGCTGACGACCGGGGGACAGGCGATTGGACGGTGACCTGAACACGGAACGGGCCCTGCCCCGTGACCTGATGGCCGTCGACACCCCGGCGCTGCTGCGACTGGAGGAGCGCGCCGTGGATCTCGGCCTCTCCCAGCGGCTCGACCCGGCGTGGCTGAGGGCGCACGCGGCGCCCGACGGGCGGCACTACCTGCGGGCGGCGCTGTGGCACGGGCTGTCCCACCGTCCCGAACTGCCGGCCCGGTTGCGCTGCGAGCTGGTGCTGGAACTGCGGACCGGCGAGCAGGTGCTGGGCCTGCTGGACGTCCTGCCCGAGGAGTTCGCGCGGCTGTCGGCGGTGACGTCCCGCGACGAGGGCCTGCCGGTGGCCCGTCTCCTGGGCGGCGGCGGGCTGCGGTCGGTCAGGGAGTACTCGGGCGGGGAGTAGTCGGCCGGGGAGTAGTCGGCCGGGGCGCGGGCGGCGTACGACAGGGGGCCGCGGGGCTGACCGGCTCGGCCGCCGCCCGCCCGCAGTGGTCGGCGACGGTGTCCGCGAAGGCCCGGGCGAGCGGTCCCAGGGTGAGCCACTCGCGCGCGGCCCAGCCGACGGTGAGGCCCGGGAGGTCGGGCAGCGGGACCAGCCGGAGCCCGGGGTGGCCGGGGCCCTGCCACTCGGGGAGCGCGGGGACGACGGCGTGGCCGAGGCCGAGTTCGGCGAGCAGGATGGCCGTGTCCCAGTCGGTGACGCTGGTGTCGAAGACCGGGCGGATGCCCGACTTGCCGAGCCAGTCGTCCAGTTGGGAGCGGGAGACCGAGTTCTGCGGCAGTCCGATGAGCCGGGCGTCCTGGAGGTCGGCGGGTTCGATGCGTTCCCGGGCGGCGAGCGGGTCGGCGGCCGCCACGGCGAGCACCCACGGCAGGTCGGCGACGGGACGCTGCTCGATGCCGCGGACGGGCGTGCCCAGGGTGATCCAGGCCAGGTCGACCTGGCCGGCGGTGAGCGCGTCCAGACAGCTGCGGCTGGAGACGCCGGTCTGGAACTCCAGGCTGACCTGCGGGAACCGTTCGCGGAAGTCGACCACGGCGGCGGACATGAAGTGCCGGATGCTGGTGGCGCCGGTGGTGATCCGCACCGATCCGCCCTCGCCGCGGGCGAGTTCGGCGATGGTGCGCAGCGCGTGGTCGATGCCGCCCAGTCCGTTGGCCACGGCGGTCTGCAGGTGGCGTCCGGCCTGGGTGGGCACCACGCCGCGCGGGTGCCGATCGATCAGGGTGAGGCCCAGCTCGCGCTCCAGCCGCTTCACGTGCTGGCTGACGGCGGACTGGCTGCACGCCAGGTCGCGGGCGACGGCGCTGAGCGAGCCGGCCCGGCAGACGGCGGCGAAGACGCGGAGGTCGTCGAGGGTCACGAACGCCCAGGGTACTGCCGGGTCCGGGACGGCACGAGAAGGGGCCCGACCCAAGCCTGACCTTGGAAGTTCCCCAGGAAATCAGCGGATTGACTTGGAAGTCCGGCAGCCTCGATCATCGACGGCAGGGCCCGCAGGAGGGCGGCAACCCGCCCGCTGCCTTCGCGGCGCTCCGGACGCGTAGAGGCGGGGGCGGGGCGGGTGCCGACCCGTAGGTACCCGCGGGCCCATGGGCACGTCGGGCAGTGGAGGGGGAACGGAACATGCGGTACGCCGATGGTCCCGGTACGGACTGCGAGGTGTTCGTCCGGGCGGAGGTGGAGCGGGTCTGGGCACTGGTCACCGACATCGCGCTGCCCGCCCGGCACAGCCCGGAGCTCCAGCGGACCGCCTGGCTGGACGGCGCGGCCGGCGCGGACGGCCCCGCGCCGGGCGCCCGCTTCGAGGGGTACAACCGCCGGGCGGGCATGCCCGATTGGCGGACGGTCTCCGAGGTGGTGGAGCTGGTCGAGCACCGCGCCTTCGCCTGGGCCGTCCTGGACGTGGACGGCCGCTTCGGCACCCCGGTGACGGACGCGACCGGTGCGCTGGCCCGGTGGCGCTTCGAGCTTCGCCCCGAGGACGGCGGTACCCGGGTGCGGCACTCGGTGCTGCTCGGCCCGGGCCGCAGCGGAGTCACCCGGGCCATCGACGCCCGGCCGGAGGCCGAGGAGAAGATCGTCGCCTTCCGCCTGGGGGAGCTGCGGACCGGGATGACGGCGACGCTGGAGGGCATCAAGTCGGCGGCCGAGAGCGTGGGTTGAGGTGTCGGAGCTGGAACGTTCGGAGCTTGAGCGTGCGCTGGACCCCGACGGGCTGCTCGCGGAGGTCCGGGCCTCGGCGGCACGCCTGTGCGCGGACCTGGCGCCGCTGACCGACCGGCAGGCCCGTGAGCCCTCGCTGCTCCCCGGCTGGAGCCGGGGCCATCTGCTCACCCACCTCGCCCGCAGCGCCGACGCCTACCGCTGGATGCTCGCCCTCGCCCGTACCGGCCGCGCCCCCGGGCCGCGCGCCGACGCCGCCGAGCTGGACCGGCAACTGCGCGCGGGCGCGGGGCGCGCCGCCGGAGCGCTGGTCGCCGACCTGCGGGACAGCCTGGACGGGCTGCTGCGGGACGCGGCCGAGCTGCCCGCCGGGCGCCGGGACGTCCTGGTCCCGGCGTTGGCGGGCTGGCGGCACCCGGCCTGGTACCTGCTGTGGCGGGCCTGGCGGGAGCTGGAGGTGCACGCGGTCGACCTGGGCCTCGGCCGCGGGCCGGCCGACTGGCCCGCGGCGTTCGTCCGGGCGGCCCTGGCCGAGACGGCCGCGGCCCTGGCCGTACGGGCGGTGCCGCTGGCCCGGGTGGAGGCCGAGGACCTCGGCCTCGGCTGGGCGATCGGCGGGACGGGCCCGGTGGTGAGCGGCCCCGGGCACGCGCTGCTCGCCTGGCTCGCCGGGCGCGGCCCGCTGGCGGCCCTGCGGGTGGACGGCGGGCTGCCGGCGCCCGCGGTGCTGCCGGCCTGGCCGTTGCCGCCGGTGCCCGGCTGGGGGTGAGGTCCGCTCAGGAGGCGGAGGCGGAGGCGCGGGCGGTGGCGTCGGAGGGCGGGTGCCCGGCATCAGCACGGGTGATGCCGGTGACCGGCCAGGGGCTGTTCGGGACGGGCCCGGAGGAGCGGAACGGCGTACGGCGGGGTCGACCGATCGGTTGATCCCGCCGTACGCCGTTCACCAGGAGAGTGGGTAGCGGACCGGGTGTCCGCCGATCCGGCCCGGCAGCAGGCCGACGGCGACCAGCAGGGTGGTGGCCAGGACGAGCAGCGGCAGGAAGGGCACGGGGTGCGGGGCTTGCAGGACCACGATGACGGCGGTGGCCGCGGCGGGGGAGTGCGAGAGGTGGGTGAGCAGCATCGCGCCGAGCGCCAGTCCGGCGGCGATCGCCGCGCCCCAGGCGGTGCTGCCGGTGACGGCCAGGGTGGCGTAGCCGAGCGTGGCGGCCAGCAGCTGGCCGCCGATCAGGTTGCGCGGCTGGGAGATCGGCAGCCCGGGTGCGCCGTGCACCAGTGCGGCGCTGGCCGCCAGGGGCGGGATCAGCAGCGGCTGGTGGAGCAGCACGCCGATCCCGACCAGCACGAGCAGGGCGCCGACGGCGTAGACGGAGTCCCGCAGCACGTGCAGCGGGTGCGGCCGCGGGCGGGCGCCGGTGGCGGGCGGTATGCCGGGGGCGGGCGGTGGGGACAGCGGGGCGGGCATGTGCGGGTGGCTCCGGATGGAAGACGGGGGACCCGCCGATGATAAACAGACTGTTGAAGGAGAGGTAGGACGTTTTGCCTGCTGGGCACATTGTCGAGACGGGATCCGAGGAGCACCGCGTGATCGCACCCACCCCACCGGCCGTCACCGTCTTCCGGGACGTCCGCCCCTTCGGCGCCGCCGAGGCCGTCGACCTGGTCGCCGTGGACGGCGTCCTCGCCGAGCGCGTCCCGGACGGCGCGGCGCCGCAGATCGTCGAGGGCGCCGGCCGGATCGCGCTGCCCACCCTGGTCGACGCCCACATCCACCCCGACAAGACCGCCTGGGGCGAGCCCTGGTACAGCCGCCGCCCGGCCGGCTCGCTGCCCGAGTACGTCCAGGGCGACGTCGACCTCCACCAGCGGCAGCGCACCCCGCTCGCCGAGCGGGCCCACCGGCTGCTGGCCCACGCGGTGACCCGTGGCACCCGGGCCGTCCGTGCCCACGTGGACGTCGCCCCCGCCTTCGGCCTGGCCGGGGTCACCGGGCTCGCCGAGGTGCGGGAGCGGCTGGCGGGCGCGCTGGACCTCCAGCTGGTCGCCTTCCCCCAGCACGGGGTGCGGCGCACGCCCGGGGCGGGCGAGCTGCTGGCCGAGGCGGCCGCGAGCGGGCTGATCGACGCGATCGGCGGAATCGACCCGGCCGGGTTCGACGGCGGCCCGGACGGCACCGGCCCGGCCCAGCTGGACCTGCTCTTCGGCCTGGCCGAACAGTACGGCCTGCGGCTCGACATCCACCTCCACGACCGGGGCGAGCGTGGCCTCGGCCCGCTGCGCGAGATCGCCGCGCGGACCGCGGCGGCCGGTCTCGCCGGGCGCGTGGTGGTGAGCCACGCCTTCTGCGTGCCCGAGCTGACCGGCCCGCCGCTGGCCGGACTCGCCGAGCTGCTGGCAGGGTCGGGGGTCGGGCTGACCACCGTCGCGCCCTCGGCCCACCAGGTGCTGCCGTTCCGCGTCCTGCGGGAGCACGGCGTGCGGGTCGGCCTCGGGTCGGACGGCGTGCGCGACTCCTGGAGCCCGTACGGCAACGCGGACCTGCTGCACCGCGCCCACCTGCTCGGCTGGACCACCGACGCCCGCACCGACGGGCAGCTCGCCGACTGCTTCGCCCTGGCCGCCGACGGCGGCGCCGAACTGCTCGACCTGCCGCCGGTGACCCTGGCGCCCGGCTCGCCGGCCGACTTCATGCTGCTGACCGGCGAGTGCCTGCCGCAGGTCGTGGTCGACCTCCCGCCGCGCGAACTCGTCGTCCGGGCGGGGCGCGTGGTGGCCCGCGAGGGGCGGTTCACCGGCTGACCTTCGGCCCCGCCCCTGCGTGGCCCCCCGCCTGCCCGCGCCCGGCACCGGTTCGTGCGGTGCCGGGCGTCCGGCTTTCCGGGCGCCCGGCTGTCCGTCCGTCTGTCCGGCCGTCCGACTACTCGGCCTTGAGGTGCGCCAGCGTGACGATCAGCCGGTCGGCGATCCCCTCCGGCCACGGAAAGGCGACCGTGACCGCCCGCTGGTGGGCCAGCCCGTGCAGGCCCAGCCAGAGGGCCACGGTGTCCGCGAACGCGTCGTCGCTGCTGGACGCGCCCGTGGCCACGCACGCCTCCAGGGCCTCGACGAACAGCTGCAGCAGCTCCTGGCCGAGGGTGCCCATCTCCTCCGGCGTCACGGTGGTGTCCTGGAGCGCGGGCACCCAGACGCCGCCGAACATGGTGCGGTACCGCTCGGGGTGCTCCCGGGAGTACGCCAGGTAGGCGTGGCAGAGGGCGGTGAGCCGCTGTCGGGGGTCGTCGTCGGCCGCGTCGACGGCGGTGCGCAGCCGGGCCTCCATCTGTTCGAAGGCCTGTCGCACCACGGCCAGCATGATGGCCGGCTGGTCGGGGAAGTGGCGGTAGATCGAGGGGGCGGCGATGCCGACCCGGCGGGCGACCGAGCGCAGGGTGACGGCGGTCTCGGTGCCGGCCTCGTCGAGCAGTTCGACCGCGGCGGCCACGATGTCCTCGCGCAGGCGGGCGCCTTCCCCGCGACGGTTGCGGGCGCGGACGGGGGCTGTGCTCGGTTCGTTTCCCATGGCGTGAGCTTACAGGTGAAAACTTACGAACGGCAGCTCTTGTCAGTCGTGAGCTTACGTGTGTAACTTTACGGCTGTAGCCACCGCACCGCAGAGCCGAACGGAGCACACCGTGAACAACGCCGTCGTCACCCACGCCACCGAGGTCGTCCTGCCGGGCGAGGTCGAGCCGAGCGGCCTGCGGCTGCGCACCCGCGACCTCCCGCCGCCGAGCGCGGGGCACGTCCTGCTCCGGATGGACGCCACCGGGGTCTCCTTCGCCGAGCAGCAGATGCGCCGCGGCAAGTACTACGACCAGCCGCCCTTCCCCTTCGTGCCCGGCTACGACGTGGTCGGCACCGTGGTCGCGACCGGCCCCGGCGTCGACCCCGCGACGGTCGGGCGCCGCGTCGCCGCCGTCACCAAGACCGGCGCCTGGGCCAGCCACCTGCTGCTCGACGCCGCCGACGTCGTCCCGGTGCCGGACGGCGTGACGGCCGCCGACGCGGAGACCGTCGTGGTCAACGGCGTGACGGCCTGGCAGATGCTGCACCGGACCGCGAAGGTGCGCCGGGGCGGCACGATCGTCGTGCTCGGCGCCAACGGCGGCGTCGGCTCGACCCTGGTCCAACTGGCCCGGCACGCCGGGATCACGGTGATCGGCACGGCCTCCGCGCGGCACCACGACACCGTCCGCGCCCTGGGCGCGACCCCGGTCGACTACCGCGACCCCGAGCTGTACCGGCGCATCCGGGAGCTCGCGCCGGACGGCGTCGACGCGGTGTTCGACCACGTCGGCGGCGCCGGACTGGAGCAGTCCTGGTCGCTGCTGCGCCGCGGCGGGGTCCTGGTGTCCTACGGCACCGCCGCCACCAAGGACGAGGCCGGCAACTCCCAGCTCCCTGTGCTGAAGCTGTTCGCCCGGCTGGCGCTGTGGAACAACCTGCCCAACGGCCGGTCCGCGCACTTCTACAACTTCTGGGCGGGCAAGCGCCGCCCGGCGGCCTTCCGGGCCCGGCTGCGCGAGGACCTCACCCAGGTGCTGGCCCTGCTCGCCGACGGCACGCTCACCGCCCAGATCGCCGCCGAGTTCCCGCTCGACGAGGCCGCGGCCGCGCTCGCCCTGGCCGAGTCGCGCACCGTCGCGGGCAAGGTCGTCATCGTCCCCTAGTCGGGGGCCGGCGTCGGCCGGATGCCCGAAACCCCTTCTACCGCACCAGGATTGGAGCTCCACCCATGGTCGACCCAGCTGCCGCCCGGACCGTCCGCCGCCGCTGGTGGTGGTCCCTGTGGGGCCTGATGGCGGTGTCGGCGGTCGGCATCGCGGCCGTCTTCGTCCCGCCGTACCTGACCGGATCCTCGTACGCGCCCATCGACCGGAGCATCGTCGGCTACTACGCGAGCCTCGTCGTCCACGCCGGGCCGGCCGGACTGACGCTGATCATCGGGCCGTTGCAGTTCGTGCCGCGCCTGCGGACCCGCTACCCCCGGCTGCACCGGATCGCCGGCCGAGTGTACCTGGTCTCCGTGGTGGCCGCCTCGGCCGCGGCCCTCTACGCCACCACGGTGTCGCCGAGCGGCTTCCCGCTCCAGGTCGCCTTCTTCCTGCTGACGGCGGCGTGGCTGTACACCGCGGCCCAGGCCTACCGGACGATCCGGCGCGGCGAGGTGCAGCTGCACCGGATCTGGATGATCCGGAACTACGCCCTGACCTTCGCCGCGGTGACCCTGCGGATCTACCTCCTGGCCGGCCTGGCGCTGGCGAAGGTCGTCCCGTCCCTGACGTTCCGGGACGTGTACACCACGGCGGGCTGGGCGGCAGTCCTGGGCAACGTGCTCGTCGCGGAGTACGTCATCGTGCACCGGACGCTGGAGCGCTCGACCCGCCGGCGGCGCGACGCTTCCGCCTCGGTGACCGTCGCGGGCACGGCGGGCACGGCGGGCACGGCGGGCACGGCGGCCTCGACGGCCCAGCGGGCCTGACCGGCTTGACCGGCCCGAGCGGCCGTGCGGGCCTGACCGGCCGGCCGTCGGTCAGGCGGTGTCGGCGGCGGCCGCCGCGATGCGGGCCTCGATCTCCGTCAGGATCGGCCGGTAGGCCTCCTCGTAGGTGCGCATCCGGTCCAGGCACTCGGCGAACAGCCGCCGGGAGCGGGACCTGCGGTGGGGCATCAGGCCGTAGCGGCGCAGGCGCACCGAGCGCATGTCGACCATGAACCCGGGCCGGCAGCGCACGCCGTGGGCGTGCCGGACGGTCTCCTCGGCCTCGCGCAGCAGGCTCAGGTAGGCGTCGTGGCCGACCTTCCAGCGGGCGGCCTCCTCCGGGGTGCCGGGCACCGCGACGCCGCGCAGGGGCGGCAGGGTCGGGTCGGCGATGTCGTAGAGGGTGAACTCCAGCCCCTCGGGCGCCTGGGCCCAGGACATCACCCGCCACGGCCACGGGATCAGGGTGTAGGTGCGGTGCTGTACACGGATCACGCGGTTCCCCCCGGTGTCGGTGCGCATCGGTCCGGCGGCCGGGGCCTGCTGCCCCGGGCCTGGCGTCAGCGTAGAGGATGCCGCGGGCGCGGTGGAGGCCGTCGGCGCATCGGTCCGGTGGTTGATCATTGGGCGTCAAGTTGTCTGTACAGCTCCGGGTTTCTTGACGGCCACCGGCCGGACACCGGACTCCGCCGCTGCGTCCACCTCGGTCTCGTAGACCTGACGGGTCCGACACGAACGGCCGCTCCCGGGCCGGTGCCGGAGCCCCCCAGTCCGTCAGCAAGGAGCCCCACCCCATGAGTCCGAAGCCCGAACTGTCGCGCCGCAGCCTCCTCGGCGGCGCGGCGGCGGCCGCGGTGCTGTCCGCCCTCCCGCTCAGCGTCCAGCAGGCGCTCGCCGCGCCGGCCCGGCCCGGACGGCTGGCCGACATCGAGCACGTCGTGGTGTTCATGCAGGAGAACCGCGCGTTCGACCACTACTTCGGCACCCTGGCGGGCGTCCGGGGCTTCGGGGACCGCACCGCCGTGCGCGGCGTCGACGGGCGCTCGGTGTTCCACCAGCCGGACCCGAGCCGCAAGGAGGGCCACCTGCTGCCCTTCGCCATGAACGCCGCCCACACCAACGCCTACCAGCAGGGCGCGCCCGCCTTCGGCTTCGTCGACTCGATGAACGCCTGGAACGACGGCCGGGCCGACGGCTCGGTCACCCGCCGCTCCTCCGGCTGGCTCGGCCAGGGCTACTACGAGTCCGCGGACATGCCCTTCTACCACGCGCTGGCCTCGGTGTTCACGGTCTGCGACGCCTACTACGCGTCCGTGCAGTGCAACACCAACACCAACCGCGAACACCTGATGACCGGGACCAGCGGCGGCACCGTGCGGGACACCCCGGTCACCGACAACACCGAGATCCCCGGCGGCTACGAGTGGACCACCTACGCCGAGCGCCTGGAGCGGGCCGGCGTCAGCTGGAAGACCTACCAGGCCCTCGACAACTTCGACGACAACGCGCTCGCCTGGTTCGCCCCCTTCGTCAAGGCCAAGCCCGGTGAGCCGCTGTACGAGCGCGGCATGCGGGCCGTCGGCGACCCGGCGAAGAAGGACGACCCGTTCGCGATGGGCGACGCCCTGGTCGAGGCCTTCACCGCCGACGTCCAGGCCGACCGGCTGCCGCAGGTGTCCTGGATCGTCGCCCCGGCCGCGCTCTCCGAGCACGCCAACTACGCGCCGCCGAACGGCGAGCACCTCACCGCCCGGCTGCTGTCGGCGCTGGCCGCCAGGCCGGAGGTGTTCCAGAAGACCGTCTTCATCCTCAACTACGACGAGCACGGCGGCTTCTTCGACCACCAGCTGCCGCCCGTCCCGCCGCTGGCCGCCGGGCGCGGCAGGTCCAACGTGCCGGTGGACGGCGAGGTCGTGGTCCGGGTGGGCAAGGCCGGGAAGACCTACCACCGGGTGGTCGGCCAGGACGGCCGGTACCGGGTGAAGGCCGCCGACGGCACGCTCGGCTGGTCCGACACCCTGCCCGCCGGGGAGACCCTGCTCTCCGGCCCCTACCCGATGGGCCTGGGCGTACGGGTGCCGATGGTGGTGGTCTCGCCGTGGACCCGCGGCGGCGTGGTCGACTCCACCGTCTACGACCACACCTCCGTGCTGCGCTTCCTGGAGCAGCGCTTCGGCGTCCAGGAGCCCAACATCAGCCCCTGGCGGCGCTCGGTCTGCGGCGACCTGACCCAGGTCTTCGACTTCTCCGGCCGCAACCCCGTCTGGCCGCAGCTGCCCGACACCAGCGGCAACCGGCAGAAGGTGGTCGACACCGGCAAGCTGCCCGCCCCCACCGTGCCCAGCCCGCAGACCTTCCCGCAGCAGCAGCGCGGCACCCGCTCCGCCCGCCCCGCGCCGTACGACCTGCTCGTCAAGCCGCGGCTCAAGGGCGACGAACTGACCCTGGACTTCGTCAACCAGGGCCGCCAGGGCGCGGTGTTCGCGCTCTACCCGGCCCCCGGCGAGGCGCCCCGGTACTACACGGTGGCGGCGAAGAGCCGGCTGTCGGACGTCTGGAAGGTCGGGCCGCAGGGCTACGACCTGCGGGTGCACGGCCCCAACGGCGCGCTGTGGCACCTGCGCGGCGACACCGACTCGGCGTACGAGGTGTCGCTCTCCGAGGAGCGCGGCGGCAAGGTGCTGGAGGTCGACGTCATCAACCGCTCGCGCACCGCCCGGACCTTCCTGGTCGGCGACCTCGCCTACGGTGACGGACTGCGCGAGGTGCGGGTCCCGGCCGGCGACGACCGGACCGTCAACGTCGCCGTGGGGCCCGAGGGTTGGTACGACGTCGCGGTGGGCGTCCTGGACGACCTGGGCTTCCGCCGCCGGATCGCCGGCCGCTTCCCGTGGGACGACCGCACCGTCACCGACCCGGCCCTGGGCCTGGCCGACCCGCTCACCGTCGACGTCGCCCTCGGCGCCGCCTCCACCACCATCGACGAGCCGGTCCTGCTGCCCGGCCGCCCGGCCAGGGTCACCGCGACCTTCACCGCCACCGAGGCGCTCACCCGCTTCGAGGCCCGGCCGCTGCTCCCGCCCGGCTGGACGGCCACCGCCGTCACCGCGCCGCCCGCCGCCCTCGCCGCCGGTGCCACCGCGACCGCGGTCTGGGACGTCACCCCGCCCGCCCAGCTGCCCGCCGGCGCCACCCACCGCCTGCTGGTCACCGCCCGTGCCCTGGCCGGCGGCCGCTTCGCCGTCGCGGACGGCGAACTCGCCGCCCGCCCGGCCCCGGTGATGACCGGCCACCTGCTGGACGAGGACTTCGAATCGCTGGCCGGTGCGCTCCGGCCGGAGGGCGGCGTGCTCGGCTGGACCGCCCGGGCGCCCGAGGGCTGGTCGGTGGTCAACGCCCCCGGCATGCCGCAGGGCACCGTCCGGCTCCAGGGCTGGACCTTCCACACCAAGCGCGAGTGGACCGTGCCCGCCGGGCAGGACCGCGGCAACTTCGGCCGTGCCCTGGGCGTCGTCGCCGTCGCCGACCCGGACGACTGGGACGACACCGGTTCGCCGTCCCGCAAGGGCGTCTTCGACTCCACCCTGGTCTCGCCCGCCGTCCCGGTCCCGGCCGGCACCGCCACCCTCCACCTGGCCTTCGACTCGCACTACCGCCAGGAGGCCCCGCAGAAGGCCGCCGTCACCGCGGTGTTCGACAACGGGACCGAGACCCGGCTGGTCTTCTACAGCGCGGACGCCACCGGCAACGACAACGCGGGCAAGGACGCCCAGAACGTCCAGGTCGTCCGGCAGTTCGCGGTGCCGGCGGGCGCGCGTTCGGTGACGTTGAAGTTCCGGATGTACGACGCGGGCAACAACTGGTACTGGGCGGTGGACCACATCCGGCTGGACACCCGTCCGATCACGGGCTGACCCGGGCGCGCCGCGCCGGTCGTCGTCGCGACCGGCGCGGTCGCCGTTCCCGGCCGTGGGCAGGGCGGTTCAGCCCGTGGGGATGCCGACCTGGTCGCGTTCGAGGGCGGCGCGCAGGGTGGCGAGCGCCCCGGCCGCGGCGGACAGCGCGGCGGCGTCGAGGGTGTCCGCGAGCAGCTCGGCCAGGCCCTCGGTGACGGTCCGCTCCGCTGCCTCGACGAGCCGGGTGCCCTCGTCGGTCAGGACCAGCAGCGAGGACCGGCGGTCCGCCGGGTTCGGCCGCCGGGCGGCCCACCCCTGCTTCTCCAGGCGGTCGACGCCCTTGCTGGTCGCCCCGACGCCGATGGCGAACTCGGCGGCGAGGTCGGCCACCCGGCACCCGGGGTGGCGGTGCAGGTAGCCCAGGAACTCGTACTGCGAGGTGACGATCCCGTGCCGCTCGCGGAGCCGGTCGTTGAGGGCGTTGTACAGCCGCGTCTCGCACCGCACCAGGTCGGCGAAGAACCCGGCGAGGCCGGCTGCGGAGCGGGCGCCGTTCAATGTATCTTCCACGGCATATAGTGTACGGGAAGCTACTCAGCCAGGAGTGTGCCATGAGCAGGGAACAGCGCAGCCGGGTCGACGCGATGCTGCGGCAGCCGGCGCCCACCGGGCCCCGGTCGGTGGAGGAGATCAGGGCCGGCTTCCGGGCCCTGATGGCGGGGATGATCGTGCCCCACGACGCCATCCGCACCGAGCCGACGACCCTCGGCGGCCGACCGGCCCTACGGGTCCGGCCAGAGGGCCCGGAGGGGGACGGTTCGGATCGTGCTCCGGAAGGCGGGACGGACGCGACGATCCTGTACTTCCACGGCGGCGGCTGGGTCTTCGGCTCCCCCGAGACCGCCCTCTCGCTGACCGGGAACCTGGTGGCCAGGACCGGGGTCGAGGCGTACTCACCGGACTACCGGCTGGCCCCCGAGCACCCCTTCCCGGCCGCCGTCGAGGACTGCCTGAGCGCCTACCGGGCCCTCCTCGACCGCGGCGGGGACCCGGCCGCCATCGTCCTCGCGGGCGACTCCGCCGGCGGCGGACTCGCCGTCACCACCTGCCTCGCCGCCCGGGACGCGGGCCTGCCGCTGCCCGCCGCCGTACTGGTCCTCTCCCCGGGCCTCGACGCCACCCGGAGCGGCGAGAGCATCCGGACCAAGGAGGGCATCGACCCGATCTTCACCCGCGCCGCACTCGACCGCACCGGAGCCATGTACCTCGGCGGGGCCGACCCGCGGCAGCCGCTGCTCAGCCCGGTCCTGCACGCCGACCTGACCGGGTTCCCCCCGATGCTGATCCAGGTCGGCGCCAACGAACTGCTGCTGGACGACTCCACCCGCCTCGCCGCGCGGGCGCGCGAGGCGGGCGTGGACGTCATCCTCGACGTCACCGCCGACGTGCCGCACGTGTTCCAGGCCTTCGCCGGCGTCCTCGACGAGGCGGACGAGGCCCTCGACCGCGCCGCCCTCTTCCTGCGCCAGCGGCTCCGGGCCGGGCGGGCCGGAACCGCTGCGGGGACCTCGGTGGAGTAGGCGCGGAGCCCTGGCGGCGTAGGCGCGGGCCGGGGCTGAGCAGGCGCGGGTCGGGGTCGGGGTCGGGGCCGGGGTCAGGCTAGGGGTCAGACCGCGGCGCCGGCCCGCGCCAGGCGCAGCAGGTAGGCGCCGGAGGCGGCGGCCAGCAGGCCCATGCAGGCGGCGAACACCAGACCGGCGTGGGCCAGCCCGAGCGGCCCGGTGAGCAGCCCGACGCCGATCACCGGGATCGAGATGCCGAAGTAGCCGACCACGAAGAGGGCCGAGAGCGCCCCGCCGCGGTGCTCCGCCGGGCTCGCGGCGGCGACCTCGCCCACCGCGCCGCGCAGCCCCATGCCCTGCCCGGCGCCGCCCACCAGCGCGGCCGACACCAGCAGCGCCAGGACGGCCCACGCCAGCGAACCCGCCAGCAGCGCCAGACCGGCGATCAGCACCAGGCAGCCCAGCGGTACGGCCCGCGCCGTGCCCAGCCGGGGGACGAGCAGCTGACCGAGGGTCGAGGCCAGGAAGGCCGACGAGACGATCAGGCCGACCGCCGCACGGTTGTGCACGTCCAGCCCCTCGGCGAGGAAGGCCGGGGCGACCGAGGTGAACAGCCCCAGCAGGGAGAACCCGGCGAAGGCCGCGATCCCGGCCGGCACGAACACCCGCCGCACCTCCGGCGGCAGGCTGGGCCGGACCGGTCGGGCGGTGCGCAGCGGACGGGCGCCGACCACCGTCTCCGGCAGCCGCAGCAGCACGCCGAAGGCGGCGGCGAGCAGCACCAGGTGCGCCACGAAGGGCAGCACCAAGGGGTACGGCGCGTACTGGGAGAGCAGCCCCGCCACCAGCGGGCCGCAGCCCAGGCCGCCCATGTTGGCGGCCGTCGCGACGAAGCCCGCCCGTCCCCGGCGGCCCGGCGGTGCCAGCTCCAGCACGTACGCCGTGGCGGTGCCGGTGAACACCCCCGCCGACAGCCCCGACAGCAGCCGCCCCAGGCAGAGCAGCAGCACGCTGTCCGCGGCCAGGAACACGACGGCGCTGCAGGCCGCGCCGACCAGCCCGAACACCAGCACGGGCCGGCGCCCGACGGCGTCGGACACGTTGCCGACCAGCAGCAGCACCCCGATCACCCCGAAGGCGTACACGGCGAACACCACCGTCACCGTCAGTTCGGAGAAGCCGATCCGCTCCTGGTAGAGCCCGTACAGCGGGGTGGGCAGGGTGGTCCCGGTCATGCAGACCGCGAAGGCGAAGGCGGCCAGCAGGTAGCCCACCGGGGAGACGACGGGACCGGCAGTCCGATGATCAGTCACCAACCCACGATAGGCACCCGGGCCGTACGGGCCCACGGCGTACGGGCGCGCACTGGGCCGACCGGCCGTACGCCCGCCCGGCACCTGGACGGTGGCACCTCCGAGGCCTCCCGGCACCGCCGTCGGCCCGTCGGCCGACCGCGCGTGGGCCGGGTCAGGGCGTCGCGGCCCAGCCGACGACACCGACCAGCAGGCAGACGCCGGCCGCCAGCAGGCAGCCGAGGCCGGCCCACAGGAGTCGGCGCACCGCCTTGTTGTGCTGCGGGAACAGCCCGGCCGGGAGCCGGCCGCCGGTCGGCAGGGTGCCGACGGCCAGGCAGAGCAGCCAGAGGCCGAACGCGGCGACCGGGATCACGGCGAGCAGTCCGGCCAGGTCGCCGGTCGCGTAGGCGAGGCCCGTGCTGTGGGAGCCGCCATCGCCGTACTCGACGGGCAGGACGGCGCCGAGGTGGTGGGCGCCGTCGATCGGCGAGCCCTCGACCACCGTTCGGCCGTCGTCGGAGCGGAACGCGCCGGCGCAGGAGGTGATCAGCCCGGGCTTCGCCGGGTTGTCGCCCCAGCAGCGCTCCACGGTCAGCTCGCCCGGTCGGCCGCTGAGGCGGGCCGCGTAGGCGAAGGCGGTGCCGGCGGCCCGGCCGCCCAGGAGGCCGAGGGCGACGGCCGCTGCACCGAGGACGAGCAGGGCCAGGAAACCCGCGCCCCGGCTCTGCGGTTGCCGCAGGGCGGTGGCGGACTGTCGGGCGGTCGCGGATTGCCGGGTGGTGGCGGACTGTCGGGCGGTGGCGGACTGTCGGGCGGTCGCGGATTGCTGGGCGGTGGCGGACTGTCGGGTGGTCGCGGATTGCCGGGCGGTGGCGGACTGTCGGGCGGTGCCGGATTGCCGGGAGGTGCGGGACTGCCGGGAGGTGCGGGCCGACCTGTTCCTGCTGCTCATGACCGGTTCCGCTGTTCCTCGCCGTCGAGTCGCCCCCGGTCGGGTGGGGCCGCCGGGAACGATGGGGGGTCGATCATGTCAGACCGCCTCCGCAGCGGAACGGTTGGTGCGCGCCGCGGGCTGAGGCCGGGGGAGAGGGGGCGCTCAGAGCTTGTCGGCCGCGCGGACCCGGTGGAGGTGGATCAGCACGTCGTAGCTGCCGCCGAGGGCGAGGGTGGGCAGCGGCGTGCTGGTGAAGGTCGTGCCGGCGTCGTAGGTGGGGCGGGCGGTGTCCAGCCAGGTACGGGCGGCAGGCGGGGCCTGGCGCAGGTCGAGGTAGTAGTCGCGGGGGCGGACCCGGTCGAGGAGGTACTCGTTCATGCCGAGGGTGGCCGGCGGCACGGTGGTGCTGCGCCAGTCGTCGGCGAAGGGGTCGGCCTCGGTGAGGAAGGAGCCGCTGCCGAAGGTGAAGCCGATGCCGACGTAGCCGGCGCCGAGTGCCTCGCGCAGGTGGGCGCCCTGCGGCGTGGGGTAGAGGACCGGGTCGCTGGCCCGGTAGCCGACGTGGCCGTTGTGCGCGGAGAGCAGCACCTTGCCGCCGTGGCGGCGCTGCCACCACAGGGTGTTGTCGGCCATCGCCCGGTCGCGGAGCACCTGGGCGGCGACGACGGAGCCGCTGTCGTCGACCTGCATGGTGGTGAAGGCGAAGGTCCGGGCGATGTTGCGGGCGTGCTGGACGGCCCACTCGTAGTCCGCGTCGCCGTCCCGGCCGGCGGCGGCGACCAGGTCCAGCGCCTGCTGCGCCAGGTCCGCGTTGCGCCGGCGCTCGGGCAGCGGGGTGCGGCTGATGTAGCCGATGGCGTCGGTGAACGGGCGCAGGGCGGCGTAGGACTGCTCGACGCTCGACAGCGAGGCGGGGGCGGCCTTCCGCAGGTAGGCGGTGACCTCGGAGAAGGGCTGCTCGCCGATCCCGGGGAAGCCGAGGTCGGTACCCACGAAGTGGACCGGGTGCTGAGGGCCGCTCCGGTTGTACGCCCGCATCCAGCTGATGAGGTCGGCGAACTCGCGCCGCTGCCAGGGCGATCCGGCCATCACCCGGCGGACCAGCGTACGGGCGTCGCCGTCGCCCTGGCCCTGCACGAACGCGTCGATCAGCAGGCCCGCCGACCAACTGGCCTCCAGGGCGAAGGTGGTGAAGCCCTTCTCCTCGACCAGGTAGCGGAACACCCGGTGCTTCATGGTGAAGAACTCGTGGGAGCCGTGGGTGGCCTCGCCCAGGCCGACCACCCGGGCGTCACCGATCATCGCGCCCAGCGCCCGCAGCCCGGCGGCCGGGGCGTCGGGCTCGGTGGAGCGCAACGGGTGGGCGATCCGGTCGAGTTCGGCGGAGACCGCCGCGGTCTCCGGGACCGGCCGGGAGGCCGTCGGGCCGGCGGCAGCGGTGCCGGCCGCGGCTGCGGTGGCGGTGGCGGCCGTCGCCGGGATGAGCAGGGCGGCCGTCGCCGTCGCCGTGGTGGCGGTCAGCAGGGTCCGTCGGTCGATCGGGGTCCGGGTCACGGTCATGATGGCTACTCCACGGCTTGTCGTTTCAACTCGTCCGGCGGTGTGGGCCGGTGAGAGAATCCTCCGCCGAGGAGGGGGTCGGGCGCGCTGGGGAGGGCCGCCAGGTTCTTCGGGGGGCAGCCCCCACCCACCCGGGCCCCTTGGGGGCACCTGGACGGTTCCCCTGGGGCCACCTGGACGGATGGGCGGGCGGCTGGTAGGCGGTGGGAGGGCGTCGGGCACGCCCTGCTCCGGGTGCGCTGGGTGCTTGGGGCGCTTGGGGTGCTTGGGGTCAGCAGAGCCGGTCGGCGCGGTGGGTGGGGCGGCCGTCCAGGACGGTGAGCAGGACCGGGACCTCGGCGAGCTCGGTGGCGGGGGTGGTGAGCGGGTCGGCGGCGAGGACGGTGAGGTCGGCCCGGTGGCCGACCGCGATCCGGCCCGCCACCTGCTCCTCGCCCGCCGCGAAGGCCGGGTTGACGGTCATCGCGCGCAGCGCCTCCAGGGCGGTGAGGGCCTGGCGGGGGTTGTGCGGGGGCTGGCCGAGGTCGCGGGTGGGGCGGCGGTGGCGGGCCCCCGCCATGACGCCCAGCGGCGGGTAGGGGGCGATCGGCCAGTCGGAGCCGAGGACGACGGTGGCGCCCGCGTCCCACAGGTCGCGGCAGCGCCAGGCCCGGTCGGCGCGCTCCTCGCCCAGGCGGCGGGACCAGTTGTCGGTGTGGTCGGCGCGGGTGAAGTCGCAGCAGTGGGTGGGCTGCATGGAGGCGATCACGCCCAGCTCGGCGAAGCGGCGCACCACCTCGTCCGGGACGGTCTCGATGTGCTCGATCCGGTGCCGGACGGGGGCGGTTCGGGCGGCTGCTCCCGGGGCCGGGGTGGCCGGGATGGTCGCGGTGGCGGTCGGGGCGGTGGTCGCGGTGCCGGCCGTCGCGGTGGCCTGCTCGACGGCGTCGAGGGCGTGGCGGACGGCGGCGTCGCCGATGGCGTGGGTGGCCGTCGGTACGCCGGCCCGGTGCAGCTGCCCGATCACCTGGGTGTAGTGCGACGGGTCGGGCCAGAAGGCGTGGGTGGACTCGCCGTGGCAGTCCGGGCGTTCCAGCCAGGCGGTGCCGTTGTCGATCGTGCCGTCCATGAACAGCTTGACGCCGTCCACCTGCCACAATTTCCCGCTGCGGCTCTGGAGTTCGACCAGTTCGTCGAGCCCGTCCCGGTCCACGCCGGGCTGGCACCAGGGGGCGACCCGCAGGCGCAGTGGCAGGTCGCCCGCCTCGTCGAGCTCGGCGTAGAGGGCGAGGCTGTCGCCGCCCGCGTCCATTGCGTGTCCGCCGGTGAGGCCGTTCGCGGCCATGGCGCGCAGGGCGGCGGCCAGGCGCTCACGGCGCTCGGTGCGGGTGGGCCGGGGGGCGGCGCGTTCGACCAGTTCGCAGGCCGCGTCCTCCAGCAGCAGGCCGGTGGGACGGCCGGCGGCGTCGCAGACCACCTCGGCGGCCTGGGCGAAGGTGCGCGGACCGTCCACGCCGGCCAGCTCAAGGGCGCGCGGGCTGGCGATCATGGAGTGGGCGTCGAAGAGCTGGAGCAGCGCGGGGACGCCGTCGAGGACGGGGGCCAGGGCGGCGGACTCGACCGGGCGGTCGCCGAAGACGTTCGGGTCCAGCCCCCAGGCGTGCAGCCAGGCGCCCGGGCCGAGGCCCTCGACCTCGGCGGCGAGGGCGGCGCGGACGGACGGCAGGTCGGTGCAGCCGGAGAGGTCCAGGCCGTGGGTGAGCTCGGCGCCGGTGACCGGGTGGAGGTGGCCGTCGACCAGGCCGGGGGTGACCACGGCGCCCTTGAGGTCGATCACCGTCGTTGCGGCGTCGGCGAGTTCGCGGATCGTCCGGTCGTCGCCCAGGGCGGCGATCCGGCCGTCGACCACGGCGAGCGCGCTCTGCGGGAGGAAGCCGCCGGACGCGGGGTCGAGCAGGCGGGCGGAGAGGAGGACCAGGGAGGTGCGCACGTCGACTCCAGCGGTGGTGCGGGGTGGGGGAGGGAGGGGGAGGGGGGAACGGGGTCAGGACTGCTCTTCGGTGCGGGATCCGGGCTCGGCGGCGGTGGGGGATTCCGGCTCGGTGGCGAGGGCCAGTGAGCCTTCCGCCAGGCCGAGTTCGCGTTCGGCGGTGGCGGCCGCCAGTCGGATGACGGCCGAGGGGTGGTTGCCCAGACCGGTGTTGGCATGGGAGGCGAGGCCGTCGATCACCACCAGGATCCGGACGGCGGTGAGGCCCGGGTCCTCGGCGCGGAACTCGCCCCGCTCGACGCCCGCTCGGACGACGCCGGTGAGCCGGCCGCGCCACAGCGACTCCTGGCCGAGCACGCGCTCGCGCAGGACGGGCCGGTAGCGGCTGAGGTGGCGGGCGTTGAGCCAGAGCCGGCTCATGTCGTCGTACGCCGGGCCGGTGGTGCGGGCGAAGAAGCGGGCGAGGTGGTTGAGCGAGCGGCCGTCCGGCGGGTCGGCGGGCAGCAGTGACTCCAGTTCGGCGGTGGCGGCGCTGCCGAAGGCCTCGGCGACCAAGTCCTCCACGGCCGGGAAGTAGTGGCTGATCAGACCGGGTCTGACGTCGAGCTGCTCGGCGATCCGGCGCAGGGTGATGCACTCCAGGCCCTCGGTGAGGGCGACGGTGGCCGCAGCCTCGACGATCTCCGCGCGGCGGTCGTCGGGGGACTTCCGGATCCGTTTGCGCTGAACGCTTGACGTCATGTGCCGGATGCTATTGAGTGTGCGACCAATAAGCAAGCAGGTGGGCACGACACCCCCACGGAGGGCCCCCAATGGCGTCCACGCTCCCGGACCACCCCCAGTCCGACTCCCCCATCGGACCACCGCTCCCGCAGCCCGCGCAGTCCCCGAAGTCCGTACAGCTCAGCCAGATCGGCCAGTCCGGCCAGTCCGCGCAGCCCTCACAGGATCGGGCGGCCGGGCGGGTCGAGGTCCACGGCATCGACCACATCCCCGAGACGGAACGGAGGGGCCGCGCCCGCGAACTCTTCGCGGTCTGGGCGGCGGCCAGCGTCAACTACCTCAATCTGGTGGTCGGCGGCGCCCTGGTGCTGAGCGGCCTCAGCCTGTGGCAGGCCTTCGCGGTGGTGGTGGTCGGCAACCTGTTCTGGCTGGGCACCGGACTGCTGGCCGTCTCCGGACCGGCCGCCGGTGCGCCCAGCGAGGTGATCACGCGGGCGCTGTACGGCGTCCGGGGCAACCGGGTGAACAACGCCGTCACCGGCTGGATGATCTCCGTCTGCTACTTCGCACTGAACCTCGCGGCGGCCGCCGTCGCGGCGTTCTCCCTCGCCGAGCAGGTCGGGATCACCCCGGACACCCCGATCAAGATCGCCATCGTGATCGCGATCGTGGTGGTCACGCTGACCATCAGCGTGTACGGGCACGCTGTGATCGTGCGGCTGTACCTGCCGATCACCCTCGTCCTCGCCGCCGCCTTCGCCGTCGTCGGGTACGCGATCCTCCGGCACGCCGACTTCGGCTGGAGCCAGCCGCAGCCGCTCAGCGGCAGCGGGACGTGGGCGGCCGTCCTGGCCGGCGTCACCCTGATCGCCTCCGGGCCGCTCTCGTACACCATCAGCGCCGACTTCTCCCGCTACCTGCCGGCCGACACCTCCCCGCGTGCCGTGCTCGGTTGGACCGCCCTCGGCGGCTTCCTGCCCAGTGTCGTCGTCGGCGGACTGGGCGTGCTCGGGGCCACCGCCGTCGACATGACCGACCCCCAGGCGGCGCTCCGGACGATCCTGCCCGGCTGGTTCAACCCGGTCTTCCTCCTCTCACTGGTCATCGGCACCGTCGCCGTCAACGCCCTCACCGCGTACAGCGCCGGCCTCGCCCTCCAGGCCGTCGGCATCCGCATCCGCCGCACGCTCAGCGTGCTGGTGGACGGCACGGTCGCCGTCGCGCTGACCCTCTACGCCCTGCTGGTCTCCAACTTCCTGGACACGGTCAGCAACGTGCTCCAGCTGACCGTCGTCCTCCTCGGCCCCAGCACCGCCATCTATGCCGTGGACATCCTGCTGCGCCGCAACCGCTACGACGGGCGGGCACTGACCGACGAGTCGCCGGGCAGCCCGTTCTGGTACCGCGCCGGCGTCAACCCGGCCGGTGCGCTTGCCCTGTTGGCAGGCGTGACAGCCTCGGCCCTCTGTGTCGACACGCTCTACACCGGCCCGATCGCGGCGCTGACCGGCGTGGACCTGGCCCTCCCGGCCGGGATCGCGGTCGCCGCCGTGGTCTACGCCCTGCTGATGCGACGGGTGGTGTCGCGGGGGCAGGCCTGAGGTCGGGGCGGTCGGGCCTGTACGGTCTGCGCCGCAGCCGCCGCCGGAGCCACAGCGGTTCGGTGGGCGGTCCGTCGGTACGTCGCGCGGGAAGTCGGCAGGTCCGACTTCCCGCGTCGGCCTTGCCCGGTCGTCCTCCGTTCCGTCTCGGTGGCTCAGGTCGAGGTGGTGGGCCGAGGTTCGTCGATGGTGCCGTTGCGGAGCATGGGGAAGGGCGCGGCGGTCCGGAGGCGGGCGAGGGGCTCGGAGGTTACTTCGACCGTCCCGGTCAGGGCGAACCGAGGGGGGTGCTGGGCGAACGGTGGTGCGCCCTAGCTGAGTTACTCCGCCGGGCTGCCTCTCCGCCCGGCCGATCGGCGTTGGCTGTCGGCGATCTCGGTTAGGGTGCGGACCGGCTGCGCCTGGCCATTTCAGGGCCGGCGCGAGGGGAGGGGCGTCATGATCGGCGTCGTCGGTGAGGGTTCGCGCGGGGCCGAGGAGCAGGACGGTGAGGGCATCCAGTGGTTGGCGGATGCCGGTGGCGAGGTCAGCGGAGTGGTGTTCGCCCGTGGGATCCCGCCGGAGGAACTCGCCCGCCGGATGGGGGCCGACCCGGCTGCGGCCACCGGGCCGATCAGCGGGCGGGAGATCTGGGACCTGGACATCGAGGTCTACCGGCCCGGTGACGACGGCGACGGCGTGATCCGGGTCGGCGAGGCGGACGGTTGGTCCTTCGCGATCGAGTACGGGGACTCCACCGGCGGCGAACTGCTCACCGAGATAGCGCGCGAGGGCGTGGAGGTGGTGCACTTCCGGCCGATGCCGGAACAGCCGCCCGCCCTGCTCGACTACGCCCGGGACGGCGCCGTGCTGTGCGGCTTCGGGCTGGGGGAGGAGCGGTGGCGCTGGGGCCGGCAGCCCGATCTGCTCGTACCGGAGCTGATCGCCGCGAACGTCCTGGAGGCGGACGGCGTCACCTCCTGCACGCCCGGGCGGGCGCCCGCCGCCGGAGCCCGGCGGCGAACCCTCAGCGCGGTCGGGCGGCGCTTCGGACTGCGCCTGCCCCGGGCCGTCCTGGGCGAGGTACGGCTGCCGGCGTACGTGGTGCGCGGCAGGCCGGGGCTGGAACTGCACTGAGCCCGGCGGCGGGGACGCCGGCGGGAACGACAGCGGCGCGACGGTGACGGTGCTGACGGCGGCGGTGGTGATGGCGGTCATGACGGTCATGGCGGGCTCCCTCCCGGGGCCCCACCGGCGGGGCCCCGATGGCCGTCATCCTCGCTCGCCGCCGGCCGCCCGCACATGTGCCGATCGGGAGGTTCCGCCGAGCGCAACTTCCTTGCAGGGGTGCCGATCGGCCTACTCGCTGGTTGGACGCACGTCGAGCGGGGGTAGGCCAGGGCCGGCGGCCGGTGCCCCGTCTCAGGCGGGAAGGGCCGCCGTCCGCACGCGGGCGGCCGCGCGGGACAGCCGGAGCGCGGCGATCGGGCTCGGGCAGAACCCCAGGGCGCAGGCGGTGAGCAGGGAGGTGGAGGTGAGGCCCGTGGGGAGCAGCGCGAACGCCATCGAGATCGCGGGGACGAGCAGCAGCGGGGAGACCATGAGCACGGCGGCCTGCCGCTTCTCCCGGCGCGTCCACTGACGGGACCTGGTCACCCGGACGGCCGCGACGACGGCCGCGGCGAAGCCGAGCACGGGCCCGGCGACCGGGACCAGCGAGACCGGCAGGGCGAGGACGGCCAGCGCGAGGGTGACGCTGGTCCAGCGGGTCGACTCCGGGGTGGGCGGCGTCTGCCCCTCCTCGGCGAGGGCGGCGTCGGCGATCTGCCGGGGGGTGCCGAGCTGCGCCAGGACGGAGCGGACGGCGTCGTCGTCGAGCGGGACGTCGGTGAGCGAGACCTCGATGTGCTCCCGCAGGTCGGCCAGCAGTTCGCGGCGGCGCTCGGGCGGCAGGGTGGCGGTGCCGCGGGCGACGGCGTCGAGGTGAGCGCGGACCAGGGGGTGGTCGACGGGGTTGTTCACGGGTGCTCTCCCGGGGCGAGGACGTGGTCGATGGTGGCGCGGAAGGCGGGCCAGAGCGCGGTGAACTCCGCCAGCGCGCTCTCCCCCGCCTCGGTGAGGGTGTAGTACCGGCGGGACGGGCCACTGGCCGAGTCGCGCAGGAAGGTGTCGGCGAGCCCGGCGCGGCGCAGCCGGGACAGCAGCGGGTAGATGGTGCCCTGGCTGGTCGCCAGCATCGGGTGGCGGCCGAGTTCCTGGAGCAGCTCGACCCCGTAGCGCGGGCCGTCGCGCAGCAGCGCGAGGACGCAGTACTCCAGGACGCCCTTGCGCAGCTGGGTCGCGACCGGGCCGTCGACCGGGCCGTCGACCGCGCCGGGCTCGTCGCCGCCGTCGGTGCTTGCGATGCCAGGTACCATGCAATGCAAGATAGCAGGCGAAGCAAGGTACCGGCCAGGGGCGGCGCCCGGATGGAGGAACCCGGGCCGAGCACCGGGTTCCGCCCTCCGGGTCCGAGCGCCAGGGCCCGAACCGGAAGCGCCGCGGGAAGCGCGCGACCCGCGGACGCGCTACCCCTCCCGCCGCACCGGCCGCCAGCCGGCCAGGTGCGCGGCCAGGACGGCGCCCGGGTCCGCCGTGGTGTCCCGCAGCGCGACCATGGCCGCGGTGATCACGTCGCACAGCTCGCCCTGCAGCTCGGCCACGGTGTGGCTGACGCCCTTGCGCGGGTTGGCGCCGAGCACGCCGAGCAGGGCCTCGGCGACCTCCCCGGCCTCCTCCTGGATCTTCACCACCTGGAGGGGCAGCAGCGGCAGTCCGATGGTCGACCGGTGGTCGGACAGGTGGCGGTGGATGTCGTCGACCACCGCCCACTCCGGCGTCCGCCCGACCGCCAGCCGCGCCTCCAACTGCCGCAGGTAGCCCTTGAGCGCGGGCGGCAGCTTCATCCGCTGGGCCTCGGCGAAGGGGACCAGTCGCAGCTCCTGGCCCTCCCCGAGGACCAGCTCCGCCGGGTCGACGTCGACCAGGGCGTGGAAGGCGCGGTGCCGTCGGCCCTCCGGGTCGGAGGCGGCCAGGACCGGGTGGAAGGGGAGCAGCCCGGGCACGTCCAGCCCGGTCTCCTCGCGCAGTTCGCGCACCGCCGTGCGGTACGGCGTCTCGCCGGGCTCGCGGTGGCCGCCGGGGACCACCCAGTGGGCGGGCCACGGGATGTCCGGCCGGTCGTCGCGCAGTTGGAGCAGGACCTCCTGCCGGCCGGTGGTGATGTAGACGTCCACGCTGACGAAATCGCTGTCGGTGCTCAATGCGCCCTCCGTTTCGACGGTGCCCCGCGGTCCGCGCCGTGCCGTGCCGTGCCGCGGCGCCGGACTCCCGGGCTGCTTGCGGCGTACCCGCGGTGTGCCCGCACCGCACCCGGGCAGCGCACCCGCCGCCCCTCACCCGGTCGGCCGATGGCAGCCCGTCCGGCGCACGCCCCCCGTCCGGAGACTCCGACGGGCGTCGCCGTACGCGGGCCCCTAGGGTCTGTGGTGCGCCGACGGTGCCGGGCGCCGGGGCGCACGCCTCCCCGATGCACGCTTCCCCGACGCACCAGGCGTACGCCGTCCTGCCACGCGCCGGTGCACCCGGCAGTACCGCCCGGCCAACCCGAGAGGTGGACCGCCCCATGCACTCCGTCGTCCGCGGCGCCGGCGCGCTCGGCCTGGCCGCGCTGCTGCTCGCGCCCGTCTCCGGTTGCCAGGGCGGCGGCCCGTCCGTCGCCGAGCCCGCGCCCACCTCCCCGGTCACCGGCGCGAGCAGCGGCGGCCCGGCCGCCCAGCGGCTGGACTGGCGGGCCTGCCCGGCCCCGAGCGCCGCGCAGGGCGGCGGCACCGCGCCCGCGAGCGACTGGGAGTGCGCCACCCTCAAGGCCCCGCTGGACCACGCCAAACCCGACGGCGGCACCATCGACCTGGCGCTGATCCGCACCAAGGCCAAGGACGAGCAGCACCGGCTCGGCTCGCTGCTGTTCAACTTCGGCGGCCCCGGCGCCTCCGGGGTGGCCACCCTGCCCGCCCTGGCCGCCGCCTACGCCTCCCTCAACACCCGCTACGACCTGGTGAGTTTCGACCCGCGCGGGGTCGGCGACAGCGCCGGGGTGAAGTGCCTGGACGACCGGGCGGCGGACGTCAACGCCGCCGTCGACAGCACCCCGGAGACCCCCGCCGAGGTCAAGGCCCTGGACGACAGCAACGCCCAGTTCGCCGCCGCCTGCGAGCACAACTCCGGCCCGGTGCTGCCCTACGTGGACACCGAGAGCGCGGCCCGGGACCTCGACCTGATGCGCCAGGTGCTCGGCGACCAGAAGCTCTCCTACTTCGGCATCAGCTACGGCACCCAGCTCGGCGGCGTCTACGCCCACCTGTTCCCGCAGGAGGTCGGCCGGGTCGTGCTGGACTCGGTGGTCGACCCGACGAAGGACCCGGAGCAGAGCGCGCTCGGCCAGGCCCAGGGCTTCCAACTCGCCCTCGACGACTTCATGAAGGCCTGCGCCACCCAGGACGCGGCCGCCTGCCCGACCGGTGGCGGCGGCGCCGAGGGCACCGCGCGGATCACCGACCTGCTGCAGAAGCTCGCCGGGTCGCCGCTGCCCACCAGCAGCGGACGGAAGCTGACCGAGGGCCTGGCCGTCACCGGCATCGCCGGCGCGCTGTACAGCCAGCAGACCTGGCCCGCGCTGGCCTCCGGGCTCACCGAGGCGATGCAGGCGGGCACCGGCGACACCCTGCTCCAGCTCGCCGACTCGCTGAACGGACGCGACCCGCAGGGCCACTACAACAACCTCAACGCGGCCAACCGGGCGATCAGTTGCGTCGACGCCCGGCAGCGCTACTCCGACCAGGACGTGGAGCAGCAGCTGCCGCAGTTCCGCGCCGCCTCCCCGGTCTTCGGCGCCTTCACCGCCTGGGGCCTGACCGGCTGCACCGGCTGGCCCGTCCCGGGCAAGGCCGACCACCCGGAGGTCGCCGCCCCGGGCGCCGCCCCGATCCTGGTGGTCGGCACCACCGGGGACCCGGCCACCCCGGTCGAGGGAGCCCGGACCATGGCCCAGCAGCTGGGCGCGGGCGTCGGCGTCACCGTCACGCTCAACGGCGAGGGCCACGGCGGCTACAACACCGGAAACCCGTGCTTGAAGAAGACTGTCGACGCCTACCTGCTGGACGGTACGGTGCCTGCGGACGGGACGACCTGCAGCTGAAGTGGCCCACTGCGGCAGTATTCGATTGGCCCTGCGGAATGGTCCAATCGGCCCCTAAGATCATCCGTGTGAACACGCAAGCGAACGAGAACGCCGCCACCGCCGTCCCCAAGGTCGACTTCTACTTCGACCCCGTCTGCCCCTTCGCCTGGATCACCTCGCGCTGGATCCTGGAGGTCGCCCGCCAGCGTGAACTCGACCTCACCTTCCGGGTGATGAGCCTGTCCGTGCTCAACGAGGGCCGCACCGACCTGCCGGAGCGCTACCAGCGCCTGATGACCACCGGCTGGGGCCCGGTCCGGGTCTGCATCGCCGCCGCCGAACAGCACGGCGAGCACGTGCTGCGCGACCTGTACACCGAGCTCGGCACCCGCTTCCACGACCAGGACCGGGAGGCCGACGACACGGTCATCCGCGAGGCCCTGGTCGCCGCCGGACTGCCCGAGGAGCTCGCCGAGGCGGCCAACAGCACCGCGTACGACATCGCGCTGCGCAAGAGCCACCACGAGGGCATGGACCCGGTCGGCGAGGAGGTCGGCACCCCGACCATCCACGTGGACGGCACGGCCTTCTTCGGCCCGGTGCTGAGCGCGATCCCGCGCGGCGAGGACGCGCTGCGGGTCTTCGAGGGCGTCCGGCTGCTGGCCGGCTACCCGAAGTTCTTCGAGCTCAAGCGGACCCGGACCGGGTCGCTCGACTTCTCCTGACCGGCGCATTCTCCTGACCGGCGCCTTCCGATGACCGGCGATCGCCGCCCCGCCACCGCCACGGGGCAGGCTTCGGGACGGGGGTGGGCGGCGTGACCACGGATCCGCGCGGGCCGTTCGAGTCGGGCCGGCCGAGCAGGCAGGTCGAACAGGTCGGGCCGGTTGGGCCGGTTGAGCCGGGCGAACTGGTCGGGCCGGGCGAACTGGTCGAGCGGGTCGACGAGCACGACCGGGTGCTCGGCGTGGTCGAACGCGGCGAGGCGATCCGCCGCGGCTGGCTGCACCGGGTCGCCACCACCGTCTGCCGCGATCCGTCCGGCCGGGTGCTGGTGCACCGCCGCCCGGACGGCGCCGGCCGCTTCGGCGGGTGCCACGACGTGATGCTGGGCGGCGCACTGCGGGTGGGGGAGTCGTACGCCGCCGGGGCGCGGCGGGAGCTGGCGGAGGAGCTCGGGGTGAGCGTGCCGGTGCGCCACCGGTTCACCTTCCTCTGCCGGGGCGCGATCGCCCCGTACTGGCTGGGCGTGCACGAGGCCGTGCTGCCGCCGGACCTGATCGACCCCGACGCGGTCGATCCGGCCGCGATCGCCCGGTACGGCTGGCTGACCCTGCCCGAGCTGGCCGGCGCCGTACGGCGGTGGCCGTTCGTGCCGGACGGGCAGGTGGCGTTCCGCCGGTACCTGCTCGGGCTCCCGTCCGGGGCCGGAGGGGTCGACCATGGAGGGGTGGGCGCCGAGCCGGGGCCCGGCTGAGGCCCGGCGGCGCCCGAGAGGCGGTGAGCGTGGATGATCGTCCGAACGCGCCCGGGTGCCGCCCGCCACGCCGCGACCCCGCCCGGCGGCGGCAAGGGCCCGGGCCCCGGCGGCTGGGGCGGCCCGGGCCGAGGCCCCGGCCCCGGTCGCGGACCGGGGCAGGGCCCCGGCGGCACCCCGCCCAAGCCGCCCCCGCCCGCGCTGCGGCGCTGGCTGCTGCCGGTCGCCGTGCTGCTGACCCTGCTGCTCCTGGTGCTGCTGGCCAAGCCCGCCCCGACCGGCCCCCGCTACGGCTACACCGACCTGCTCAACCGGGTCGACGCCGGCCAGGTGCAGACCGTGGACGTCAGCGACACCGGCGGCGTGTCCGGCACCCTCAAGGACGGCACCCGGTTCACCAGCCAGATCCCGACCGCCCTGGACACCTCCCAGCTCGGCAAGGCGCTCTCCGACCAGCACGTGAACGTCACCGGCAGCCGGTCCGGCGGCAGCTCGATCTGGTCGACCCTGCTGCTGTTCCTGCCGCTGCTGCTCTTCGGCGGGCTGTTCCTCTGGTCCGGCCGGCTGGCCGCGCGGTCGCTCGGCGGCGGGCTCAGCGCCATCGGCCGCTCCCGGGCGAAGATCATCGAGGCCGAGCGGCCCGCCACCGGCTTCGCCGACGTCGCCGGGTACGAGGGGGTGAAGCAGGAGGTCAGCGAGGTGGTCGACTACCTGCGCAGCCCGGAGCGCTACGCCGCCGCCGGGGCCAAGGGGCCGCGCGGAGTGATCATGGTCGGCCCGCCGGGCACCGGCAAGACGCTGCTCGCCCGGGCGGTCGCCGGCGAGGCCTCGGTGCCCTTCCTGTCCGTCACCGGCTCCGGTTTCGTCGAGATGTTCGTCGGCGTCGGCGCCTCCCGGGTCCGCGACCTGTTCGACGAGGCCCGCAAGCGCGCACCGTCCATCGTCTTCATCGACGAGATCGACGCCGTCGGCGGGCGCCGCGCGGGCGGCACCCGGATCGGCGGCAACGACGAACGCGAGCAGACCCTCAACCAGCTGCTCTCCGAGATGGACGGCTTCGACCAGAGCACCGGCATCGTCGTCATCGCCGCCACCAACCGGCCGGACGCCCTCGACCCGGCCCTGCTGCGCCCCGGCCGCTTCGACCGGCAGGTCGTCGTGCCGCTGCCCAACCAGGCCGAGCGGGCGGCCATCCTCGCCGTGCACACCCGCGGCAAGACCCTCGCCCCGGACACCGACCTGGACCGGATCGCCCGCGGCACCCCCGGCTTCTCCGGAGCCGACCTCGCCAACCTGGTCAACGAGGCCGCCATCAACGCCGTGCGCGCCGACCGGTCCACCCTCACCGCCGCGGACCTCGACGACGCCCGTGACCGGGTGCTGCTGGGCCGCCGGGAGTCCTCCAACGCGCTGCTGCCCGAGGAGCGGCACTCCGTCGCCGTCCACGAGTCCGGGCACGCGCTGATGGCCGCGCTGTGCGAGCACGCCGACCCGGTCGCCAAGGTGACCATCCTCCCGGCCGGGGTCGCCCTCGGCGCCACCGAGCAACTCCCCGAGGCGGAACGGCACCTGTACAGCGAGAGCTACCTGAACGACCTGCTCGCCGTGCAGCTCGGCGGGCGCGCCGCCGAACTGGTGGTCTTCGGCGAGGGCTCCACCGGCGCCGCCAACGACCTCGCCAACGCCACCTCGGTGGCCACCCGGATGGTCCGCGAGTTCGGCCTCTCCCCGGACCTCGGCCCGGTCGGCTACTCCAGCGGCTCCCCGCAGTACCTCGGCGAGCACCCCGACGACCTGCTGCGCCGCCCGTACTCCGAGCAGACCCAGCGCGCGGTGGACGAGGCGGTGGCCGGGCTGCTGCGCGGCGCCGAGCGGCGGGCCCTCGGGCTGCTGCGCGAACACCGGCACCACCTGGACGAGTTGGCGGCGCTGCTGGTCGCCCAGGAGACGGTGGACGGCACCCTGGTGCTCGACATCCTGCGGCACCCGGCGCCGGGGACGCCCGGGGCGGACGGGAGCGGGGGCGCGGGGACGGCACCCTGAGGCGGGGGGCGGTGCGGCCGGGGTGGATGATGGCGTGGTACCGATCCGAAGGAGCCCGACCATGACCGAAACCCTGCCCGCGGACGTCCAGCGCGAGATCGCCCTGGCCCTCGGAGTGGTGCCCGTCACCGACCCCGCGAAGGAGGCCGAGCGCCGGATCGCCTTCCTCGCCGACCAGCTGCGGGCCTCGGGCGCCCGCACCCTGGTGCTGGGGATCAGCGGCGGCGTGGACTCCACCACCACCGGGCGGCTCTGCCAGCTCGCCGTCGAGCGGCTGCGCGCCGAGGGGCACCAGGTGGCCTTCACGGCCATGCGGCTGCCGTACGGCGTCCAGGCGGACGAGGCGGACGCCCAGCGGGCCCTCGACTTCATCCGGGCCGACGAGGTGCTGACGGTCGACGTCAAGCCCGCGACCGACGCCGCCTTCGACGCCCTGCTGACGGCGGGCGTCACCTTCCGCGACCACGCCCACGAGGACTTCGTGCGCGGCAACGTCAAGGCCCGCCAGCGGATGGTCGTCCAGTACGCGGCCGCGGGGGCGAGCGGCGGCCTGGTGGTCGGCACCGACCACGCGGCCGAGGCGGCCGTCGGCTTCTTCACCAAGTTCGGCGACGGCGCGGCCGACGTGATGCCGCTCTCCGGCCTGACGAAGCGTCAGGTCCGCGCGGTGGCGGCCCACTTGGGCGCACCCGAGGAGCTGGTCGGCAAGGTCCCCACCGCAGACCTGGAGGACCTCGCCCCCGGCAAGGCCGACGAGGACGCCCTCGGCGTCGAGTACGGCGACCTGGACGACTTCCTGGAGGGCCGCCCGGTCAGCGAGCAGGTCTTCGACACCGTCCTCGGCCACTACCGCCGCACCGAGCACAAGCGCGCCCTGCCGATCACCCCGGGCCAGGCGTGACCGACCCGGACGGGCGCGCGGGACGCGCGGCCGGGGTGGTCCTCGGCGCGGCCGTGGGCGACGCCCTCGGCGCACCGTACGAGTTCGGCCCGGCCGGCGCGCTGAGCGCCCGCTTCCCGCTCGGTAGTGCGGAGCTGGTCGCGGGCGGCGGCTGGGACCTCGGCGAGGCCACCGACGACACCCAGATGGCTGTCCTGGTCGCCGAATCCCTGCTCGAACGGGGTGGGTTGGACCTCCCGGACATCTTCGACCGGTTCCGCCGTTGGGCCGCCGCCGAGCCCAAGGACATCGGCATCCAGACCGAGTCCGTCCTCACCAACGGCTACGCCTGGGACCTCGCGGCCGCCGTCCACTTCAACACCACCCTGCGCGCCGCGGGCAACGGTTCGCTGATGCGGGCGGCCACCTCCGCCGTCGCCTTCGCCGGCGCCGGGCGGGAGGCCACCATGGCCGCCGCCCGGCGGATCGCCGCGCTCACCCACGGCGACCGGGCCGCCTGGGAGGGCACCGCGGTCTTCCACGAGCTGGTCCGGCTCGCCCTCGACGGCACCGACCCGCTCGCCGAACTCCCCACCGTGCTGGCCGCCGTGGACCCGGACGACCGTGAGCGCTACGCCACCGTCCTGGCCCCGGACTGGCACCCCGACCGGGCCACCGAGCCCAACGGCGCGGTCTGGCCCTGCCTCGGCTCGGCCGTCTGGGCCCTGCGCACCACCGACGGCTTCGAGGCGGCCGTCCACGCCGCCGTCGACCTCGGCGGCGACACCGACACCGTCGCGGCCGTCACCGGCGGCCTGGCCGGGGCCCGCTACGGGCTCGCGGCCATCCCGACCCGCTGGACCGAGCCGCTGCACGTGCCCCTGCCGGGCTCCGGCGGCCGGGTGCTGCGGGCGCCCGATCTGATCGCGATGGCGGCGCGGCTGGCGGGCTGAGCCTCGGGGTGCGGGGCGGCTGCGGTGGCCGGCCGGGGTGGCGAACAGGGCTGCCTCCGGCCCCCTTGATCGTTCCGGCGTGCGGCTCGCTACCGTACGTCGTGGAACGGTTCGACGTCGAAGGGGGAGACGGCATGGCTGACATGACGGTGCGTCCGGTGGCCCGGGTGGTGGGTGGCCGGGAGGACGTGCGGGACGACGGGTGGGGCGGTGTCGCGGCGGTGATCCGGCTGGACGCCGGGCAGTTCACCGAGGAGGCGCTGTACGGGCTGGCGGACTTCTCGCACCTGGAGGTGGTCTACCGCTTCGACCGGGTCCCGGAGGGAGAGGTCGAGACCGGCGCCCGGCACCCGCGCGGCAACACCGACTGGCCGTTGGTGGGGATCTTCGCCCAGCGCGGGAAGAACCGGCCCAACCGGCTCGGGGTCTCGCGCTGCGAGCTCGTCCGGGTGGACGGACTGGACCTGCACGTCACCGGCCTGGACGCGGTGGCGGGCACGCCGGTGCTCGACATCAAGCCGTACCTGGCCGAGTTCGGCCCGCGCGGTGGGCTCCGGCAGCCCGCGTGGTCGACCGAGCTGATGCGCGCCTACTACGACGGCGAGGCCTGAGCGATGACGGAGCAGCGGCTCGCGGTGGTGTCCGGCGGCGGGACGGGGATCGGGCGGGCGATCGCCGCCCGGCTGGCCGGGGACGGGTGCCGGGTGGTGGTCCTGGGGCGTCGGGCGGCCGTGCTGGAGGAGGCCCGGGCGGAGATCGAGCGCACCGCCGGGCCGGGGGCCGTGGTGCCGTTGGCGGGTGACCTGGCGGATCCGGCGGCGGTCGAGCGGGTGGCCGCCCGGATCGCCGAACTCGGTCCGGTGGACGTGCTGGTGAACAACGCGGGTGCGATCATCACCCCGCCCGAGGACGACGGCCTGGCCGCGCTGGCCGCCTCCTGGCGGCGGGACCTGGACACCAATCTGCTGACCGCCGTGCTGCTGACCACCGCGCTCCAGGGGGTGCTGCGCCGGCCCGGCGGCCGCCTGGTGGTGATCAGTTCGGCGGCCGCCCAGCGCGGTGGCGCGGGCCCGCACTCGGCGGGCTCGTACGCGGCCGCGAAGGCGGCGCTGCACGGCTGGGCGTTCGGCCTGGCCCGGCAGTTGGGGCCGGACGGGATCACGGTGAACGTGCTGGCCCCGGGCTACGTGGCGGACACCGAGATCTTCGGGGCGGACCGGAACGAGGAGTTCCACGCCCGGAAGGTCGCCGACACCCTGGTCGGCCGGGCCGGCACGCCCGAGGACGTGGCCGAGGCGGTGGCCTACATCGCCTCGCCGGCGGCCGGCTACCTCACCGGGCAGGTGATCGGGCTGAACGGGGGCGCGGTGCTGGGCCGATGAGCGGCTCCGCCGGGCGGACGAGCCGTTCATCGGACGTCTACCGCCGCTGCCTACGGTGAGTGCTCGTACGAACCGGGCCCGACCACAGGAGTCTCCGCTGTCCAGGATCATCACCACCGCCCTGCCCGCGCACGGGCACGTCAGCCCGCTGCTGGCCATCTCCGCCGACCTCGCCGCGCGCGGCCACGAGGTGGTCTTCCTGGGCGGCTCGCGCTTCGCGGAGGCGGCCGGGCGGGCCGGGGTGCGCTTCGCCGCGCTGCCCGCCGAGGCCGACTGGGACGACCGCGACCTCGACGGCTCCTTCCCGGGCCGGGCGGAGCTGGCGCCCGGCCCGGAGCGGATCGCCTTCGACGTGCGGCACGTCTTCCTCGACCCGGTGCCCCACCAGTACCGGGCCCTGCTCGCGCTGTTGGCGCAGTTCCCGGCCGACGCCGTCGTCGCGGACGCCTTCGTCCAGGGCGTGCTGCCGCTGGCGCTCGCCCGTCCGAGGGCGCAGCGCCCGGCGCTGATCGGGGTCGGGACCACCCCGGCGATGCTGCCGAGCGCGGACACCGCGCCGTTCGGGCTGGCGCTGCCGCCGCTGCCGGGGGAGGAGGGCCGGATCCGCAACCGCTCCCTGCGGGAGGAGGTGGACCGGCGCGGCGAGCCCTTGCAGCGGTACGCGGAGAAGGTGTTCGCGGAGGCGGGCGTCCAGCTGCCGGAGGGGCCGCGCGGGCTGGCCCAGGTGACGGTGCCGGACGCGTACCTCCAGCTGACCGTGCCGGGCTTCGAGTACCCGCGCTCCGACGCGCCCGCCTCGTACCGGCTGATCGGCGCGCTGCCGGGCAACGTCGGCGAGGAGCAGCCGCTGCCCGGGTGGTGGGCGGAGCTGACCGGTGAGCGGCCGGTCGTCGTGGTGACCCAGGGGACGCTGGCCAACGACGACCTGGGCGAGCTGGTCGCCCCGACGGTCCGCGCGCTGGCGGACCGGGACGTGCTGGTGGTGGCCGCCACCGTCCGCCCGGACGGGCCGGCGGAGCTGGCCGAACTGCTGGGCGGCCGGCTGCCGGAGAACGTCCGGGCCGCCGGGTACGTGCCGTTCGACCGGCTGCTGCCGCACACCGACGTGCTGGTGAGCAACGGCGGCTACGGCGGGGTGCAGACCGCGCTGCGGTACGGGGTGCCGGTGGTGGTGGCCGGGGCGAGCGAGGACAAGCCGGAGGTCGCGGCCCGGGTGCAGTGGGCCGGCGTGGGGCTGGACCTGCGCACCGGCCGCCCGGCCCCGGAGGCGGTCGGCCGGGCGGTGGAGCAGGTGCTCGCCGAGGGCCGGTTCCGCGAACGGGCCCGCGCGCTGGGCGCGGAGTTCGCGGAGTACCGGCCGTTCGACACCATCGCCGAGCTGGTCGACTCGCTCTGAACCGGTCGACTCGCGCCGGGCTGGTCAGTCCCCGTCGGCGTCCGGCTCCGTGGTGGGCGTGGCGGCGGCCCCGCCCTTGCTGATGCCGAGCTTGGCCTCGGCCGTCGTCCAGTCGGTGGCGATCGCCTGCTGGGCGGCGGCCAGGGTGACCTGGCCCTTGCAGATCGCGGTGTGGAGGTGGGTCTCCACCGAGTCCTTGGGGTTGTTCGGACCCTTGCCCGGGACGTGGCCGGGGGAGGGCGGCTGGACCCACAGGTTGCGCGGGTCGTTGGGGTCGCCGCCGAGCTGGAGGCTGATCAGGTGGTCGTACTCGGCGTCGCCCATCGGGCCGGTGTAGCCGTAGGACTTGGCGTTCTCGGCCTTCTCCTTGCCGGTGACGTTCACCGGCGGGCGGATGGTCGAGGTGTAGCCGCCCGGCTTGCAGATGGTGTCGTTGATGGTGCCCTGGTTGACCGCGGGGCTGATCGCGCCCGGGGTGCAGTTCGGGTCGGGCAGCGGCTGCTTGTCCGCCGTGTAGCGGTAGTGGCAGCTGCCCGCCGCGGGCTGCGGCTGGGCGTCGTAGGAGCTCTTCGGCCCGGGGCCGGTCACGATCGCGGCCGGGACGGGCTGGGCGGCGTCCCCGGCGGCCGCCGGGGCGGAGCCGTGGGCGCTGCTGCTGTGGGCGGAGGCCTTGCCGCCGGAGCCGTCCTTGGCGGTGTGGCCGCCGCCGGACGAGCAGCCTGCGGCGGCGGCGAGCAGGACGGCCGCGGCTATGGCGAGGGCGCCTCGGGCGGGTGCCGGCACGGAGTTCCTCCAGGTCGTTGCGGTGGCACGGGCGGCCGGCCGACGAAGGTGCCGGGGGCCGCGCCAGCGGACACTACCGTGTGGAGGGGGCCGAAGGGGTGACGCCACGTCCGGCGCGGGAGGACGGCGGCGGGCGCGCGGAATCGTTTTCGCACTCCTGACGCGTCGACGGGCCTGCCACCGCCCGGCCCCGGCCCGGCCCCGGCGAGGGCACCCGGGGCGGGTGGCACCGGGACCGGGGCCGGTGGGACCGTCAGACCGACCGCAGCGCCGCGATCCAGTCGCTGATCAGGTCCTCCAGCACGCCCAGCGGCAGGCTGCCGTGCCCGATCACCTCGTGGTGGAACTCCCGCACGTCGAAGAGCCCGCCGAGCTCGGCCCGGGCCCGCTCGCGGTGCCGGACGATCTCCCGACGCCCGATCAGGTACGCGGTGGCCTGGCCCGGCCAGGCGATGTAGCGGTCGATCTCGTTGCGGACGTTGGCCTCCGGGGTGGCCGTGTTGTCCCGCAGGTAGGCCATCGCCCGCTCCCGGGACCAGCCGTAGTGGTGCAGCCCGGTGTCCACCACCAGGCGCACCGCGCGCAGCGCGTCCATCGACAGCATGCCGAAGCGGGACAGCTCCGAGCCGTACAGGCCCATCTCGTCGGCCAGCCGCTCGGTGTACAGGCCCCAGCCCTCGACGTGCGCGGTCAGCTGGCCGTTCGGCCGCTGCCGGAACTCCGGCAGGTGGTGCAGGGTGCGGGCGAGCGCGAGCTGCAGGTGGTGGCCGGGCACGCTCTCGTGGAAGGCGATCGCCTCGTACTCGTAGCTGAACCGGCTCCCGGGGTTCAGCGTGTTGATCCAGTGGGTGCCGGGAAGTCCGCCCGGCCCCGGCGGCTGGTAGTAGGCCAGCGGCGCGGTCTCCGCCTCCAGCGGGTCGATCTCCCGGGTCACGCAGTCGGCGATCGGGTACGGGCGGAACCAGTCGGTGGAGGCGCGCCGGGCCCGGTCCAGGGCGCCGTCCACCAGGGCGACCATCTCGGCCGCGCTGGTGAAGCGCAGCGAGCGGTCCTCGCGCAGCGCGGTCAGCACCTCGTCGGTGCCGCTGATGCCGAGCACCCGGGCGCCCAGCTCGCCGAACTCCTCGCGCAGCGCCGCCACCGTCTCCAGGCCGATCCGGTGCACCTCCTCCGGGCCCAGCCCCGGCCGGGTGAAGCGGCCGACGGCGTCCGCGTAGCCCTCGTCGCCGCCGGGCACGTAGCAGACCCCGGCCTCGGCGTCCGGGCGGGCGGCCGGTGCCAGCCGCTGGGCCAGCCCGGCCCGGTAGCGGGCCACGGCCGGGCGCACGCCCTCGCGGACGATGGCCCGGGCCCGCTCGAACTCCCGGCGGCCCTGGAGCGGACGCAGCAGCTGGTCGGCGGTCGGGTCGGCGGCCAGGTAGCCGTCCAGCTGGGTGATGGCGGCGTCCACACCGCTGCGCAGCGGGTGGCGGCCCTCGGCGGCGGCGTCCAGGCTGCGGCGCAGGACGGCGTCGAAGTAGCCGGGCAGGCCGGCCAGCCGCTCCAGGTAGGCGTCGGTGCCCTCGTGGTCGACGGCGGTCATGGCGAGCGAGGTGAAGACCGTGTTGTGCGGGGCGACGATGGTCGCGGAGACGCTGACCTCGGCGAGTCCGTGGGTGATCCGGCCGTCGTTGTCGTCGATCAGCCGGGCGAGCACCCGGTGGGTGGTGCGGTCCTCGCCGACCAGTCCGTCCAGCGGGACGGCGGCCAGCCGGGCGGCCAGGCCGCGGAGCACCTCGCGGTGGCGCAGGGCGGCCGCGCGGGACGGGTCGGGCACCTCGTGGGCGTAGCCCTCGGTGCCGGAGAGGGTGGCCTCGAAGGGGTCGTGGCCGTTCTCGGCGGCGAAGAACTCGTCCGCGAGGGCGGCCAGTTCGGTGTGGTGGGCGGGGACGGCTCGGTGGGACGTGTCGTTCGGCTGCTCGGTCATGGTCGCTCCCGGGTCCGGTGGGGGCAGTGCGACACGGGTTCCCTGAGGGCCCGATCGGGCCGATTATTCGGAGTCGGCCGCGGCGCGGTCAATACGCACCGGGGGAGAGCAGTTCGGGGCACCGACGGTGAACGCGCCACCGGGGACGGCGTCTTCGGCAGGCCCGCAGGTACCGGGCAGCGGGCACAGGGCGCCGGGTACCGGGGGCAGCGGGCATGACGGTGCCGGCGTCCGTCCTCCCTGGACGAACGCCGGCACCGGTGGAGCGAGGGGGTCCGGTGGCCGGCCCCCGGAGGGGCTCAGCTGCCCTGGGCCTCCTTGGCGGCCTTCTCGGCGGCCTCCTTCTCGTGCTTCGCCTTGATCCGGGCGGTCTCCTTGCGGACGTCCACCTGGTTGGCGCGCTCGTGCTGGAGCCACAGCGGGTTCTCGGCCTTGAGGGCGTCGACCTCGGCGGTGGTCAGCGCCTCGGTCACGCCGCCGCGGGCCAGGCCCGCGATGGAGATGCCGAGCTTGCCGGCGATCACCGGGCGCGGGTGCGGGCCGTTCTTGCGCAGCTCCTGGAGCCACTGCGGCGGCTCGGCCTGCAGCGCGCTGAGCTCCTCGCGGGAGACCACGCCCTCCTGGAAGTCGGTCGGCGCGGCCGCGAGGTAGATCCCCAGCTTCTTGGCCGCCGTGGCCGGCTTCATGGTCTGGCTGGTCTTCTGCTTGAGCGATGTCATGGAACAAGGGTAAGGGAGTGCGCGGGCGCTTCCGGTCACGGTCGGTAGCCTTGCCCTGTGACAGACATGCAGGTGAACCAGCCCTTCCGGCTCGCGTACGTCCCGGGCGTGACCCCCGGCAAATGGGCCCGGGTGTGGATCGAACGGCTTCCGGACGTCCGGCTCGACCTCGTCGCGGTGCCCTCCACCGACGGTGAGCGGATCCTGCGCGAGGGCGCGGTGGACGCCGGACTGGTCCGGCTGCCGGTCGACAAGGACGTGCTGAGCGCGATCCCGCTGTACACGGAGACCACCGTGGTGGTCTTCCCCAAGGACCACTGGCTGGCCGCCGCGGAGGAGGTCGCCCTCGACGAGCTCGCCGACGAGGTGGTCTTCCACCCGCTGGACGACACCCTCGGCTTCACGGCCGGGACCCTGCCCGGGCGCCCGGCGATCGCCCGCCCGGACACCACGGCGGACGCGGTCGAGCTGGTGGCGGCCAACGTCGGCGTGCTGCTGGTGCCCCAGTCGCTGGCCCGGCTGCACCACCGGCGGGACCTCACCTACCGGACGGTGCCGGAGGCGCCGCAGTCGCAGGTCGCGCTGTCCTGGCCGCAGGAGCGGACCACGGACCTGGTGGAGGAGTTCATCGGGATCGTCCGGGGGCGCACCGTCAACAGCTCGCGCGGCCGCGGGGCCGGACAGCCGGCCGACGCCCCGGCGGAGAGCCGGCCGAAGAAGGCGGCGGCGCCGCGGAAGCCGCAGCAGCAGAAGGCCGGCGGCCAGAAGACGGGTGCGCAGAAGGCGGGCGGCCAGCGGACCGGCGCGCAGAAGGGCCGGGGCGGCCCGGCCGCGGCCCGGCGCGGTAAGCCGAAGCGGCGCTCCTGACCGCTGCGCGGGAGTAGCGTCGGCCCCGTTCCGGACGGCCGTTCCGGAGCGTCCTGGTGGGAGGAGCGGGGCCGTGTGGCATGACCTGGTGGTCGTCCAGATTCCGATCGTGGAGAAGGTCCTCCGGACGATCGCCGTCTACGTGCTGATCCTGGTGCTGTTCCGGGTGGCCGGGAAGCGCGGGCTGGCGGGGCTGAACACCTTCGACATGGTGGTCGTGTTCCTGCTCTCCAACGTGGTGCAGAACGCGATCATCGGCAACGACAACAGCCTGCTGGGCGGCGCGATCGGCGCCGTCACCCTGATCGCGGTGAACGCCGGGGTGACCCGCTGGCTGGCCCGCGATCCGCGGGCCGCGCGGCTCCTGGAGGGGGCGCCCACCACGGTGGTCCGCGACGGCGCGCTGGTGCCCGGCGCGCTGCGCGAACTGGCGCTGCGCCCGTCCGAGCTGGAACACGCGATCCGGGTGCAGAACGGTGACGACGTGAGCGACGTGGCGCGGGCCCGGCTGGAGCCGGACGGGCAGCTGCTGGTCACCCTGCGGGAGGCCGAGCGGAGCGCGACCAAGGGCGACGTCGACGAGCTGCGGGAGCGGCTGGCGGCGATCGAGCGGCTGCTGACCACGCTCGCCGAGGAGCGCCGCCCGCCGCGCTGACCACCCGCCTGCCGCCTCCCGCCTGCGGGCCGCAGGCGGCGGGCCGACGGACCCGGGCCGCCCCCGGCCCCGCCCAGGGGGCGGTCAGCCGCCGGAGCGGGCGGCGGCCGGGGCGGTGGCGCGGCGTCGGCCGCGGGCGGTGGCGGCGGCCAGGGCGAAGCCGAGCGCGGCGGCGAGGAGGTGGCCGACGGTGGTGAACTCGGGCAGGGGGCCCGGCCACTCCTCGTCGCCGGTGAGCGGCCAGGCGAGCACGAAGGCGGCCCAGGGCAGTCGGGCCCAGCGGGGCAGGGCGAGGGTGGCGAAGGCGAGGGCGCCCTGGGCGCCGTAGCTGATGCCGTAGTCGGAGGCCGCCCGGACGCTCTCCGGGTACCAGCCCTGGTGCAGGGCGAAGAGGATCACCAGGGCGGTGACCAGGGTCGCCCCGACGTGCCCGGCGAGGAAGACGGCGGCGGCGCGGGGCGTGCCGAAGCGGCGCTCGGCCCAGGCCAGGCCGACGACGATCCCGAGGCCCAGGGTGATCAGGGTGCCGCCGAAGCCGGTGGAGGTGATGTCGGTGAGCGTGCCGTCGTACAGCAGGGCGCTGCCGGCCAGGGCGCGGACGGGATGGTCGTGCAGGTTGTCCAGGTTGGTGCTGATGTAGGCCCGGAGGTCGTCGGCCTGCTCCTCGGTCAGCCCGTACTCGACCCAGGCGTGCCCGAGGAGCAGCAGCGCGACGTAGACGAAGGTCAGCGGTGAGCGCCGCGGGTACGTGCGGACGGCGCGCAGCAGCGTGCTGAGGAGCCCCAACGGGGGTCGAGCGTTCATGTTCTGATGGTGTCCCGGTCGAGCGGCTGGTCCCGGCCGGCCCGGATGCGGCCGGCCTCTTCGGGACAGTACCGAACCGCGCTGCCGGATGCTCGCGGGGCCCTCAGCGGATCCGGCGGGCGAGCGTGGCGGTGAACGGGCGGGGGGAGAGCGAGGCGCTGCGCTGGGGGCGGACGGGCCTGCCGGGGGTGGGGGTCACGGTCCAGTGGGCGGCGATGCCGGCCAGCGCGAGGGCGGCCTCGGTGCTGCCGAAGGCCTCGCCGATGCAGCGGCGGGCGCCGAGGCCGAAGGGGGTGTAGATGCCGGGGGCCGGGCGGGCGGTGGTGAGCCAGCGGTCGGGGTCGAAGCGGTCGGGGCAGGGGAAGAGGTCGGCCCGGCGGTGCAGCAGGTACGGGCTGTACAGGACGGTGGCGCCGGCCGGGAGGGGGTGGCCGCCGAGCTCGGTGGCGGTGGTGGTGGTGCGGCTGAGGATCCAGGCCGGCGGGTGGAGCCGCAGGGTCTCGCTGACGATCCGGGCGGTGAGCGGCAGGGCGGGCAGGTCCTGGTGGCGGGCGGGGCGGCCGTCGAGGACGGTGACGAGCTCGGTGTGCAGGCGCTCGCGGACGGCGGGGTTGGCGGCGAGCAGGGTCCAGGCCCAGGAGAGGGTGGCGGCGGTGGTCTCCATGCCGGCCAGCAGGAAGGTGACCACCTGGTCGTGGACCTCGTCGTCGGACAGGCCCCGCCCGTCCTCGTCGCGGGCGCCGAGCAGCATCGAGAGCAGGTCGTGGTGGTCGGTGCCGGCGGCGCGGTAGTCGGCGATCAGGCGGTCGGTGATCTCCCGGAGGTCCCGCCGGGCGCGGGCGAAGCGGCGGTTGCCGGGGGTGGGGACGCGGTCGGCGCCAGGCAGCGGCAGCACCATCCGCCGGGCGACCCCGCGGGCGACCTGGTCCATGGCGGCGTGGACGGGCAGCGAGCCGGCCCGTTCGTGGGCGGCGAACAGGCAGCGGGCGGTGACGGCGGTGGAGAGGCGGTACATCGCGGCGGGCACGTCGACCACGTCGCCGTCGCGCCAGCCGCCGGTGGTGGCGGCGATCTCCTCGGCCATCAGGGCGGCGTAGCCGGGCAGCCGGTCGCGGTGGAACGCGGGCTGGAGCATCCGGCGCTGGCGCCGGTGGTCGGCGGCGGGGCAGGTGGCGAGGCCGTTGCCGAAGGCCTCGCGGGCCTTCTCGACGACGATGCCGCCCTTGTCGTAGGTGCGGTCCTCGGTGAGCAGGCGGCGCACCAGGTCGGGGTGGCAGACGACGTACGCGGTGAGCGGGCCGAGCCGGATCCGGACGAGGTCGCCGTGGGCGGCCAGGCCGGCCACGAAGTCGGGCGGGTTGCGGAGCAGGGCGGGGGCGTGGCCGAGCAGGGGGAGCGCGCCGGGGGCGGTGGCCGAGGTGTAGCGGGCGGTGGGGCGGTACTGGGTGGGCACGGGCGTCACCTAGGGGAGGGCGGGTCGGTCGGGCGTCGGTGATCTTTCCCGGCGGCCGCCGGTGAAACGGTCCGCGAACGGCGGGTGGGGTGAACGCGGGGGCGCAGGCCGAACGCCCGTGCGCCGGGGCGGCCTTGACGTTCCGGTGCCGAGCCCGGCGCCGAGCCCGGCCGACAGCCCGGTGCGGCCCGGTCGACGCTCGGGGCGGGGGTGGGACCGGCGGAGGCCCGGACGGCGGTTCCGGGGGCGGGCGCAGGGGGTTTCCGCGCGTGGTGCCGCGCGCCTACACTGCGAGCTCCGCACTATTACCGGCTGGTACTACCGGCTGGTACCGCCAGTCAGTTCGGTACTACCGGTAGGGAGTTGGGATGGCCGACGAGCGGGCCCACGCGTTCACCGACGACGCCCTCGGCGCACACGACGCCGTGGCACTGGCCGCCCTGGTCCGGGCCGGTGCGGCCCACCCCCGGGAGCTGGTCGCGGCCGCCGTCGCCCGCGCCGGGCGGATCGACGCCGCGCTGCTGCCCGTCGCCCACGCCGCCCACGACCGGCCCCGGATCAGCCGGGCGGGCATCGACGGCCCGCTCTGGGGCGTGCCGACCTACCTCAAGGACAACGTCGACCTGCGCGGCCTGCCGACCGGCATGGGCAGCGAGGCCTTCCGCGCCCGCCCGGCCCGCCGCAACGCGCCCTTCGCCGACCAGCTGCTGTCCACCGGCCTGGCCGTGCTCGGCAAGACCCGGCTGCCCGAGTTCGGCCTGAACGCCTCCACCGAGTTCGCCACCGCCCAGCCGGTGCGCAACCCCTGGAAGACCTCCCACTCGCCCGGCGCCTCCTCCGGCGGCGCGGCCGCGCTGGTCGCCGCCGGAGTGGTGCCGATCGCCCACGCCAACGACGGCGGCGGCTCGATCCGCATCCCGGCGGCCTGCTGCGGCCTGGTCGGCCTCAAGCCCACCCGCGGCCGGCTGGTCACCAACGCCCAGGGCGGCAAACTGCCGATCGACCTGGTCACCGACGGGGTGCTGACCCGTACGGTGCGCGACACCGCCGCCTTCTTCGCCGCCGCCGAACGCCACCACTGCAACCCCCGGCTGCCCCCGCTCGGCCTGGTCGAGGGCCCCGGCGGGCGCCGGCTGCGGATCGGGCTGGTGGTCGACTCGCCCACCGCCAAGACCGACGAGGCGACCCGCCGGGTGGTCGAGGAGACCGCCGCCCGACTGGAGGCGATGGGGCACCGGGTGGTGCCCACCACCCTGCCCTTCGGCGAGGAGTTCTCCCGCGACTTCCTGGCGTACTGGGGCTACATCGCCTGGGTGATCGCGCTCACCGGCCGGGTGCTGCTCGACCCGAGCTTCCGGGCCGGGAAGCTGGACGGGCTCACCACCGGGCTGCGCAACGGCTTCCGGGCGGAGTTCCGGCGCACCCCGGGCGTACTGCGCCGACTGCGCCGGGCCGAGGCCGTGTACGCGGGGATCTTCCGCGAGCACGACGCGATCCTCTCCCCGGTGCTCGCCCACACCGCCCCGCCGATCGGCCACCTCAGCCCCAACGTGGCCTTCGACGAGCTGGTCGACCGGCTGCTGCGCTACGTCGCCTTCACCCCGGTCAACAACGTGACCGGCGGCCCGGGCATCGCGCTGCCCGCCGGGGCGGCGCCGGGCGGCCTGCCGATCGGGGTGCACCTGTCGGCCGCGCACGGGCAGGAGCGGCTGCTGCTGGAGCTGGCCTACGAGCTGGAGGCGGACCGGCCCTGGCGGCGGATCCAGGACTGACCGGCCCCGGCCCGCCGCGCCGCGGCGGGCCGGTCAGGGGGCCGCGACCGCCCGGGCCGCGTGCACCTCGTGGTGCAGCCGGGCCAGCGCGCAGTCCGGCGCCGGCGGGTCCGGGTCGCCCGGGGGCAGCGGCGCGCCGGTGCGCAGCGCCTCGGCGAGGTCGGTCAGCTCCCGGGCGACGGCGCCCACCTCGGCCGGGGTCGGCGCCGGGGCCCCGTGCTCGACCCGCACCCGGGTGGCGGTGGTGGTGTCCACGATCCGCTCCACCGCGATCACCAGCGGCCACCAGGCCTCCGCCCGGGCGCCGACCGGCGGCGGCTCGGTCAGCGCCCGCTGGAACTCGCTGCGCACCGCGGAGAGGTCCCGGTAGAGCCGGCGCCGGTAGCGGGCCCGGGCCGGCTCGTCGTGGCCCGGCGCGGTGGTGAAGGCCAGCGAGACGTACGAGGCGGTGTCCTGGACGGCGTCGGCCAGCCGGTCGCCGATCCGGGTGTGCCAGGACTCCGGCCAGAGCAGGTAGCCGGCCAGCAGGGCGATGCCGCAGCCGATCAGCGAGTCGTAGAGCCGGGGCAGCACCAGGTGGAAGCCCTGGTGGTTGAGCAGGTCGGAGAGCATCAGGATGACCGGGGTGATCGCGGCGGTCTGGAACGCGTACCCCTTCGCGGACAGTACCGGGATCAGCGTGGCGAGCGCCGCCATCACCGGGACGTCCCACCAGCCGTGCGGCACCTCGGCGAGCACCGGCACGGCGACCAGCAGCCCGGCGGCCGTCCCGAGCGCGCGCAGCACCGCGCGGGAGAACACCGAGCCGAAGTCCGGTTTCAGCACGAAGGTCACCGTCAGCGAGACCCAGTACGAACGCGGCACGGCGATCACCGACACCAGCACCTGGGCGAGCCCGATGCACAGGGCCAGCCGCAGTCCGTACCGCCAGGACGCGCCGGAGAGCAGCAGGGCCCGGGCCGTCCGGCGGGCCCGTACCCGCAGCCCGGCGGGCCGGCCGAGCCGGTCGTCGGCGGCGTACGGATCGGGGTCGGCCTCGTGCACGACGGTGGCGGCGTGCCCGATGGCCTCGGCCAGCGCCCGGGTGGAGGGGCCGCGCGGCTCGGGCAGTTCGGGCAGTCCGAGGACTCCGGGCGGCCCGGGCGGCGGGGACGGGCCGCCGGGGCCCCGCTCGACGGCGGCGGCCAGCGCGCGCACCGCCGCCGGGTAGGCGGGCGGCAGCGGACCTTCGGCGGGCGGGCGCAGCTGGGCCGCGGACGCGCCCTCGACCACCGGGATCAGCGCGTTGAGCTGGGCGAGCAGGCGCACCAGGGTGGGCGAGCGGCCGTGCCGGCGGGCGCGGCGGGCCAGCAGCAGGTCGTAGGAGTGGTCGAGCGCCCGGGTGAGCTCCCGGCGCCGGTCCTCGTAGCCGGGTGAGCCGGCCGCCTCCAGCAGTCCGGCGACCGCCCGGTAGGTGTCGGCCACCGTCGCGCGCTCGGGCGTGCCGCCGCGGAAGGGCCAGGCGAGCAGGGTCAGCGCGAGCACCAGCAGGCCGCCGAGCAGCAGCAGGGCGGGCGGGAGCCACCACGGGGAGGGCATCGGCAGGCCGGCCCCGACCACGGCGTTCAGCAGCAGGAGCAGGCCGGAGACGGAGGCGACCGCGCCGATCGAGGAGATCATGCCGGACACCAGCGCGACCACCGTCAGCACCACCACGGCCGTCCAGCCGGTGCCGAACACCTGGGTGCCGACCAGCACCCCGAGGGCGCCGAACAGCTGCGGCACGGCGATGTTGAACACCCGCATCCGGTAGGCGTCGGCGGTGTCCCCGATCACCCCGGACAGCGCGCCCATCGACACCAGCGCGCCGTAGCCGGTCCGGCCGGTGGCGGTGCCGACGGCGAGCGGGGCGGCGAGCGCCACCGAGGCGCGGGCCGCCGCGGCCCAGGGGACCGGCGCGGCCCGGGGCCGCAGGCTCGCGGTCAGCCAGCCGGGCGGGGCCGGCCGGGGCCGTGCCGGTCGGGGACGGGTCCGTCGGGGAGGTGCCGGCCGGGTGCGTGCCACAGACCCAACGTACGTGCGCAACGGATGTGGGGCGCGTGGGGTTCACCTCCGCGCGATTATGTCAATTCTCGAAACATACCCGGCCTTATGTCAGTCTCCGAAACATAAAGCGAACCTCCAGAACCGCCGTGAACTGCGCTGATTCCCAATCGGTAACCTGCGGGAAAGGGTTGACACCATTAGTTGGTCTAGTCCAACGTATGGGGAAGCGCGGTCCGGCGCAGGCTGATGTGGGGTGAGTGCCCTTGCCGGACGGGTGAGTTGGCCCCCTGACGTGGCGTTGTGCGCCGCTCGGGGGCCGAGGCGAGAAGGAGCGCATGCGGACGGGGAACCGGTCCGCGCGCCGAATTCCCCTTCCGGCCGACGACCGGCCACCGGCTCGCCGCGCCCGCACCGGGCGCCCGGGAACGCGCTGCATCGACCACGAACCACGGAGTGACCGCCCATGCCGAGCCCTGACGAACACCCCGAGGAATATCTGTACCGGGCCGCCTCCGCGCGCCCCTACTTCAGTGCCGACACCGAGAGCTACCTCGCCTCCGACGCCCTGCGCGAACTGCGCAAGAAGCACCCGCTGCGGGTGCTCTCCGAGGAGGACTTCGCGCACTGGCAGACCTACGGCCACGTCGTGGTCCGGCAGGCGATCCCGGCCGCGGCCGCGCAGCGACTGCTCGACTTCGCCTGGGAGTTCCAGGGCCTGTCGCCCGACCGCCCCGAGGACTGGTACCGCGAGCGCGACCACCGCGACGAACTCGACCGGCACCTGCACATCTACGGCTTCGTCGAGGCCTACCACCACCAACTCATCTGGGACAGCCGCCAGTCGCAGCGCGTCTACGACGCCTTCGTGGACGTCTGGGACTGCGAGGAGCTCTGGGTCACCCTCGACCGGCTCAACCTCAACCCGCCGAACGTCCGCAACCGCGACCGCGCCCTGATCGAACCCACCGACAAGGGCTTCGACATCGAACTGCACTGGGACGTCGACACCACCCGCGCCATGCTGCCCCAGCGCGTCCAGGGCATCATCGCGCTCAACGACACCGCCCCCGACCACGGCGGCTTCCAGTGCGACCCGGAACTGTTCCGCCGCCACAACGAGTGGCAGGCCGCCCAGCCCGCCGACCGCGACCCGATCCGCCCCGACATCGACCGCGCCGAGTTCCCGGTCGTCCGGCCCGAGTTGAAGGCCGGCGACCTGCTGATCTGGAACGGCCTGCTCGCCCACGGCGTCGCCCCCAACACCTCCGCGAACGGCGTGCGCTCGGTGCAGTACCTGTCCATGATGCCCGCCCTGGAGGAGGCCGAGCCGCTGCGCCGCTCCCGGGTCGAGTCCTGGCGCACCCTCGCCACCCCGGACTGGAACCGCACCCTGGTCGGGGACGCCGAACGGCCCGAGGCCCTGCGCTACGGACCGGCCGAACTCACCGAACTGGGGGAGAAGTTGCTCGGCCTGCGGTCCTGGACCGGCCGGACCTTCGAGGACTCGGCCGCCGAGCAGCCCACGGGGGAGCGGGAATGCACGCCGTCTGCCTGACCCTGCCCACCAACCGCGCCTGCGCGGACACCATCACCACCGTCGGCGCCGAAGCCGCCCACGCCGCCCGGACCTTCGGCGTCCGGGTGCACCTCCTGGTGCTCGACTCCGCCGACCCGGCGGACCGCGCCCGGCACGCCGCCGCCGTCGCCGCACTGCCGCCCACCGAAGGCGTGGTCACCCACCACCTCGACGAGGACGCCCAACGCGCCTTCCTGCGCGAGGTGATCGAGCGCACCGCCCACCCCGACCCGGACCGGCTGCTCGACCTGATGCTGCCCGACGCCGTCTCCTACGGCGCCTGCACCAACCGGGCCTTCCTGCTGGCCGCCGCCCTCGGCTGCGCCTCCGTGCACCGCCGCGACTCCGACAGCCGCTACCAGTGGCACGACGGCGCCCCCGTCTTCCCGATCGACCACGAACTCGCCACCATCGGCCTCAAGGCCGCCGACGCGGCCGCCGCCGTCACCGAGCACACCCTCGACCCGGCCGACGCCGACAAGCCCGTCGCCCTGGTCGGCGCCTCCTTCATCGGCGAACTCTCCGTCGACCTCGGCGAGATCCGCGCCCTCGACCCGGACGTCTACCACGACCTGGTCGCGCTCTGGGCGCCCACCGGAGCCACCGAGCAGGAGCGGCGCGAACTCGTCGCCGACTCCTTCACCGGCGCCGGAACCGACCCGTTCACCGTCGACCGCGCCGTGCTCGGCCGGCCCGACATCTGGCGGATCGACATGTGCAACATCGCCCTCGACCACGAGGTCTACGAACGCGTCCCGCTGCCGCCCGCCACCGACACCATCGGCAGCGACTACTTCCTGCACCACCTGGTGCACGACGCCACCCTGCCCGGGGTGACCCACAACCGGCACATCGTCAACTACTACACCCCGGAACGGCGCACCGACTCCGGCTTCACCGCCTACCAGGAGCGCTACGCCAAGTTCCTGCTCTCCATGCTCTACCTCCACCCCGTCTACTCCGAGATGGAACGGGCCGGCGACGCCCTGCTGGACGAGCACCACCACGTCCGCCCCGGGGTGATCGCCGACTCCGCCCGCCGCAGCGCCACGACCGACCGCGCCGAGAACCACCGGCGGCTCGCCGAGCTCGACCGCTGCTACCGGCAACTCGGCGGAAAGTACGCCGAGTTCGCCGACCACCTGGCGCCCCGACGGGCGCAGCTGCTCGACCGGGCGCAGGCCGACATCGAGGACTTCGCCCTGCTGATCGACGCGTGGGGCCCGCTCGTGCGAGCGAGCCGGACCGCCCCCGCCGACCGGCTGCAGGGTCAGGGCCAGTCCGGCGGATCCGGCCGGGCCCGCGACGCCTGAGCACGCACCTCGCTGCGTTGTCGTCAGTCGCCGATGCTCCGCATGGACTCCATCCTCCGCCTTGCGATGCACGCACTCAGACGCCGCGGTCTGGTCCGACCAGATCCGCCGGACAGGCCCAGCCGCACCGGGAGTTCACACGTGATATCTCAGACCACCGAACCGCGCCCTGCCACCGAGCCGCACCGTTCCGCCGAACCGCACCGCTCCGCCGAACCGCACCGCTCCACCGAGCCGCACCGCTCCGCCGAGCCCCGGCGCTCGGCCGAGCCGCGCCACATCCCCGAGCAGCGTCACGCCGCCGGGGCGCAGCACGCCGCCGAACCGCGCGAGCGGGCCGACCGGGGGAGGGCCAACCACCGCGCCCCGACCGCCTCCGCCGCCGTGCACGCCGACCGGGCGCCCCGGCCCGACCAGCACGACCACACCGCCCTCCGGGCCGCGCTCGCCGCCGCCACCGAGGACACCGTCATCTACGACCTCGACGGCATCGGCCGCCAGTACGCCGCCCTGGTCACCGAACTGCCCGGCGTCGCCGTCCGGTTCGCGATGAAGGCCTGCCCCGTCGACGAGGTGCTCGGCCACCTCGCCCGGCTCGGCTCCGGCTTCGACGCCGCCAGTCCGCAGGAGATCTCCCAGGCGCTGCGCACCGGGGTGGCCCCCGGGCTGATCCACTACGGCAACACCATCAAGTCCGACCGCAACATCGCCGAGGCCTACCGGCTGGGCGTGCGCGAGTTCGCCACCGACAGCCTGGAGGACGTCGCCGCGATCGCCGAACACGCCCCCGGGTCACGGGTGTTCTGCCGGATCGCGACCACCGGCGAGGGCGCCCTGTGGGGCCTCAGCCACAAGTTCGGCTGCTCGCCCGAGGACGCCCTGCGGGTGCTCGGCGCCGCCCGTACCGCTGGGCTGGTGCCCTCCGGGCTGTCCGTGCACGTCGGCTCCCAGCAGATGACCGCCGAGGCCTGGACCGCGGCGATCGACTCGCTGGCCGCCGTCCTGGAGGCGCTCAACTGGCGTGGCATCACCCCGGACCGGATCAACCTCGGCGGCGGACTGCCCGCCCTCGGCGTCCTCGACCGGGGCGGCCGCCCGCTCGAACCGCCGCTGGACAAGATGTTCACGGTGATCCGCGAGGGCATGGACCGGCTGCGCGCCGTCAACGCCGCCCCGCTGGACTTCGTCCTGGAACCCGGCCGCCACCTGGTCGCCGACCACGGCGCGATCCGCGCCCACGTCGCCCGGCTCTCCTCCCGCCACCGGCTCGACGGCACCCGCGAGGACTGGCTCTACCTGAGCTGCGGGAAGTTCAACGGCCTGTACGAGATGGACCAGTTGCAGTACCGGCTGGAGTTCCCCACCCACCCCGGCGGGCAGTTCGTCAACGCCGTGGTGGCCGGCCCGACCTGCGACAGCGACGACGCGTACGCCCAGGAGGACGGCGCGGTGCGCGTCCCGCACGCGCTCGCCTCCGGCGATCCGGTCTGGATCCACTCCTGCGGCGCCTACGCCACCGCCTACGCCACCCGCGGCTTCAACGGCTTCCCGCCGCTGCCGTACACCTGCGTCGGCGGCGACCACCCCGAGGAGGGGCGCGGATGAGCGACACCCGGATCCGGCTGCTCCGCGAGGAGGACTGGCCGGACGTGATCGCCGCCGAGGAGCGCGCCTACGCCGCCAGCGGCCTCTCCGAGGGCGGTGCGGCGCTGCGCTCCCGGCACCGCGCCTCGCCGTCGACCTGCTTCGTGCTGGAGGACGCGGACGGCTTCGCCGGCTACCTGCTCGCCCTGCCGTACCCGCTGTTCCGCTGCCCGGACCTCAGCCTGGCGTCCGCGGGCGCCGTGGTGCGGCCCACGGAGAGCAACCTGCACGCCCACGACCTGGTGATCGCCGAGCGGGCGCGCGGCCGGGGCCTGGCCCCGCAGCTGCTGCGGCACCTGGAGGAGTGCGGCCGGGCGGCCGGCCACCGCACCCTCTCGCTGGTCGCCGTGCGCGGCTCCGAGGTGCTGTGGACCGGACTGGGCTACCGCGCCCGGCCGGAGATCGGGCTGCCCGCGAGCTACGGCGCCGCGGCCGTCTACATGGCCAAGCCGCTGGACCGCGCCCCGAACCCCGCGGACCCGACCCCCGGATCCGCACCCAGAGCCGAAGTGGGCTGATGCACATGACCTCCCCCGCGCGCGACGAGTTCCGCCGCTCCCAACTGGCCATCGGCGCACTGTTCTTCGCGCTCGGCTTCCAGTACGCGACCTGGGTGTCCCGGGTGCCCGCGCTCAAGGCGCGGCTCGATCTGGGCGAGGCCCAGATCGGCCTGCTGCTGATGACCTGCGGGATCGGCGCGGCGGTGTCGTTCCCGCTGGTGGCGGTGCTGATGCGGCGGTTCGGCTCCCGGCTGCTCTCGGTGCTGTCGGCGCTCGCCCTGGGCGTGGTCCTGCTCGCCCTGTCGGTGGTGCCGAACTACCCGGTCACCCTGCTGGTGCTGTTCTTCGACGGCGTCGCCGTCGGCTGCCTGAACGTGGCGATGAACGCCCAGGGCGCCGCCCTGGAGGCCCGCTTCGAGCGCACCACGATGTCCAGGCTGCACGCCACGTTCAGCGCCGGCTCGCTGCTGGCCGCCCTGCTGGCCTCCGGCGTCAACGCCTTCACCGGCAGCCTCGTCGTCCACTTCGGGCTGGCCGCCGCACTGCTGGCGGTGCTGGCGCTGGCCGCCCGGCCGGGCCTGCTGGCCGAACGTCCGGACGGGGCCGAGCACCCGGACGGGGCCGCCGCCCCCGCGGAGCAGGCCGGGAGGAAGACCCGTCGCGGCTTCGCCCTGCCGGCCGCGGCCACCCTCTGGATGGGCCTGGCGATGGTCTTCGGCACCGTCACCGAGGGCGCGATGAACGACTGGTCGGCGCTCTACCTCAAGGACGTGGTGGACGCCGGTGCCGGACTCGCCCCGCTGGGCATCGCCGTCGTCTCGGTGATGATGGTCTGCGCCCGGATCTTCGCCGACGGCTGGCGCACCCGCTTCGGCGACGGCCGGATCGTCCGCACCGGCAGCCTGCTGGCCAGCCTCGGCCTCGCCCTCGCCCTGCTGGCCGGCGGCGTGGTGCCGACCCTGCTCGGCTTCGCCTGCGTGGGCCTCGGCGTCGCCGCCGTCACCCCCTGCGTCTACGTCGCCGCCGCCCGCCAGGGCTCCGACGCGCTCTCCCTGGTGGCGGCGATGGGCACCACCGGCCTGCTGGCCGGCCCCGCCGTGATCGGCTTCATCGCCGGGGGCACCAGCCTGGTCTGGGGCATGGCCGCCGTCGCCGCCTCCGCCGCGGTGGTCTCGCTCTGCGCCACCCGGATCACCTGGCCGCAGCCCGCCGCGCCCGCGCCGGAACCCCGGCTCGCCGCCGAGGCCGGCTGACCGACCGGCGGTCCACCCCCCAGCCCTCGCCCGGCACGCCCGTACCCCCCGTTGCGGCGTGCCGGGCGAGCCCTTTCCCGCCGCGGGCCGACCGGACGCCGACCCCTGACGCGCGGGGTCGGGGTCAAGTCCCGGCGAGGGAAGGGTGTCTGACGGGGTGTGGGGAGGACGGTCTTCTAGAGTCGCCTGCGGTACGACCGTACGACGGTGTGACCGAGAGCCGTACGAGCCGCGAGTGAAGGAAGAGCAGCATGACCGAGCAGGCGCCCGAGCCCTACCAGCCCGTCGACGAGGGCTGGCGGACCGCCGTGGCGATCGTCGCCCACCCCGACGACATGGAGTACGGCGGCGCGTCGGCCGTCGCCCGTTGGACCGCCCAGGGCAAGCAGGTGGTCTACGTGATGGTCACCAGCGGCGAGGCCGGGATCGACTCGATGGACCCGGAGCGGTGCGGCCCGCTGCGCGAGGCCGAGCAGCGCGCCTCCGCGCGGGTGGTCGGGGTGGAGACCGTCGAGTTCCTCGGGCACCCGGACGGGGTGGTCGAGTACGGGCTGCCGCTGCGCCGCGACATCGCCCGGGTGGTCCGCCGGCACCGGCCGGACATCGTGATCACCAGCAACTTCCGGGAGACCTACGGCGGCACGTTCCTCAACCAGGCCGACCACATCGCGGTCGGCCGGGCCACCCTGGACGGCGTGCGCGACGCCGGCAACCGCTGGGTGTTCCGCGAACTGCTGGACGAGGGCCACCAGCCCTGGAACGGCGTCCGGCAGATCTGGGCGGCCGCCTCGCCCGAGGCCCGGCACGCGGTGGACACCACCGACACCTTCGACCTGGGCGTCGCCTCGCTGGAGGAGCACAAGGCGTACCTGGCCGGGCTGGGCGGGGCGATGGCGGACGCCCGGGAGTTCCTGGAGGGCTTCGGCCGGGGCGCGGGCACCCGGCTGGGGACGCGCTTCGCGGTGCCGTTCGAGGTGTTCCCGCTGGGCTAACCGCCCTCGGGCCGGTCGGAGTCCTCGGGCCGGGCGGGGTCCTCGGGCCGGTCGGACGGCCTGCCGGCGTCGGCGTCCTCGCGGCGCCGGCGCCGGTAGCGCAGCACCTGCCGCAGCAGGAACGCCGCGACCAGGACGCCGAGTCCGATCGCGAACCAGAGCTGGTAGCGGAGCGCCGTCCGGTAGACCGCACCGATGTTGGCCCCGGCGACGTACCCGAAGGTGCCCCAGACGGCCGTCCACAGCACCGCGCCGAGCAGGTTGAAGACGGCGAAGCGGCGCCAGGGCATCTCGGTGGTCCCGGCGATGATGCCGTTGTACTGGCGCAGCCCGTCCACGAAGCGGGCGACCGTGACGACCTTGCCGCCCTGCCGGGCGAAGAAGCCGTCGGCGCGTTCCATCCGGGCCGGGGTGAGCAGCACGTAGCGGCCCCAGCGGTGGACGAAGGCGCGCCCGCCGGTGTGGCCGATCAGGTAGCCGAGCATGTTGCCGACGGTGGCGGCGGCCGCCCCGATCAGCAGGACGGCGGCGAGGTCCAGGTGCCCGGTGCCCGCGTACACCGCGGCGAGCACCAGGACGGTCTGCCCGGGCACCGGGACGCCGCAGTTGTCCAGCAGCACGAGCAGCGCCACCGCCAGGTACCCGTAGTGGTCCAGCAGTGGCGCGAGCCCGGCGAGCGCTCCGGGCAGCGGGGTCGTGGGGGAGTGGGTCAGTGTTCCGCCAGGCGCGGTTCGACCAGACAGTCCGGTCCCGGGTAGACCAGGCCCTGGTGGCCGTCCTCGAAGCGGACCACGTACGGCGGCTCCCCGTCGGCGCCGCGCACCTCGACGATCTCGCCCTTCCGGTCCGTCATGCCGATCGACCGGCTGAACATGTGGATGTGGTCACCAACCGTTGCGTGCATGACTGCTCCTCGAGTCGTGCGGCCGTTGCGCTATCCACTGTGCTGCGCCGGGGACGGCCTCGCAACGGCTCGGGCGGCCGGGGTGGGGCGGGCCGGAGGGACGGGGGTCAGTGGGCGGGCAGTTGTTGCGCGAGGTAGCCGCGCACCAGCCGCTTGCACTCGGCGATCAGCGCCGGATCCCCGTGCGGGTCCCCCCGGAAGGCCAGCTTGAGCACCGCGTCGGCCGCCTCCAGGGCGACCCGCAGGGCGAGCGTGGTGGCCGCCGGGTCGCCGGCCTCGAACAGTTCGCCGCCGAGCGCCTGCAGCCGCAGGGCGACGGCGGTGTTGTTGTCCATACCGGAGTCCAGCAGGTGCTTGTCGTTCCGCACCCCGGAGGGCACCGCCGTACCGGCGAGCCCGAAGTCGACCTGGCCGAAGCCGGGCACCGCGCGCTTCATCGCGACGAACTCCTCCACCGCGAGGTCGGTGAACCCGGCCGGGCCGACCGGGGCGGAGCCGGCCAGCCGGTCGTCCAGGCGCTGGAGGTAGTGGTCGAGGTTGCGGGTGGCGAGGGCGGCCAGCAGGTCCTCCTTGCCGGCGAAGAACTGGTACAGGGTGCCGATCGGCACCTGGGCGCGCTGGGCGACCTCCTTGGTGGTCAGGGCGGTCGCGCCGACCTCGTCCAGCAGCCGGGCGCAGGCGTCCAGGATGCGGCCGTACCGCTCCTGGCTGCGCTGCTGGACCGGCCGCCGCCTGGCCGGTCCGGGGCTGTGCCGGAGACTCCGGGCGTCAACGCTCATGCCGCCAACTCTGCCGCATCCGCTGTTCCGACGGCGAATCATCGGGGCGGGGGAGTGCCGGAGTTTCGGTTGGGGTGCGAATCGACTGGTGGCCGGAGCTGAACGGCACGGTGGCGGGAAGGTAACCACGGGTTGGCTTTGGTCTTGTCGTGGACGCGAAGGCCGGTTCATACTCCTGGGGCGGATCACCTTGCGTGATCGACGCTTGGCTCTTCGTGGCGACCGTGGGCCCGTTCGGTGGACCCGGTCGCGATTGCGAAACGCGCATCCAGCTGTCTGTGGCGACGACGGGCGACACCGCCGCCACCCGAAGTCAGGACGGACCCGTGTGCCTCCATGCCCGAACCGCGTCCCGCCGTACCCCGGCCCGTTGCGCCCCGCCCGGCTGTGCCGAGTCCCGCTGCGCCGAGTCCCGCCGTGCCGAGTCCCGCTGTGCGTCCCGTCGAACGGAAGGAGGGGGTCGGTACGGTGACAGTCTTCTCCACCGGGCGTGAGGCCCTCGACGCCGAGCACCGCCGTCAGTTCCTGGAGTCCGGGTACCTGGTCCTGCCCGGGCTGCTCCCGGAAGCGCTGCGCGAACGCCTCGCCCCCGAGGTGGACCGCTGGGTGGACGAGGGCCTGCGGGCCCGCTCGATCGCCGCCTGCACCGACCCGCGCCGCAACGGGCCGCCCCCGGTGCTGGAGCTGGAGCTCCCCGCGCACGGCGAACTGCTCACCCACCCGCCGCTGCTGCGGGCGCTGACCGGGCTGATCGGCCGGTCCTTCGTCTTCCACCACCTGCACAGCGACCGCCAGGCCCCCGACCTCCCCGGCAAGCCGTGGCACCACGACTGCGAGCCCAACGACGGCTCCGACCCGTCGCTGCTGATGGTCCACGCGCTGCACTACCTCACCGGGCTGGACGAGCGGGTCGGCAGCCTGGCCGTGCTGCCCGGCTCGCACCGCCGCACCGCGGACAAGGGCGCCTACGCCCACCACGGCACCGGCGAACTGCCCGGCGAGGTGGTCCTCGACCGGCTGCCGCCCGGCACCACCGTGCTGCTCAACTCGGCCCTCTTCCACACCCGCAGACCGGCGCCCGACGGCGGACCGGGCCGGCCGCGCTACTTCATCGACGCCTCCTACTGCCAGGTCGGAGCGCGCTGGCGCCCGGTGAAGCCGCACTGGCGGCAGATGCTCGCCCGGGCCCGCGAACTCGACCTGGCCGACGGCCAGTGGCCCGACCTGTTCGCGGAACACCACTTCACCGAGTACACCGGAACCGTCTGAACCTCCTGAGGAGCACCGCCGTGGAGATCGTCAGCGCCGTCGCCTACTCCGAGGTCCACCGGGCCTACCTGCGGGACCATCCGGTGGAACGCGCCCACGAGGGCAACACCAACCTGTACGGCGAGGAGAACCTGGAACGCGCCGACGAGGAGGTCCCCGGCGGCTGGTGGCGGGTCCGGCTGACCCGGGCCGACGTGCTCGGCGTGGTCCTGCCCTGGCACCTCAGCGAGGGGGGCGAGCGCGAACTCGTCCCGCGCACCGGGCTGACCGTCGCCCGCGCGGTCGAACGCGTCCGCTCCGGCGGCGCCGACTGGGCGGCGGCCAACCCGGTCTGCTCGGGGAAACTCCGGCTGCTCGGCCGGGCGCCGTTCACCGCGCTCTACCTCGCCACCGCGCCGGTCGACCACCCCGACTACGAGCGGCTGGCGGTCCGGCACGGGCTGATCCACGTCGACGGCCTGCACCGCATGCTGGCCTGGGAACTGGCCGGACGCCTGCGCGACGGCACCGTACTGGACGGGTACCTGGCGGGGGACCCGGCCGGCCTCGACCCGCCCGGGCCGGGCCGTACGGTCCGTTCGCACCGCGCGGCCGGCCCGGCCCGTACGGCCGACCCGGCGCGTACGGCCCGAGCGGCCCGCGTGGTCCGGACGGGGGACGAGCCGGCGTGACCTCCGCGACCCAGCACCTCCGGGCCACCGCGCCCGACACCGGCTCGCTCACCGCCCTGCTGTCCGAGCGCGCCCGCACCCACCCCGACCGGCCCGCCGTCAGCGACGGCCGCCGCACCGTCGACCACCGCACCCTGGACGCCGCCGCCGGGCGGATCGCCGCCCGGTTGGCCGCCGGCGGCACCGGGCGCGGCGACCGGGTCGCCCTGCTCGGCCCCCGGGACGCCCGGATGCTGGTGCTGCTGCACGGGGTGCTGCGCTCCGGCGCGGCCGCCGTGCTGACCGACCCGGACTGGACGGCCGCCGACCTGGCCCGGCGGCTGGCCGCCGTCGGGGTGGGGCGGGTGCTCGCCACCGAGGGCGGGGCCGCCGGCCCGGGCGTCGAGGTCGTCGACGTGCTGGCGGGCGGGCCGGAGGGCGGGCCGGCGGGCGGGCCCGGCGAGGAGGGCGGCGGGCCCGGCGGGGAGGATCCGGCGTACCTGTCCTTCACCTCCGGATCGGGCGGCGAGCCCAAGGCCGTGACCGTCACCCACGCCAACGCCGTCCACTACGCCCACGCCCTGGCCGACCGGCTCGGGCTCACCGAGGCCGATGCCCCCCGGCTCGCCCACGTCACCACCCTCGCCGCCGACCTCGGCCACACCGCCTGGCTGCTCGCCCTGGCCACCGGCGGCTCGGTGCACGTGGTGCCCGACCGGGAGGTGCGCGACCCCACGGCGTTCTGGACCACGCTGCGCCGCGCCGGGGTCGACACCCTGAAGACCACCCCCTCCCACCTGGCCGCGCTGCTGGAGGGCCGCCCGGCGGGCACCCCGCCGCTGCGCACCCTGCTGCTCGGCGGCGAGGCGCTGCCCCGCCCGCTCGCGGCCGCCCTGCTCGACGACGGCGTCACCGAACGGCTGGTCAACCACTACGGACCGACCGAGACGACCGTCGGCGCGACCTGCTTCCTGGCCACCAGTGCCCGCCAACTCCCGGACGGGGAAGCGACCGTGCCGATCGGCAGCGGCATCGGCGAGGTGCTGCTCACCGTGGTGGACGGCGCCGGGCGGCCGGTGGCCGACGGCACGGTGGGGGAACTGCTGATCGGCGGGCGGGGCGTCAGCGCCGGGTACTTCGGACGGCCCGAGGAGACCGCCCGGGGCTTCCTCCGGCGGGACGGCCGACGGACCTACCGGACCGGCGACCTGTGCCGCCGACGGGCCGACGGCGACCTGGTGTTCCTCGGCCGGGTGGACCGGCAGGTCAAGGTCCGCGGGTACCGGGTCGACCTCGCCGAGGTCGAGCGGGCGATGGACGGGTACCCGGGCGTGGCGGGCTCGGCGGCGCTGCTGCGGGAGACCTCCCCCGGGAGCCAACTGATCGGCGTGGTAAGGCTGCTGGATCCCGCCGTCGACCTGTCGGGACTGGTCGACCGGCTGCGCGACCGGCTGCCCGGCTACTCCGTGCCGCAGCCGGTCCTGGTGCTGCCCGACTTCCCGTTCGGGCCGAACGGCAAGCTGGACCGGGCCCGCCTGGCCGAGCTGGTGGACCGATTGGTCGAGGCCCGCGCCGAGCCGACCGGTGCGGAGGGCCCGGCGGGTTCGGACGGTACGGCGGATGCGACGGCTCTGACGGCTGCGACGGCTGCGACGGTTGTGACGGATGCGGCCGGGGACAGGGACGGTCCGGCCGGAGAGATCGCCCGGTTCTGGGCCGGCGCGCTCGGCCTGCCCAGGATCGGACCGCGGACGGACGTGATCGACCTCGGCGGGGACTCCATCCTCGCCATGCGCACCATCGCCCTGCTGCGCCGCTCCGGGCTGCGGGTCACCCACGAGGACTTCTACCGGTACCCGACGGCGGCCGGGCTGGCGTCGGCGGCCGTGCCCGTGGGCGTCCCCGCACCGGCGCCGCAGCACCCGGGCAGCGGTCAACTCGCGCCCGCCCAGCGCTGGTTGTACCGGCAGCGGGCGGTCGACGACCTGCGGCACTGGAACCAGTCGGTCCTGCTGCGCTGCCGCGCCGCCGTCGACCCGGCCGCGCTCTCGGCGGCACTCGCGGCCGTCCTGGAAGGCCACCCGGCGCTGCGCCGACCCGTCGGCCCGGACGGCCCCGGCGAACCGCTCGCCGTCGCGGACCTCGACCCGCTCTCCCACTCCCGCATCCCGGGCGCCGCGCGGGCGATCGCCGACACCGTCGCCGGGGTCTGCACCGAACTCCACCGCAGCCTGGACCCCTTGGCCGGCCGGCTGTTGCGCGCCCACCTGTTCACCGGCCCGCCCGGCACCGACCAGCGGCTCGCGCTGATCGCCCACCACCTGGTGGTCGACGGGCTGTCCTGGCGGATCCTGCTGGACGACCTCGCCCGGGCCTACCGGGCGGTGCTGGACGGTGAGCCGGTCGGACTGCCGCCGACGGCCGACTTCTACCGGTGGGCGGCCGCCGCCGCGCCCGCCGCGCCCGCTGCCCCCGCCCCCGTCCCCGCCGCCGACCCCGGTCCGCCCGGGCGACCGGCCGCGCTCAGCTGGGCATTGGACGCCGACGCCACCGCCCGGCTGGTCGCCCGGCACGGTGGCGGCGCCGGGCTGGAGGCCGTCCTGCTGGACGCCTTCGCCGAGGCCGTCGTGCGGGCCGAAGCCGCCCTCGGCACGGACGGCCGCGGGCCCCGGCTCGCCGTGGAGGTCGAGACCCACGGCCGGGACGCGGTCGGCGACCCGGGCGAATTCCTGGACACCGTCGGCTGGTTCACCGCCGTCAAGCACGTCGAGCTGGACCCTGCGGGCGGCGCCGGACCGGCGGAGACGGCCCGCCGGCTGAGCGAGGCGCCCGTCCGGCCGATGGACGCCCCCGGTGCGCGGCCGGACCTCGGGTTCAACTTCCTCGGCACCTTCCGGCTGCCCGAGGAACCCGCGCTGGACTGGACCGTCGCCGACGAACAGGCCGGTACGGCCCGCTGCACCGGCGGCGACCCGCTGTACCGGCTGCGGCTCACCGCCCGGGTGGTGGAGCGGCGCCTGGTCGCCGACCTGGTGTACGGATGGCCGGCGGTGGGACACCCGGCCGCCCGGCGGGTCCTCGACCGCTTCGCCGCGGTGCTCGGCGGGCCGACCGCCGACGAGCCCGTCCGCTCGCCGCTGTCCACCTCCGGGCAGCTGCTGCACAGTGGGGTGGCACCCACCGCCCGGGCCGTCGTCCGGGAACCCGCCCGGGTGCTGCTCACCGGCGCGACCGGCTACCTCGGGCGGCACCTGCTGGAGGCCTTCGAGCGGCGCGGCGCCGTGGTCACCTGCCTGGTGCGGGCCGCCGACGACGCCGCGGCGGTCCGGCGGCTGTCCGGTGGGCTGTCCGGCGGGCGGGCCTGTGGGGCGGCCGCCCACGTCGTCGCCGGGGACCTCGAACGGGACGGTCTGGGCCTGTCCCCGGCCGGGCTGGAACGGGCCCGGGAGGCCCGGATCGTGGTGCACGCGGCGGCGGACGTCCGGCTGGTCGCGGCGCCCGAGGAGCTGGAGCGGGCCAACCACGCGGCGGTGCGCCGACTGCTCGGCTGGGTCGGCGAGCACACCCCGCGGGCCCGGCTCCACCACGTCTCCACGCTGACCGTGTCCGGCGGCGTGGACGGCCCCCCGCGCCGGTTCGGCGAGGCGGACCTGTGGATCGGTCAGCGGTTCCGCACCCCGTACGAGCGCAGCAAGTACCGGGCCGAGCAGGCCGTCCGGGCCTGGGCGGCCGGCGGGCACCCCGCCTACCTGTACCGCAGCGGCCACATCGCCGCGCACAGCCTGACCGGCGCCTTCCAGGCCAACTCCGGCGACAACCGGGTCTACCAGCTGGTGCGCGGCTACCTGCTGGCCGGCGCCGCCCCCAGTCGCCCGGACACGGCCTTCGCGTTCTCGTACGTGGACACGGTGGCCGCCGGGATCGCCGCGATCGCCCTCGACCCGTACGCGGCGCCCGGCGCGTACCACGTCGAGAACCCGCACCGGACGCCGCACGACGAACTGGTGGGCTGGCTCGCCGCGCACGGCCGCCCCGTCCGGCTCACCGACGAGGCGGGCTTCGCGGCCGCCATCGCCCGGGCCGAGCGGCGGCACCCGACGGCCGCCCGGCTGGCCGCCGCCTGGGCCCAGCAGGAGGAGCGCAACGTCCGGGTGGACTGCGGGTACACCACCGCCGTGCTGGACCGGCTGGGCGTCCGCTTCGCCGCGCCGACGGCGCAGTGGTGGGCGGCCGCGCAGACCTGGGCCGCCGAGGCCGGCCACCTGCCGCCACCCCGCTGAACCGTTTCGCCTCGCCGTCCGGACCGACCTGTCCCGTCCCTACCGACCCTTCGTCCCTACCGACCCTTCGTCCCGCCGACCCGTCCCGCCGATCCGTCCCGCCCCGAGAGAAGGCAGACTCCGTTGTCCCAGCTCTCCCCCGTGCTCAAGCAGGCCACCCCCGTCGTCGCCGTACGCGGCGAAGGCCTCCACCTCTACGACGCCGCCGGCCGCCGCTACCTCGACTTCACCTCCGGCGTCGGCGTGACCAGCACCGGCCACTGCCACCCGAGGGTGGTCGAGGCCGTCCGCGAACAGGCCGGCCGGCTGCTGCACGGCCAGTACACCACCGTGCTGCACGACCAACTGCTCACCCTCACCGACCGCTTGGGCGACGTCCTGCCGCCCGGCCTGGACTCGCTCTGCTTCGCCACCGCCGGGACGGAGGCGGTGGAGACGGCGCTGCGGCTGGTCCGGCACGCCACCGGGCGGCAGAACGTGATCGTCTTCGAGGGCTCCTTCCACGGCCGCACCATGGGCGCCGCCTCGCTCACCACCGCCGGGACCCGCTTCCGGGCGGGCATCGGCCCGCTGCCGCCCGGGGTCGCGGTGGCGCCCTTCCCGGCCGCCTTCCGGCTCGGACTGTCCGAGGAGGAGGCGGTGGCGCACGCCCTGCGCGGGCTGGACGAGGTGCTGGCCACCGTCTCCGCCCCCGCCGAGACCGCCGCCCTGTTCGTCGAACCGGTGCTCGGCGAGGGCGGTTACGTGCCCGCCCCGGCCGGGTTCCTGGCCGGGCTGCGCGAGCGCGCCGACCGGCACGGCCTGCTGCTGGTGCTGGACGAGGTGCAGACCGGCTTCGGCCGCACCGGCCGGTTCTGGGCCCACCAGCACGAGGCGGCCCACCCGTACGGGAAGGACTTCCGGCCCGACGTGCTGATCACCGCCAAGGGCCTGGCCAGCGGCTTCCCGCTGTCCGCCGTCGCCGCGCCGACCGATCTGATGCGGCGCGCCTGGCCCGGCTCCCAGGGCGGCACCTACGGCGGGAACCCGGTGGCCTGCGCCGCCGCCCTGGCCACCCTGGACGTGCTGCGCGAGGAGCGGCTGGTGGAGAACGCGGCCGAGCAGGGCGAACGGCTGCTGGACGGCCTGCGGACGGTCGCCGCCGGGGTGCCCGGCATCGGCGACGTCCGGGGCCTCGGGCTGATGGCGGCCAGTGAGTTCTGCCGCCCGGACGGCTCGCCGGACCCGGAGACGGCCCGGCGGGTGCAGCAGGCGGCGGCCGAGCTCGGACTGCTCCTGCTGCTCTGCGGGATCCACCTCAACGTGGTCCGGATGATCCCCGCGCTGGTCGTCACGGCCGCGCAGGTCGACGAGGCACTGGCGCTCTGGTCCAAGGCCGTCGCGGCCGGGACGGGGCAGGAGGAGGCGCTGTGAACGAGCACACCGTGACCGAGATCGGCTGGAGCAGCCTGGAGTTGGAGGCCCGGCGGCAGATGTGGTCGCTGCCGCTGAGCGACGGTGAGCGGAACCTGCTGTGGGCCGACGCCCGGGCCCGACGCTGGGGCTCGGCCGGGCCGGTGCGCGAGCGGCTGCGGTCCTTCGTCCGGGAGGCCGTCGACTCGGTCGGGATCACCCACGTCGCCAACCTGGTCGACCCGGAGCAGCCGGAGCGCGAGATCACCGAGGTGCTCTCCTTCCTGCTGCGGGACCACGGCCGGATCGTCCCGCAGAACGGCCGCGGCGACCTCACCTCGGTGCTGCGCGACCACGACGGGGACGGCAACACCGAACTCGGATTCCACTGCGACACCTGCGACCTGCTCGTCCTGCTCTGCCTCCAACCCGCCTACCACGGCGGGGGGCTGACCAAGCTGGCGAGCGCCCGGCACGTCCACGACCTGATCGGCCGGGAACGGCCGGACGCCCTGGCCACGCTCTGCGAGGACTGGACCTTCGACCGGACCGGCCGGGCGGGCCCGCAGCGGGTCGTCACCCCGATCCTGTACCCGAGGAAGGACGGCACGACCGGCTGCTACTACCAGACCCGTACCGTCCGCTCCTCACCCGACCGCGGCGGACCGGAGCTGACGGACCGTCAGTGGGACGCGCTCGGCGTGCTGGACGAGGTGCTGTACCGCCCGGAGATCGCCTTCGGCCTGCCGATGGCCGCCGGCGACCTGCTGATCATCCGCAACAGCCGTGTCCTGCACGGACGTTCGGCGTACGTCGACGAACCCGGCCGGTACGCCCGCCGGATGCTGCGGATCTGGCTCAACGAGGGGGAGACGTGGGCGCCGTGAACCGACCGGACGGAAAGGTCGCCGTGGTCACCGGCGGCGGCAGCGGGCTCGGCCGGGCCTCCGCGCTGGCCCTGGCCGGCGTCGGCTGGACGCTGGTGCTCGCGGGCCGCCGCAAGGACGCGCTGGAGGAGACCGCCGCACTCGCCGTCGACACCGGGGCCGTCGACCCGGAACGGGTGCTGGCCGTGCCCACCGACATCCGCAACCCCGAGGAGGTCTCCCGGCTGTTCGACGCCGTCCGCGACCGCTACGGCCGGCTCGACCTGCTCTTCAACAACGCGGGCGCCGCCGCCCCGCGCCGGCCCATCACCGAGACGACCTTCCAGGACTGGAACCGCGTCCTGGACACCATCGTCACCGGCAGCTTCCTGTGCGCCCGGGAGGCCTTCCGGCTGATGAGCACCCAGCAGCCGCAGGGCGGCCGGATCATCAACAACGGCGCGCCCTCCGCGCACGTGCCGCGCCCCCACTCCCACGCCTACACGGCCGCCAAGCACGCCGTCCTCGGCCTCACCAAGGTGCTCGCCCTGGACGGCCGGCCCTACGGCATCACCTGCGGGCAGATCGACGTCGGCAACGTCAGCCCGCCGGACGGCGCCCCGCAGCCCGCCGCCACCCAGGCCGACGGGACCTCGGCGGTGGAGGCGACCATCCCGGTCGACCGCTTCACCGACGCCCTGCTGCTGATGGCCGCGCAGCCGCCGGACACCACCATCCAGTCCCTGGTGGTGCTGCCGGCCACCATGCCGTTCGTCGGAAGGGGTTGACCCGTGCTGGTCAGCGCACGCTCCTTCGCCGAGTACCGGGCGATGTTCGCGCTCACCGACCGCGACCTCGACCCCGGCCGGCGCATCCTGGACTGCCCGGCCGGGGCGGCGAGCTTCGTCGCCGAGGCCGGGCGGCGCGGGATCGACGCGGTCGCCGTCGACCGGGAGTACGCCGTGCACCGGGAGGAGTTGGGCCTGCTGGTCGAGCGGGAGACCGGCTTCAAACGGGAGCTGCTGGCGCGCGAGACGGCGGGCTTCACCCCGTCCTGGTACACCGACACGGACGACCTGATCCGGCAGTGGACCGCCAACTCCCGGCTGTTCCGGGCCGACATCACCGCCCGCCCGGAGCGCTACGTCGCCGGGGCGCTGCCCGAACTCCCCTTCCCGGACGCCTCCTTCGACCTGGTGCTCAGCTCGCACCTGGTCTTCTCCTACGGCAACCGGCTGGGCGAGGAGTTCCACCGGGCCGCACTGCTGGACCTCGCCCGGGTGGCCCGGCGCGAGGTCCGGCTGTTCCCGCTGACGGTGTACGACACCGGCGAGCGGTACCGGGGGCTGGAACGGCTGCGGGAGGAACTGGCCGGAGCCGGGATCGGCAGCCGGGTGGAGCGGGTGTCGTACGAGTTCCAGCCGGGGGACGGCGAGATGCTGGTGCTCTCCTGCGCCGGGTACCGCGCGCCCACCGGGGCGCGGCCCCGGGCCGTCGCCGACGACCCGGTGCGGTGGCGGCACCGGGAGGGGGCACGGCCGCAGGCGTAGGACACCCGAGGACCACTCGGGCAGGGCTCGCGCAGGGCTCGGGCACGGCGCGGACATGACTCGGACACGGCTCGGACATGGCTCGGACGCGAGGAGGAGGACGGCATGCGGCAGGACGACGGTGACAGGCCCGGTGCGGAGCAGACGGAGGGAGGGGCGCCGGAGGCGGGTGGCGCCGCCGGTGACGGGGCGGAGGACGGCTTCCGGCGCTCCGCCGCCCACCTCATCGACGAGGCCCTCGGCTTCCTCTTCCCGGCCGCCCTCCGCGCCGCCGCCGACATCGGGGTGGCCGACCACCTCGCGGACGGCCCCCGCGCCCCCGCCGAACTCGCCGCCGCGACCGGCACCGACGCCGACGGCCTCCACCGCGTCCTGCGGCTGCTCGCCACCCGGGGCGTGGTGCAGGAGGACGACCGGGGCCGCTTCGCCCTGACCGCGACCGGGCAGGCCCTGCGCGGCGACGTCCCGTACTCCGCGCGGACGGCCGTCCTGATGCTGACCGACCGCACCATGTGGCGCCCGGCCGGTGAACTGACGCGCTGTCTCACCGACGGCACCTCGGCCTTCGAGGCGCTGTTCGGCATGCCCTTCTTCGACCACTTCGCCCAGGACGAGCGGACGGCCGCCGTCTTCCACGTGGGCATGGCGGCGATGTCCGACCCGGAGAACGCGCTGATCGCGGCCGCCTACGACTTCCCGAAGGCCGGCACCGTGGTGGACGTGGCCGGCGGCCACGGCGGCCTGCTGCTGGAGGTGCTGCGCCGCAACCCGGGCCTGGACGGGGTGCTCTTCGACCGCGCCCACGTCCTCGCCGGGCACCGGCTCGGCCCGGCCGCGGAGGTCGCGGGCCGCTGGACGACGGTTGAGGGCGACTTCTTCGAGGCCGTGCCGCCCGGCGACGTCCACGTGCTCAAGCGGATCACCCACGACTGGGACGACGACCGCTGCGTGACCCTCCTCGGCCACTGCCGCCGCGCCCTGCGCCCGGACGGCCGGGTCCTGGTCGTGGACGCCGTCGTCCCCCCGGGGAACGCCCCGCACCAGTCGAAGGCCCTGGACCTGATGATGATGGCGTCCCTCGCGGGCCGCGAGCGCACCGAGGAGGACTTCGCGGAGCTCTTCCGGCGGGCCGGCCTGCGGCTCTCCCGGGTCCTGCCCACGCCGACGGTCCTGTCGGTGGTCGAGGCGGTCGCGGCCTGACCGGTTCGCTCGGAGCGGAACGGTCGCGGGAACGGGGCCGCAACGGGCCGCGTTCGTGGACGGTATGAACACCCATCAGCACCACGACCACGAGCAGCACCAGCACGAGCACCAGCAGCACGAGCAGCACGCCGGTCACGGTGACCACCACGCCGGCCACGGCGGCCACCACGGCGGGCACGGCGCTCCGCAGGGGCTGGCGGCCTCCGACCAGGGCTACACCCTGATACCGGAGACCGTCGGCCCCGAGGGCGAGTTCACCTTCCGGATCACCGGGCCGGACGGCGCGCCCGTCACCGCGTACGAGCCCCAGCACGAGGCCCTGCTGCACCTGATCGTGGTCCGCCGCGACCTCTCCGGCTACCGGCACGTCCACCCCACGCTGGACGCGGACGGCACCTGGCGGGTGGCCAACCCCTTCGACGGGCCCGCCGCCTACCACGCCTACGCCGACTTCAAGGCCGTCGGCGCCGCCCCGCTCACCCTCGGCGTGGACCTCACCTTCCCCGGCGGGAGCGCCGCGCACCCGCTGCCGGAGGCCTCGGCCACCGCCACGGTCGACGGCTACACCGTCACCCTGGCCGGGCAGTTGACGGCCGGCGCGGCCGCGCCGCTCACCTTCACCGTGACCCGCGACGGCGCCCCCGTCGCCGACCTCCAGCCCTACCTGGCCGCCTACGGCCACCTGGTCGCCCTGCGCGCCGCCGACCTCGCCTACCTGCACGTCCACCCGAACGGTGAGCCCGGCGACGGGGTCACCGCACCCGGCCCGGAGATCACCTTCCACGCGGTCGCGCCGACGGCCGGCCCGTACCGGCTCTACCTCGACTTCAAGCACGGGGACGCCGTCCGCACCGCCGAGTTCACGGCCGTGGCCGGGGCCTGACGACGCCCCGGCGGGCCGCGCCCGTCCGCACCTCGGGACGGTGTGGCCGGGCCGCCCGCCGCTCTGCCAGCATGGCGCGATGGACAACACGCGCCGGCTGGTCAGTTCGGGTTCGCCCCTGGAACCGCGCATCGGGTTCTCCCGGGCGGTCCGCAAGGGGCCGTTCGTCGCGGTGGCGGGCACCGCGCCGATCGGCGCGGACGGCAGGACGGTCGGGCCCGGTGACGTGCACGCCCAGACGGTCCGGTGCCTGGACATCGTCGAGGCCGCGCTGGCGGAGGCGGGCGCCTCGCTGACGGACGTGGTGCGGACCAGGATCATGCTCACCGACGTGACGGCCTGGGAGGAGGCCGCCCGGGCGCACGGGGAACGCTTCGGGGCGGTCCGCCCGGTCACCACCGTCGTCGAGGTCTCCCGCTTCATCGACCCGGACTGGCTGGTCGAGGTGGAGGTCGACGCCGTCCTCGGCTGACCGGGCCCGGCCGCCGCTCCCGGATATCCGCGCGACGCCCTCCGGGCCGCTCCACTACGGTGCGGTCATGCTGAACTTCGTACTGGTCGCCGGTGCCCGGCTCGGCGCCTGGGCCTGGGCCGACGTGACCCCGGCGCTGCGCGCGGCCGGGCACGCCGTCCACCCGCTGACGCTGTCCGGACTGGCCGAGAAGCGGGACGTCCCGGCCGGGCAGCGGACCCACGTCGAGGACGTCGTGGCCGAGGTCGAACGCCACGACCTGCGCCGGGTCGTGCTGGTCGGCCACAGCTACGCGGGCGTCCCGGTCGGCCAGGCCGCCCAGCGGATCGGCGACCGGCTGGCCCGGCTGGTCCTCGTCGACGCGGCCGTCCCCGTCGACGGCCGCTCCTTCGCCGACGGCTGGCCGGACGGCGGCACCTCGCTCCGGGCCGCCCTCGCCGCCAACGGCGGCTCCTGGCCCTGCGCCCGGCCCGAACACTTCGCCGGCCACGGCCTCACCGCGGAGCAGACCGCCCGCATCGTCGCCGGCGCGACCCCGCACCCGGGCGCCACCCTCACCGAGCCCGCCACCCTGACCGGCCCCCTCACCACCCTGCCCACGACCTACGTCAAGTGCCTCCTCGCGGGCGAGGAACCCGACGAGGACGTGGCCGACCTGCTCACCGCCGAGCCCTGGCAGCTGGCCGAACTGGCCACCGGCCACTGGCCGATGTTCTCCCGCCCGGCCGACCTCGCCCACCTGCTCCTCACCGCCGCGGCACCCGCGACGCAGTGACGGCCCCGGCGGGGCCCACCCCGGCCGGGCCCGGTCGCGGAATTCCCGGTCCACAGTCCGGGGAATTACCTTCCTTTGCCCGTGCCGAGGGAACGGAAACAATTCTGGGGAGGCCATTTCCCCGGTCGTTTCGGGGTCGTTCCGGGGCCGTTTCCGAGGTCGGTCCTCCGGGGCTTCCCGTCGAATTCGTTTCCCCGGGTCGGTCGGGAGTCGGGCGGTGGGGAACTGCCCGTGGGGAGTCGGGTTCGCAGGTCCGGCGTGCCGGGGCGGGTGGTGCGGGGCCGGCATTTCCGGGGACGGATCCCCCGGAGGGCGGTGGCGGCTGTCAGAGTTGGCCGAATGCGGGCGCTCTCCTGTCGGGCGTATCGATCTAGGATCGGTAGGTGTCCGGCATAAGGAGAAGAGGTGTAAAGTGGACATCACAGCGGACAACTCTTCGGAATTAGCTGCCCGTTCACGTGAGCTGACGGCCGCTGAGATCGACCTCTACCGCGACTTCGCCGAGCACGGGCCGCTGCGGGTCGAGGAGCTCCTCGTGGGGGAGGGCCGGGAGGCCGTGGCGCACAGCATCGAGGTGCTCTCCGCGTCCGGTCTGCTCAAGCACGTCGGTCCCGGGCGGCTCGCCGTGGCCGACCCGGCGGAGGCCGCCGGCCGGGTGCTCAAGCGCTGGGAGGACCGGGTTCACGCCACTCAGCTGGACCTCCTGCGCGTCCGGGGGCAGCTCGCCGAACTCGCGCTGATCCACGGTGCCCGTCAGCACGCGCACCAGGGCCCGCACCTGGAGCGGTTCGAGTCGCGTGAGGACGTCGTCCGGCTGCTCGACCGGTACGCCGGTGAGTGCTCGCGGGAGGTGCTCGCCGCCCAGCCCGGGGGTCCGCGTCCGGCGGCGCAGCTGCTGGCCGCCCGGGACCGGGACCGGCAACTCCTGGGACGGGGCGTACGGATGCGCACCCTCTACCAGTACGCTGCGCGGTTCGACCGGACCACGGTGAAGTACGCGGAGGAACTGATCGGGTTGGGCGCTGACGTCCGTACGGTCACCAGCGCGCTCCCCCGGTTCATCCTCTTCGACCGGGCCGTCCTGTTCCTGCCCCTGGGGGACGCCCCGGGGGGAGCGCTGGTGATCCGCAGTCCCGATCTCATCGCCTTCGCCGCGCAGGCGTTCGAGTTGCTCTGGTCGACCGCCGAGCCCATCGACAAGCCGCGCGAGAAGGAATTCGTCCGGAGCATCGCCCAGCAGACGAAGCGTTCGATCCTCCGGCACCTGGTGCAGGGTGACGACGACCGCGCCACCGCGCGGGCCCTCGGGATCTCCGTCCGCACCTGCCAGCGGCACGTCTCGGAGATCATGCACGGCCTCGGTGCGTCCAGCCGCCTCCAGCTCGGCTACCTGATCGACCGTCACGGGCTCCTGGAGGACGGTGCGGACGCACCGGCGACTCCGGGTGGGGCCGCGCGGCCGTGACCGACGACCGTCCCGCCGATCGGCTGTGACGCTCCGTCAGTTTGGCTGCGCGGACTCCCGGGTCGACGGAGTGCCGTCCGCGCCGGCGGGGGGAGCGGCCGGGGCGGGAACGGCGGCGGCGGGAGGCGCCGGGCGCAGCGCCACTACCGCGAGGACCAGGCCGATGACGACCACGACGGTGGAGAACACGAACACCGAGGTGAAGACACTCGCGCTGTCGACCTTCCGGTGGCCGTCGACGAAGACCGCGAAGGCGGCGATGCCGAGCGCGCCGCCGAACTGACGTGCCGTGGTGTTGAGGCCGCTCGCCGTGGCGAAGCGGACAGGCGGCGCGGAGAAGGCGGCCGAGGCGGCCGTCCCCATGGTCACCAGGCCCATGCCGATGCCGGCCAGCGAGGCGACCGGGAACCACAGCGTCCAGAATGCCGGGGTGTCGCCGAGTCCCAGGACCAGCCAGACGCCGCAGACCAGGAAGACCGCCAGGCCCGCGATGGCGACCGTGCGCGGGCCGCCGACCTTCGGGGCGAGCCGGCTCATGGCGAGCGCCGCCACGGAGGCCGTCACGGCGCCGGGGGTCATGGCGAGTCCGGCGTCGAGCTCGCTGTAGTGCCAGACGTTGGTCAGGCAGATCACGCTGGCGAGCAGCCAGGGGTACTGGGCCATGCCGTAGAGCAGTGAGACCAGGTTGGTGACGGCGAAGGGCCGGTGGCCGAGCAGCGACAGGTCGATCGCCGGGGACCGGTGCCGCAGGGAGCGCGGCACCACCACGCCGACGGCCAGCACGCCGGCCACGAAGACCGCCAGGGTCCGGAGGTCGAGCCAACCCCAGTCCGAACCCTCGGTGATGCCGAGGGTCAGGGCGCCGATCCCGAGGGTGAGGAGCACCGTGCCCAGCGGGTCGGGGAACCTGCGGGCGGCGGGGTCCACCACGGTGCGCGGGATCCGGGTCAGCGCGGCGACGGTGAGCAGCACCCCGAACGGGAGGTTGATGTAGAACACGGAGCGCCAGCCGAGGCTCTCGACCAGGACGCCGCCGACGCTGGGCCCGACCGCGGCGGCGAAGGCGGACGCGGCGCTCCAGATGCCGATCGACTTGACGCGCTGGTCGGCGGGGCCGTCGAGCAGCAGGATGGCGAGCGAGGCCGGGATCATGGCGGCCGCGCCGGCGCCCTGCAGCATGCGGGTGGCGACCAGTACCGGCAGACTGGGTGCGAGGGCGCACAGCAGCGAGGCCAGGGTGAAGGTGATGATGCCGCCGACGAACAGCCGGCGGCGACCCAGCACGTCGGCGAGCAGGCCGGCCGAGGTGAGCAGTGCGGCGAAGAGGACGGCGTAGCCGCTGATGACCCAGGACAGCGCGGGGAGCGAGGCGCTGGTGAAGTCGTGCTGCATGTCCGGGACGGCCAGGTTGGTCACCGTGGAGTCGAGCATCGCCAGGAACGTGCCGCCCGACGCGGTCAACGTCAGTGCGAGCGTTCCTCGTTGTGCTTGAGCGGAAGCTGTCTGCTTCACTGCTGGGTACTCCTGGAGTAGGTGGGCGGCGCGTCACGCTTCTCCGGATGCCAGCCGGATAGTCCTGTCGACCTGCGCGACGCGCTCTCTGTCGAAGGCTTCCGCGATGCTCTCGTCCTGCTCGGCCAAGGCGTCGAGGTTCTGCTGCTCGAAGCCGATGATCCCCATGTCGGCGAAGGTGTTCCGCATCCGGGCACCGAAGAGTCCGATGTCCTTGAGGGTGGGTACGATCCGCGAGAAGAGGTAGGTCTGGAACATGCGGTAGTGCTCGGATGATCGCATATGGCTGACGCACTCGTCGGCGTCGACGTCGAGATTACGCCAGACCTCCTCGCCGAGGAACCGCTGTTGCATCAAGTGGCATGCCTCGACACAGAATTCCTCCCGTTCGTCCCGCTCGGCCTGGGTCAGTTCGGGGTAGTACTCGCGCAACGCCAGCCGCCCGAAGGCGACATGGCGCGCCTCGTCCTGCATCACGTACGCGTTCAGCGCCTTGGCCAACGGCTCGCTCGCGTTGTCCCTGATGAGGCTGAACGCGGCGAGGGCGAGGCCTTCGATCAGCACCTGCATGCCGAGGTACGTCATGTCCCAACGCGAGTCGGAGATCACGTCGTTGAGCAGTGCCTTGAGTCCCGGGTTGATGGGGTAGGCGAGTTGGAGCTTCTCCCGCAGGTACCGGGAGTAGACCTCGACGTGGCGGGCCTCGTCCATGACCTGGGTCGCCGCGTAGAACTTGGAATCGAGATCCGGAACGGTGTGCACGATCTTGGACGAGCAGATCAGCGCGCCCTGTTCGCCGTGCAGGAACTGGGAGAACTGCCAGGCCGCCAGGTGGTGGCGGACGGTGCCGCGCTCCTTGGGGCCGAGCCGGTCCCAGGTGCGGGTCCCGTAGATCGCGATGGTCTGCTCCGGGACGCCCATCGGATCGCTGAGGTCGACCTCCGTCGACCAGTCGATCCGGGTGTTGGCGTCCCATTGCTTCTGCTTGCCCCGTTCGTAGAGGCCCAGCAGCCTGTCCCTTCCCTCGTCGTACTCCCAGTCGAACACGGTGGTGCCGCCGCCGGGAACCTGCCAGCGGGTCTGCTCGACCGGCAGCGCGTAGATGCGGGTGCTCATCGGACGTCCCTCCTCGTGGGGTGGCCGCCCACCAGTCTGCGAGGACGGGAGCCGCGGGTGCAGTGGGGATATCCCTGGCGACCCCCTGGCGCGGCCCTGTCACATCCTCCGCTTCACGCATGTCGTGATGACGTCACTTCTGTCAGCACGCACCCGGCCGTCGGGTCCGGCTACGTTCGAACTAGTCAGCGGCTGTGTCGGCTGAGGAGGGGGCTCGGTGGATCATGCTGTCCATGTCGTCCGGGATTCCGCACAAACGCGCCAGGGGGTCGTCGGCAGGACGGCCGAACTGGAGTCCCTGGAAGGCTCCTTGAGACAACTGCAGAGCACGGCCGGCCTCCCGTGCGCGGTGACGGTGACCGGCGACCCGGGCATCGGCAAGACCGCCCTGCTGGCGGAGTTCGCGGACCTCGCGAGATCCCGGGACATGGTGGTGGCCACCGGCCGGGCCGGCGCCTCACGGGGGACGCCGCTCGGCGTGGTCGCCGACGCCTTCGACGAACAGCGCGAGCTGGTGCGGACGGTGCTGTCCGAGTGGCCCCGGGAGAGACGGGAGCAGATGACCCGCGTCCTCCAGGGCGAGCACTCCGGCCACGGCCCCGCCGGCGCCGGTACCGGCGCCGGCGCCGGCCCGGACTTCCGGATCATCCACGACCTGATCGAATCCCTCGCCCGGCCTGGCCTGGTGCTCATCCTCGACGACGTCCACGCGGCCGACCCCGACTCGCTGGGCCTGGTGGCGACCCTGCTGCGCCGGCCGCCCCGGGCCCGGCTCCTCATCCTGCTCGGCTACCGCGACCGCCAGGTCCCGGCCCGGCTGCGCACGGCCATCCACGGGCGGTCCGAACGCGTGGCGGTCGAGCACCTCCACCTCTCCCCGCTGTCCGAGCAGGACGCCGACCTGCTGCTCGCCGACACCACCGCCATCCGGCGCAAGGAGCTCTACCGGCACAGCGGCGGCAACCCCGGCTACCTGCGGATGCTGACCGCCGAACGCTCGGCCGACGCGAGTGCGGGCATCCTCGACGAACTGGCGTCGCTCGCGCCGGACGTGCGCCGCACGGCGCGGGCCGCCGCGATCATCGGGAGCGAGTTCGACGCCGAACTGCTGACCCGGGTGCTGGACGAGTCCGAGACGACCGTGCTGGCCGCGCTCGGCGCGCTGGTCCGCTGCGACCTGGTCCGGCCCGTGGCCGGCAGCCACCACTTCGTCTTCCGGCACGCCACGGTGCACCGGGCGGTCGAGGAGACCGCCGAACTGGCCTGGCGCATCGGCATCCACACCCGCGCCGACGAGGCGCTGCGGGCCCGGGACGCCCTGCCGACCGAACGGGCGCGGCACGTCGACAGCAGCATCAGGTTCGGGGACCTGGAGGCCGTCGACGTGCTGTGCGCGGCGGCCCGCGCGGTCGCGGCCACCGAACCCGCCAGGGCCGTCGCCTGGCTGCGGACCGCCCTGAGGGTGCTGCCCTGCGGTGCCGAGTTCGCGGTGCAGCGGGCCCGGCTGCGGGTGGAGCTCGCGCGGTCGGTGACCGATCGCGGGGGCCTGCGGGAGGCCAGGGAACTCATGCAGGAGGCCCTCCGGGTGCTGCCCCGGGAGCCGGCTGCCGAGCACGCCGAGGCGGTGGTCTTCGCCGCCACCGTGCAGCGGATGCTCGGTGCCCGGGAGGAGACCGAGGTGATCCTGCGCACCAAGGTGGACGGGCACGAGGACCAGCACGGCGCGGTGGTCGCGGCCCTCAAGTGCCAGTTGGCGGCAGGGCAGTTGTACACCGTCGACCACGACGGGCGGGCCGTCCGCTGGGCCGAGGAGGCGCTGGCCGCGGCCCGCGGCAGCGGCCACCACGCCTTGCAGGCGTCCTGCCTCGGCCTGCTCGCGCTGGTCGCCGCCGCCGAGGGGCGGGTCGAGGCCGCCGTCGGCCGGCTCGCCGACGCGGCCCGGGTCGTCGACGGCATGCACGACGACGAGCTGGCGGGCAGTCTCAACGCCGTGCTGTGGATCGGCTGGAGCGAGGTCCTCTGCTCGGCCTGGGACGACGCGCTGCGGCACTTCCGGAAGGCCGTCGAGTTCGCCACCCGGACCGGCCACCTGCTCTACCTGCCGCACCTCCTGGTCGGGCTGGCCTATGTGCTGCGCACCCGGGGCGAGCTCGCGGAGGCACAGGCCACCGCCGAGCACGCGGTCCACCTCGCGGAGGAGGCGGAGTGCCTGGAGGGCGTGATCAATGCCCATGCCATGAAGGCCCTGGTCGACATCTCCGGCGGGCGGACGGAGAACGCCCTGGCCTCCGCGCTCACCGCGACGTTGCCGCCCCGCCACTCGGCGAGCAACTGGAAGGAGGCCATGGCGCTCCGGGTGCTGGCCGAGGCCCGGTTGGCGAGTGGCGACCACGAGGGGTGCATCGCGACGGTCTCCGAGGCGGGCGGCCCCGAACTGCCGACCTCCGACGCGGGCTCACGGCCCGTCTGGTACGAGTTGCTGACCCGCGCCGAACTGGCCGCCGACCGGTACGACCGGGCGGCGCACTGGGCCGCCCGGGCCGCGGCCGTCGACCGGACCGGGGCCGTGGCCGACCTGGCCCGGGCGCAGGTGCTGCTGCGGACCGTGCCCGGCCAGGCCCTGCCGCCCGCCCAGCGCGCGGTGGCGGGGCTGGAGTCGAGCGGGCGGGTGATCGACGCCCTCCGGGCCAGGACGGTGCTCGGCCTCGCGCTCTGGCACCAGGACCGGTTCGACGATGCGGCACGGGAGTTGAAGGCCGCCGAGACGGCGCTCGACCAGTGCGGGGCGGTCCTGCTGGCCCGCGCCGCCCGGCAGGAGCGGCGCCGGCTGGCGGCCAGGGTCCCACGGGGCCGGGGAGGGCCCGGCGGCCCGGCGGCGGCGCTGGTGCTCACCACCAGGGAGCGGCAGATCGCGGAGCTGGTCGGCGACGGACTGACCAACCGGCTGATCGCCAAACAGCTGCACATCGCGGAGAAGACCGTCGAGATGCACCTGTCACGGGTCTTCGCGAAGCTGGGGGTGTCCAACCGGGCCGCCGTGGCGGCCGCGGTCTCCCGCGAGCCCGTCGGCTGAACCCGGGCGGCCCGCGGCACCGGCCGGGGCCGGGGCCGGTGC
>NZ_JBHJWG010000010.1:0-186647 GCF_042266305.1 Kitasatospora sp. NPDC056076
CGGTGGAATCCGCCAAACGACGACGGGGCGGCACCGCTTTCACTCGCGGTGCCGCCCCGTCGTCGTTGCCCCGCAGGGCTCTCGCTTAGTGGTCGAGCAGGCGGAAGTCGCCGTGCTCGCCCTGGAGCACCCGGCCGGAGTTCAGCAGCCTGGTGAGGCTGAGCCGCACGACGGCGACTCGCAGCCCGAGGTCGGCCGCGAGCTCATCGACGGGCGCCGGGCCGGAGGCGAGGCCGGTGAGCACCGAGCGGTCGGCGTCGGTGTCGAGCAGTCTGCTCACACGGTAGAGGGCGAGGGCGGAGACGCCGCACGCGGTCAGTCCGACGGCGGCTCCGGCGTTTTCGTGGCCCAGACCGGCCGCGACGGCGATGGCGCCCGAGATGGTGGTGAGCGCGATGAACAGGACCGCAGCGCGGCGCAGGCCGCGGCGGGAGATGTTCGGGTTGGTGGTCACAGAGCCTCCTGGGGAAGTGGAGCGTAGCGGGATTGGGAGAAGAAGGTGCAGTCGGTGCGGGGCGGGCGGATCCGGCAGACCCGGCAGGGGCGTTCGGGGGTACCGGGGATGACGTGGTGGTGGCAGAAGGTCCGACCACCACCGTCGGCGCGCACCGGGTGGGCGACGACGAGTTCGGCGAGCCGGTCGGTGGTGCTCCACCCGCAGTGGCCCTCGCGGGAATGGGGTCGACCGTGTCCGCCGTCGATGCCGCCGACGGCCAGCAGGTAGCGGTCGGACGGGGCGAGGTAGGCCAGCACGTGGTAGCGGGTCCGCTCACCCGCACTGTTCGCGGGACCGTAGGCGGTGCCGAACGCGCGGGCGATGTTGCCGACGCGGTCGCCGAGCGGGTGGAGGGTTTCGGGTTCCAACGGGCCTCCGTGGTCGTGGTGCTCGACGCAAGGCGCGCGTCGATGACTGGGCCGCCGTGCCGGGCCACGGCGGCATGCGAGGGAGGCGAAGGTCAGTGGTGCGGGCGGCGCTGCTGGGGAATCCGGCCGGACGGCTCGTCAACGGCGGGGACACGTACGAGCAGGACCCGCGCGACGATCAGCTGGAGAACGATCAGGAGCAGGCCGATGCGGGTGGCGGCCTGTTCGTCGACCAGCAGGGCGTGGAAGGTGAGGCCCACGGTGGCGGCGCTGATCAGGTATTCGGCGAAGGTGAGGCGGCGACGGGCGGACAGGCGGGGAGCGCGGGGGATGGCGCGTCCTTTCAGGAGGTCGACGAGGTGGTGGTGGGCGGGCGCGGGGTGGAGCGGTTGACCATGGAGGTGAGGAGGTCGATGACCAGCTCGGCGGGGGTGTGCCGGTTGAACGTGGCGCGCCAGCCGGGCTGGCGGGCGGTGCCGTGCAGCGCGATGATCCAGGTGTCGACGTGCCGGTTGTCCGGCTGGTAGCCGACGTACACCTGGGTGCACGGCGACGCGGCGTGCAGGCCGCCCTCGGCGTCGATCACCCACGACCAGCCGTGTTCGTAGAGGAAGGCGCTGATGGCGTTGGGGTTGCCCTCGCCGAGCGGCCAGGTGCGGTGCGGGATGGCGTCGCCGGGACGGGGACCGCGGACAGCGGGGGCGGAGATCACGACGGACAGAGGGGGCCTCCTTCGGGCAGGCGCTGCGGGGTCGTCCATGTTGACTTGGACTGCCCCGATTTGCGTAGTCCGTTCGAGGGTTCGTCTGCCACAGGCGAACACGCCTGTGCCCGGACCGAGTTGGTCCGGGCACAGGCGCGTTGTGTCGGCGGGGGTGGCGCGGCGGAGGGTCGCCGGCCTGGTGGGGGAAGGAGAGCGCGGGATGGCCGGCCTCGGTCCGGACCGGGAGGCTGGCGAACCTGGTGACGAGGTCTGCCCGCCCCGAGCCCAACGCTCCAGTCGGCGGCTCAGCGTGTTTTGCGGATGGCGTCGGTGGCGGCCTGGGCGATGGCGGCAGGGGCACTGGAGGGCCGGGGCAGGTGGAGCAGGGTGGTCCCCGGCAGGTGTAGGGAGTTCGCGCTGAGGGTGAGCTGGAGTACGGCGCAGCCGGCGGTGGTGAGGCGGTTGATGCGGGTGAGCGCCTCGGCGGTCTCGTCCGGGTCGTAGTGGGCGTCAGTAACGACGACGAGAAGGCGGCCGGTGCCGGGGCGGCTGAGGTCGAGGCCGTGGTCGAGCGCGTCCAGGGCATCGCCGAGGTTGTGGCTGGCGCCGCGGGCGGCGAACGTTGTCACCTTGTCCGGAGCCCGGTGGGTGGGGCGGGTCAGCGCCGTCAAGTTGTAGTCGTACGCGACGGTGGCGGTGCGGGAGTCGGGGCCGGTCAGGGCAGCGGCACGGGCCACGATCCAGGCAGCGGACGCGACGGGTCCGCAGGCGGCCGACATGGAGCCGGAGACGTCCACCGCGATGCCCACCCGCAGCGGCGGGGTGGCGCTGCTGCGGCGGCGGGTGGCGGTGAACGGCTCTGCTGTGGGGATCGACCCGCTCGCGCGCTGGGCATCGCGGGCGAGGGCCTGGCGGACGTTGAGTCGGCCGGGCGGGGTGGGGCTGGTAGTCCGCTCTTCGGTCCGCTCTCGAAAGGCCGCAGCTCGCAGTGCGCGGCTCAGGTGCGCGGCGGCGGTCTGCTCGGCGGCGGTCGGCTTGCGGGTACCGGTCACCGGGCTGTGGGATGGCCTCGATGTGCCGCCGGGGCTGACGGTGGTGCCGTTGGGGTTGAAGACGGACCTCGCGGTGGCGGCGGCCTTGCGTCGCTGGCCAGCCTGCTGGGCGCGGCCCTGGGCCTTTGCCTCCGCCCGCGCGGCCAGGGCGTTGGTCGCGGCGGCCTGTGCCGCGGCGTCGGCGGCGTCGTTGGCGTCCATGCTGTCCATGACGACCCCCGCGGCGTCGGACAGTAGATCGGTGAGGCCCTGCGGCAGGGGCAGGGAAGGGGATGCGGTGTCCAGGGCGTCGCACCACGCTTTGCCGTGCGCGAGCATGGTGGCGTCGTCGTGGTCGGCGACCTGGTGGGCCGCGGTCCAGATGCCGGTGAGGGTGGCCAGCAGCTCGTCGCCCAGCACCCTCTCGCACAGGTCGGCGACGGCCCGGGTCTCGCCGGCATCGAGGATGCCGGCGTCCCGGCGGCCAAGGATCAGGGCCGCCACGCTGGCGGCGTGCCTGATGCCCTGGACGCGGGGGTTGGCAATGTCGGGCATGACCAGGGTCCGGGCGCTGGTGCGCAGATACCTGCGGTCGGTGGGCCGCCTGATCAGGTGGGCGCCCTCGACCCGGCTCTCCTCCAGCAGCAGCGCGGCCTCGACGACGCGGGGGTCCGCGCCGGCCGGCTGCTCCCATACGGAGTGGGCGGAGTGGGCGGCCTCGTGGACGAGCACTCCCCAGGCGGCGGGATAGCGCTCTTCGTCGCCCACGATCTGCGGGTGGATCTCGTGGGGCTGGAGGGGGGCGAACAGGCCGGAGTCGAACTCGATCTCCGCGAGACGGGGGTAGTAGGCGGCCGGCGCGCCGCTGCGGGTGCCGGGGCGGCAGGTGACCAGCAGATCCTGGCGGCCGGACAGCGCGACCAGCCGGTCGCCGAGCTCGGCACCCACACGCAGCCACGCGGCCGGGGAGGAGGAGGGCTGCGCGGGCGGGGCGCCGTCGTCGTCCCAGCGCGCGAGGTCGGCGTCGTCCTCGGGCGTGGTCGCGGGGGGCAGGACGTGGTGATGGGCACTCATCGCTGGCGGCCCCGGTTCTTGGTTCCGGTGGGCTGCTGGGCAGTCGGGGTGGTGGTGGCGGGCAGCTGCCGGCCGAGGGTGAGGGGTTTGACGTTCTTGACGCCGGCGATCTTGCTGACGGCGGCGGCGACGACGTCGCGGTCCTCCAGGGGAGCGATCCCGATCAAGTTCGCCCACGCGGCCGGGCTGCCGAGGACAGCCTCGGTCTTCTGGAAACTGAGCAGCTCCCGCAGCTGGGGGGCCCAGCCCAGCTCACCCAGTTCGACCTGGCCGGCGAGGTGCCGGGCGACGCGCACAGCCCGCGCATCGACTCGCAGCGCCTGGGCGAGGTCATAGTCCGTCCCGACCTGGATCTGCACCGAGAACCGGCTTGCGAGCGCCTCCGTCAGGACCGCCCCGTGGACGCCGGGATTGTGGCCCGCGACCACAAAGAAGCCGGGCTGGGCCGTGACGGTCTCGCCCCGGTGGGCCTTGACCTGGATCTGGCGTCGCCCGTCCATCGCCGGATACATCGCCGACAGGACCTTGGGCGAGATCAGGGTGGCGTCGTCGATCAGCAGGGCGCGGCCCTCGGTCATCGCGGTGACCAGCGGACCGTACTGCCAGACGTAGCCCCCGCTGTCGTCCAGCGTGTAGTCGCCGATCAGGTCGCCGACCGTGGTGTCGCCATCGCCGGCGATGGTGATCAAGTCGGGGAACGCAGCCTCCACCAGCGAGGTTTTGCCGGTGCCCGGGGGGCCGTAGAGCAGTACCGGCACGTCGGCGGCACGCAGCCGCGCCAGCGCCTCGACGTCGGGCAGGGAGGCCAACTCGCGGGGGTGGTAGAGCTGGCCGCCCGCGCGGCGGATCGGGCCGACCTGCTTGGGTGCCTTCGGTGCGGGCGGGGCCGTTCGGGCCGTGGCCGCCTGGGCCCGGGGAGAGTGGGTGCCCGGTGGACTGATCACCACGACTGCCGCGGCGAGGGCGGTCTTCCCGTTCGCGCGGAACTGCCTTCCGGTGCCGAGCTGGTCGGCCTCCCCGCGCTGGACCAGGGTGTTGACCGCCTGCTGGACAGCACCGTGGGAGTGACCCAGCGCCCGCGAAATCTCCCCGATGGTGAGCGGGTCCGTCGGCCGGTCAGCCAGCAGCTTGGCGATCTTGGCCCGCAGTTCGCCGGGCTTGGCGTGTGGTGGCGTGGCGGGCGGTGCGGGTGTGGTCAAAGCGAGGAACCTCCAACGGGTTCGCGGTCAGGCGGGGTTGGCAATGTGCCGGGATGGCGGGGCCGCTCCCGGAGCGGATCACGGGCGGGACGATCACCGGGGCGGTGGGGGCGCGGCCGGCCCGCTCACGGGCTCTGCCCGGACCAGTTCGCCCGGGGCCTCGGCCAGGTCAGGTGCCTCCTCGAAGCCAGCCCGGAGCAGGATCCGCAACGCGGCGGCGTTGTAGCTCGTGGTGGTGGTCTCGCCGTCGGCGGTGCGCCGGATCGGCACGAACTGCTGGGCTGTGCGCTCTGCGGGTGCCCCCGCCTCGTGGACGGGCGAGGGCCCCTGGGCGGAGTCGAGAGGATGCGAGGTCAGGGCTTCTCCGTGGTGTTCGGGTCGGGGTTTGGGCGGCGGGTGCCGGCCGTGTTCCGGGGTGCGGGACTCGACGGTCAGCGGGCGCGGCGCTGCTGCGGCAGCGTCCGCGGTGCAACCGAGGCCGGCTGCGGGGCTGGCCGCAGGCGCCTGGTCGTGGTGCGCGTACGGGCTGCGTCCGCACGGCGGCTCTCCGCCGGGGTGGTGAACAGCTCGTCGCTCGCGTAGCGGAACGCGCCGGCGGCGTCCTCCAGCAGCTCGGCCTGGATTCGCTGGGGTGCCTGGGCGGCGTCGGCCAGGATCTCGGGGATGCGTGCGTCCAGCAGGCCGGCCTCGCGGGGTAGCCCGTACGCGGAGGCGACGGCATGGCGGGCGGTCGCCTCGATCGTGGCGGACCACGCCGTCGGCAGGTTCGGGCCCTCGGGCACGATGCCGCGGACCGTCGGGCCCAGGTTGGCGAGGGCCCGAGGCAGGGGGCCTCGTCGTCGATGGCGGTCATGAGGGCCACCTCAAGGGCCGTGTACGATGCGGCCCCCAAGCGGGAGAAGAGGTGCCCGTTGTGTAGCCAGGCGACAGCCTGCTGCTGCGGGCCGGAGGTGGGGGCGGGCAACTCCGGTAGCTCGATCACCAATTCGTCGGGGCCGGCGGTCGTGGCGAGGGCCCGCCAGAAGCAGGCCAGCCGCGCCGTGCCCTTGATGGTGTCGGCGTTGGCCAAGGCGGTCAGCACGGCGGGGTCGAGCGGGTTCTGCGGACGCGGGTACACCTGCTGGGCGAGGCGGAAGCCGGCGTCGGCGAGGGCCAGGCAGCCCCTGGACGGCTCCAGCGTCCGGCTCGCGGCGACCAGCAGGTCGGCGATCGGGGCGCTGCCCAGGCCCTCGTAGGCGGCGTTCAGCAGACGGCGGCTGTCCAAGAGTGCGGGGTGTGGGGAGTCGGTCATGGTCGTCTCTACGTGGTGAGTTCAGCGCCGCTGGCTGGGGGCGGGGGCGCTGACCAGGGTGCTTGTGGTGGCGGCGGTGCCGGGCTCCGCACTCGAGCGGGGCAGCTGGGTGCCGTGGGCGAGGGCCGCAGTGCGCCGTTGGGCCGGAGCGGTGAGGGCCTCGGCACTCACCGGGGTGACGACGGCGATCTTCCGGTCGGTCGCGTCAAGGTGGAGGCCGGTGGTGCTGCGCAGCAGGGGCTCCGGGGAGGCGAGGTCGCGGCAGAGTGCGGCGGCGAGGCGGGAGGGGGTGTTCGCGCTGATCTCCGCCATCCAGTACCCGCGGGCCCGGTAGCAGCTGATTCGGGCGGCGGGCTTTCCGCGCAGGTCGTGGAGGGCACTCGGGACGTCGCAGTGGGCGTTGATGTAGCCGTCGGGCGAGCGGAAGGAGACGGAGCCGTGGGGCTCGACGGTGCTCTGCCACCCCGCCTCGGCAAGGGGCAGGAGACCGAGGGCCAGGACTCCGGCTTGGAAGGGCTGGCGGGAGTCCGGCCCGGCTTCGTCCAGCATGGCGTGCGCCTCGTCGACTACGCCGGCGATCAGCTCGGGCGGGGCCAGGTCGCCGCTGGTGATGCGCCAGGCGACGCTCGCTCCCCGGTGTTGGGCACCCCAGACCCGCCAGGCGGCGCTCTGCCGCGTCGGGGTGTCGGTACCGTCGGGCCAGGCGACGCCGAGCCTGCCGCACGGGCTGGTCATCGAGTTCGTGCCCAACGTCCAGCCCTGGGAGGCGAGATGGTCCTTGATCTGTTCGGCGCCGCCACGGCCGGGGCCGGCGTAGTGGCGGGGGGTTACGGTGACCAGCTCCGGTTCTGGTTCGGGGCTGAGGGCCGGTTCGACGGCGGTTCGGTCGGGGGTGGTCGGCAGCGGGTTCTCCAGGTCGGTCGGGGGCGCCAGCTGGGGGCGCCATCGCGGCAGGGTGGCGACGGCGGCGGGTTCGATCGTGACGCGGGCCAGGTGGTGGGCGGGGATCTCGCTGCGGCGGCGCAGCGCCGCGTCCGCGGCCAGCGTCACAGCGGCCATGCGCAGGAACGCCTCGGGAGCCCACGGCGAGGCGATGACCTCCCACGCCAGCTCGGAGCTGGTGTTGTTCATGCCGAAGGCGAGTGTGCGCTCCGGGTGGGAGGGCACCAGGAGGGTGGCGGCGCCGGGCGAGTGGATGAACGTCCGCCAGGGGCCCTGCTTGATCGTCCATCCGGCGTCGGAGAGTATCCGCGCGATGTCGTCACCGGCCCTGCGGTCGGCAAGGACGGTGGCCGGGTCGCTGTCGAGTCGGCCGGCCGCGTCCAGGACGAGGCCGTGGGTGAGTTCGTAGGGCGTCCTGGGGCTGAACCAGGCGCACCAGAGCTCCGTGGCGTCCGGCTCTCCGCTGTCGTAGGCGGAGAGCTTCCAGTGGTTCTGGAGGTTGCTGCGGCCGAGGGGGAAGTCGCCGCGCTCCAGGGCCATGCGGCGGCAGGGGCTGACGAGCAGGGGTTCTTCGGGGGTGCTGTCCGGGTCGTGCTCCCACCCGTACGCGGAGACGAGGTGGTCGCCCAGGTCGCTGGGCGCGGTGCCGGTGCCGGCCAGCTCCAAGGGGCGGACGGCGACCAGTTCGTCGGTGTCGGTGGGCAGGTCGGTCTCCAAGAACAAGGAAGGGGTGGGCCAAACGGTGCCGCGTCGTCCGGGGCGCCGTCGGCGGTCACCGCCGTGGGGCACCAGCGGTCGCGGGGTGAGCGGCGGCCGGGTTGCCAGCGGGCGCGCTGGTGCTCGTGGTGGACAGGCTGGGCAGGGAGCGGGTGATGGCGGCGGCCCGGCGGCTGGTAGCGGTAGTGAGGGACTGCGCGGTGACCGGGGTGACGACGACGACCTCCCGGTCGGTGGCGTCCAGGCACAGGTGGTCGGGATTGCGGATCAGGGGCCCGGGGTCGGCCGCGTCGCGGCACAGGGCGGCGGCCAGCCGCGAGGGGGTGTTCGCACTGATCTCGACCTCCCAGAATCCGAGCGCCCGTCGGCAGGAGATGCGGGCGGCCGGTCGGCCGCGGAGTTCGTACAGGGCGTTCGGGGGGCCGCAGCGGGCGCTGAGGAGTCCGTCGGGCGACTCGAAGGTGGCGGCGCCCTTGGGGGTGACCTCGCTGGTCCAGCCCGCGGCTGCCAGCGGTAGGAACCCCAGCGCCAGGACACCCGACTCGAACGGTGTCCGGCCGGCCTTGTCGGCTTCGTCCAGCATCATGGTCGCCTCGCCGATCAGACCCTCGATGATCTCCTGGGGGACCAGGCGCCAGCCGGTCACCCGCCAGGCGACGCCCGCGCCGCGGTGCTGGGTGCCCCAGACCCGCCACGGTGCGTACGACCGCTCGCGTCCCCAGCCTCGCGGCTTGTCCGACTCGGTGGGCCAGGCGACGCCCAACCGGCCGCACGCGCTGGTGAGGACGCCCTCCGCGCCGACCCATCCCTCGGCCTTGAGGCGGCGCAGAAGCTGGTCGACGGCGTCGACGCTGGGCCCGGCGTAGTGGCGAGGGGTGACCGCGACCAACGCCGGCGGTGGGCTGGGTCGTTCGGCACCGGCCTCGTCCGAGCCGGTGGGCGCGAGCGTCCCTTCGGCGCCGAGGCCGGGCAGCAGCGTCGTCCAGCGGGGCGGGAGGGCGGTGCTGGCCGGCGCGGTCGAGACCCGCCCGCGGTGGTGGGCGGGGATCTCGCTGAGACTGCGCACCGCCGAGTCCTCGACCAGCGCTGTCGCGACGACCCGCAACAGCGCCTCCGGTGTCCGGGGCGACATGGAGATCGACCAGGCCAGTTCGGAACTGGTGTTGTTCATGCTGAACGACAGGGCCCGCTCCGGAAGTTCGAAGGTGTGGGCCGCGCCGGTGTTGCCGGTGGGGGTGACCATGCGAACGCCAGGGAGAGGGTGGTTCTGCTCCAGCCAGCCGCAGGCGGCGAGCAGGTCGCCCGCGTCGTCGGCCACATCCCGGTGGACCAGGACGCTGTCGGGCTCGCTGCCCAGGCGCCGGGCGGTCTCCAGCACGAAGCCGTAGGTGAGTTCGTGCGGTGTCTGAGGGCTGAAGCACGCCCACCACAACCACGGCGCGAACGGGGACTCGCGGGCGGTGAGCATCCAGTTGTCGACCAGCGGGAGCTTGCCGGACAGGAAGTCGCCGTGCTGCAGCCGCAGCCGTCCGCAGGGGCTCTCCAACTGCGGGTTCTCGCCGTCGGAGACCACTCGCCACTGGTACTCGGCAGCGAGGTGGCGCAGAAGGTCGAATGACGCGGTGCCGGGGCCGGCGAGTTCCAGCGGGCGGACGGCGACCAGGTCGTCGGTGTCGGGGTCGGCAGGCAGCGAGGTCTCCAGGAGCGAGAGGGGCAAGGTCAGGACGGGCGGCGCCGCGGAGCAGGCACGGACGCGCTGCTGCCGGTGTGCGGCCGGTCGGACAGCGGCAACGCGGCGGACACCGGCCGGGCCGCGGTGCTCCGGGCGCGAGCCGCACCGGACCGTCCGGTGCGCGGCGGCCGTTCGGCGAGCGTCTGGGTGGTCAGCAGGTTCCGGTGGCGCGCCGGGAGCTGCCCGGCCCGGCGGACGACCGGGGCCAGAAGGGCGGCGGTCGCGGCAGTCAGCAGCGGCTCCGGGGCGGTCGCGCCGAACCGCACCGTCCAGGTGCCCTTCTCGGCGGCGCCGGTCAGCATCACCTCGCTGCCGGGGGCCTCCAGCGGGAAGGAGAGGGCGGCGCGGCGGTCGGGGGCGGAGACCAGCTCGTAGCCGTCCCGCTGATGGCCGGACCAGCCGGCCGCGAGCAGGGCCGCGCGGGCGTGGTGGCCGACGAGGCGGCCGGTGTCGGCGAAGCGGTCCGAACGGTGGAGGAGGCCGGTGGCGGCCTCGTCGAGCAGGGACTGGGTGATCTCGGCCGGCACCTGGTGGCAGAAGCCGACCGACCAGCCGATCCCGGTCAGGGACAGCGGGGCCGTGCCCGATCCGGTGGAGAGCGCGATGCCGGTGGTGCCGCTCACGAGGACTACATGGGTGGGCGAGTTGTAGGGGCGGAACCAGCCGTGCTCGGTGGTGAGGAGGGAGGGCAGGTCGGTGTCGCCGGGCCCGGCGAGGTGGGCGGGGCGGACGGAGAGGAGCGGGTCGGCGGACACAGGGGAAGCAGTGGGCACAAATCTCGTTCGGTCAGGGGGCCGGGACTCGGCCTCGGCCCGCAAGCGGGGTGGCTGGACGCAGGGGACCAGCGGAGTAGACGACGGCCGGTGGGGTGCCTGCTGGCACGCTCGTCCGGGCGGTGGCCGCGTGGACCCGGCGGCGCCCGTCGTCGGAAGGCGGTCCGGGATAGACCCCACGCTCCTCGGCCAGCAGCAGGGCGTAGTCGAGCCGGGGCAGCAGCCGGCGGCGGACCGCCTCGGCCGCCTGGGCCGGCGACCCGCTGACGGTGAGGCCGAACGGCGTCAGGTCCTCCACCGCGCCGGGGTCCGTGCCGGCCGGGACCAGCGGCGCGATCAAGTAGCGGCCTGCGCGGAAGGGACGGGGGACCACGACCAGCTCCCGGCCCTGGCCGTCACGCAGCATCCCGAGACGGTCGTTGACGAACTCCAGCAGGGCCCATTGGGTGATCCCGAGGTCCCAGAGCCGCTCGTACACCTCGGTCAGGGCCGCCGACGTGCGCACGTCCGCCAGCTCCGGCCGCCAGGCACCCGGAAGTCGGCCGGCCACCGCTTCGGTGAACGCCTCCAGGGCGCGGTCGTCCCTCACCGCCGCCGCCCCCGGTCCACGATGGCGGTCCGCAACGGGCCAGCCGGATTGGGCAGCGCGGCGCGGGGGGCGGGCGCGGTGCCCGAACGGGCGGCGTCGGCGCGGCCGGTGCCCGGCGAGACGACCTGCAGGAACGGCAGGTGCGTCTCGGGCAGCGACCGGCGGGCCCGTATCACCGGCACCGGGTCGACGGTGGCCAGCGCCGCAGCGGTGACCAGGTACGAGGGTGCGCCGCTGGTGAAGTCGGCGGACCAGGCGCAGAACCCGTCGTCGATGCCCGCAGTGAGTGTCCAGGAGGGAGGAGCTTGGCCCTCCAGTTCCTCGTAGCGGCCGAACTCGGCGGAGTTGTGCTGGAGTTTGACCTTCGGGTCCGGCGCGCTGAACACGGTCCACACGCCGGCGGTGAGACTCGTCCAGCCGCGCTGGTCCAGCTGGAAGGGCGAGGTGTACTCGGTGCCGGCCATCCCGTTGCTGCTGGTCTCGGCGACGAGCCGCGTCACCTCGCCGATGACCTCGGCCGGCGTCTTGTAGCTGAAGGTGGCCCTCCAGGTGGGCATGCCCAGCGGGTCGGCCAGCGCGGTGATCTGCCAGGCGTCCCGGGTCCGCTCCGGAAGGTGCGCGACGCGGACGGTCTGGCAGTCGCTCTCCCACAGCCGTCCGCTCCGGATGGCCACGGACCTCCAGCCGGCCTCGCCCGTCAGGGATGCCACCGCCCGCGCGACCGTGCCGGGCCCGGCCAGGTACAGCGGGCTCACGGCGACCGCAGCGTCCAAGCCGTTGCCATCGGCGAGGAGTTCGGCGGCGGTCGGCAGCGCTGTGCGGGCTTCTGCAGCGCGCCGGTCGACCTCGGCCTGCTCGGCGAGCGCTCGGGCGACCACCCGCTGCGGCAGGTCGTCGGTGGCGCGGACGACCGGGCTGCTGTCGGCGACGGCGCCGTTCACCGCGGCGATCAGGTGCAGCGGCGTACACGAGCTGAAGGCAGCACTCCAGCCCACGTCCGGGTCGCTCGGGGAGATGCGCCAGGTGAAGCCGCGCTGCACGTCGGCCGCCAGCTCGACTGGCGGGTCGACGAGCGGTGCGACGTCGTACTCGACCGCGCCGTCGCCCGACCTGGTCAGCCAGTGGCCGTCGGACCGGGTCGTCGGCCAACCTGCTTCGGCGAGAGACTCGTTGGCGTCTGCGAGCGTTCCCTCCAGCGACACGAAGGTGCCCGTGCTGTCGTCGACCTCGTCGTAGTGGAGGGAGTCGGCCAGCTGGCCGAGGAACGCTTTGACGATCTCCGGCGGGGTGGCCCGGCTGAATCCGCCGCGCCAGGCGGGGCTGGCGAACGGGTCCGGGGCTGCGGCGACCTGCCACGCCTGCGGCTGGTCGGGACGGTACCCGACACGGACACGGTGGCACGGGCTGGTGGCCATCACCTCGGTGAGGTACGGGCCGAGGGCCACGACCCGCCAACCGCGCAGCGGCTCGAAGGCGGTGTCGACGGACGCGCGGTCGCCGAGGCCGGCGAGGTAGCGGGGGCGGACCAGGGTTTCGACGTCGGGGTCGTGGTGCGGCAGGTAGGTGTCGGGCAAGGGCCAGAGCTCCAGAGTGGGGTGAGGGCGGTGTCAGCGACCGTGGGGGCGGCGGGGGAAGGGGGTGGCCGGCGGCGGTGTGGGGGTTTGCGCGGGCGAGGGCTGGATCGGTGCGGCGCGAAGCCGGGCGGCCTGGGCGCGGGCGGCGGCCGGAAGGGGCGTGGAGGTGTCCCGGGTCCACTCGTACGCGGCGTCGAGGTTGTCGAACTGCCCCCGGCGGACCGTGTAGGCGGGGCTCTTGTCGTCGGGCAGCCGCCAGAAGAAGACCTGCGCCGGGCCGGGAGCCTGCTCGTTGTCGGTGGCGATCACCCAGGTCTCGTACGGCGGTTCGTGGCGGCTGAAGGTGTCGTGGATCTCGAACCGCTCGCCGCTGCCGCGCAGGAAGTCCTCCAGCTGTCCGGTCTCGGCATCCAGCGGATCGCTCCACCCCTCCGGCTCCAAGACCTTGCCCGGGTCCGCTCCGCGGCCCACCAGCCAGTTCTGCGCGAGCGGGATCAGCGCGTGCGACGTCATGGTGGCCCGGACCGTGCGGGTGTCCGGGGCACGGTCGAAGTGGGCGGCGACGATCTGCGGCGCCCCGGGCCGCTCGTTGTAGGCGGCGTACGAGTCGAGCAGGAGGAAGTAGTCGTGCAACCGCGCCCCTGGGCGGCGCAAGGTGTCCGACGCCCACTGCTTCGCGATGATCCACAGCGAACTCTCGAAGTCGAAAAGCCGGTTGATGGTCCGGGCGGACTCGGGGTCGACCGCGTCGAACTCGTCGAGGTCCAGTTCGTCGCGGGCGTCGTGGAAGGAGGCGATGTACAACAGGCGGTCTTTCTGATCAGGTCAGTCGGCGTCGGTTCACCGGGTGTAGGTCGCGGCGGCGGCCCGTACCAGGGCCCGCTGCTGCTCGATCGGGAGGGCGTCGATCGCGGCGATCTTCGTCTTGATCGCCGGATCGAAAATGCCGCTGCCGGTGTCGGCCAGACCGGCCGCGGTGAGGACCCGGCCGATCACCTCGGCCTCGATCAGCCCCTCGCAGCTGTCGTGCACCTCGCAGTAGATCCGGACGTGGGTGGTGACGCCGACCAGGGCTTCGGACAGCGGTCCGCGGTGTCCCACCAGCAGGCCCAGAGCGGCCAGTACGTCTGCGGCGGCACAACGCAGCAGGTCGGTGTCCTCCGGGTGGGAGAGCCAGCGCACCCCCCTCATCTCGTACAGCTCCTGGGCCAGTTCGGGGTCGCCGGAGTGCTCGGCCTCGGCGGCCAGGCACGCGGCGATGCTCGCCTCGGTGGCGTCCAGGACGCCGACGACATGGTCGAGCATGGCCCGCAGCTCGCTCTCGTAGACGGGCAGCAGCGAGCCGGCGAGTTCGTCGGCAGCCGTCGCGGGGTCGGCGGGAACGACGACGGAGCTGAGCGGGGAGATGCTGGTGTACACGGGCACGTCGAAGGCGATGAGGGGGCAGATCAGGAAGGACCGGCCCGCTTCGGCCGCGGGCAGCACCAGGAGCCGGCGTCCGTCGAGGCCGTCGAGCACGGCAATCTCCGCCATGGTGTCGCGGTCCAGCCCCAGCTCCCGGGCACGGCGGCGGTCCCACACGCGGTAGTAGAAGTGGTGGCGAAGCTCGGCGTCGTCGCGCAGGTCCAGCTCGGTGGCCTCCCACCGGTCCGGGAGCCGCTCGGCCAGGGCGTGCGCGAAATCCGCCAGGGAGCTGAGGGGGTTCTGAGGGCTGGTCATGATCGGATTCCTTCGGCGGACTTCTTCGTGGACAAGTGGTGCAGGACGCGGGGAAGGGTCATCGCGGAGTCGAGGCGACCGGCGGCGAAGTGCACGGTCTGCCCTCCGGCGCCGACGTCACCGGGGCGGGCCAGGCTGTAGCCAGCGGCGGCGGCGTCGTCCTCGCCGCGCCGGACGCGGACGATGACCCCGCGTTCGGCCAGCGCGGCGAAGTAGCCGTCGAGGTCGGCCGCCTCGGACAGCGCCAGCTGCATCTGCCGCTGCAGCCACACGCGGGAGGGCTCGCTCCAACCGTGCCGCTCCGCCTTGATGATCTCGGCGGTGGTCGGGTAGCTCGTGCTGGTCCGCTCGCCGAGCCCGACGGGGCGCAACCCCCACTCGGCCTCGATGGCCCGGCACTCGGCCTGCGCCCGCATCGCGTCGCGGTGCATGCCGGGCCGGGCGCCGGAGGGCAGGACGGTGACGGCGGCGAGGTGGATGTGGTGGACGGCGTGGCGCACCGCCACCCACCGGCAGCCGGGGCCCTGTTCCGGTGCGAGGCCGGTGGCGCGGGCGACCCGGTGGGCCACCTGGGCCCACTGCTCGTCGCTGAGGAAGGGGTCCTCCGGTGCGGTGCGGACGGAGCAGTGCCACACCCGGTTCGGCGGCATCGTGCCCAGCTCGGCGGCGCGCAACTGGGCGTGCTGGTCGAGGCGGTCCGCGAGCCGGCCGACGCTCGCGCGCGGATGGCGTCCCGGGTCGGGGGCGCCGTGCAGGTCCCACGCGGCGACGAGGTGCGGGTCCTCATGTTCCTCGCGCCGACCGGGGCCGTAGAGGTAGGCCAGCAGCGGGCGGATGCCGTTGCCCCGGGAGACGTCGGGGATCACGACGACTCCAGCACGGTGTCCAGGACGGTGTACGTCCGCTCGGCGAGGACCGGCAGGAGGGCGAGCGCAGCCTCTCGCCCCGGCCCGTCGGCCGAGCTGCGGACGGTGGCGACGGCGGCGTTCAGCTCGCTCGCCACGCGGTCGAGGACTTCGACGAGCGGGCGGCGCGGGTCGCGGTCGGGCCGGTGGAGCGGGTCGCCGCACTGGGCGGCGGCCAGGGCGGCGTTGCCGATGAACCCGGCGATCGTGAGGCGCTCGGCGGCGGCGCGCTCGCCGATGGCGGCGATGGCGGCGGGGGTGAACCGCACCGTGGTCTGCACGCTGCGGCGCGCCGTCGTGCGCGGTCGCCGCTGAGGTCCGGCGGCGGACGGCGACTGGGCGCTGTCGGGCGAGGTGATACGCGGTCCTTCCAGGGAGTGAGGGGGCGTCAGCGGCGGTGCGGTCGAGAGGGGCGGCCCTCGGGCGTAGCGGGCATCGGAGTGGTGGGGGTCGACACGGTGACCGCGACCGAGCTGTGCGCCCCGGCGCCGGCGGCGCGGGCGCTGGGGGCACCGATCAGCGGTGGCAGCGGATTGTCCGGATGCCCCAGCCGGTCGACCCAGCTCCGGGCGGCCTCGACGGTGGCGAAGCCGCCCTGGCGCAGGGTGTACGAGTGATTCGCCGTGTCGATGTCCTCGTAGAAGACGCGGACGGGCTGCTGCCCCGGATCGGGTCGGTTGTCGGCGGCGATGATCCACGTCTTGTAGAAGTCCGGGCTGTCGTGGGTGTAGTCGTCCACGAGCCGGAAGCGGTCTCCCGATGCGGCCAGGAAGTCTTCCAGGCCCCGGGTGGCCGGGTCGGTGCTCATCGGGTCCTCGACGTCCACGATGAGCTGCTCCGGGTCGGCGCCGCGGACAGCGAGCCAGTTCTGTGCGAGGGAGGCAATGGGGTGGCGGCTGTAGTCGAAGCGGTACGTGCCGTCCCCGAGGTCGCGTTGGACGTGGATAGCCGCGTACTGGGCCAGGCCGGGGACGTCGTGCCAGGTCATGGTGCCGTCGTGCACGACATAGAAGCTGTCGCGGAGGAGCTCGGTGTGCGGATTCGTCGTGTGCTGGACCGCCAGGGAGGTGTACATGTCCAGGCTGAGGGAGAGGTGGTCGAGCTTCGACTCGTCGTCGGCGGTGACGGGCCGGAGGTCGTCGACGTCGAAGCGGGTGTCTTCGAGGGTTTCCAGGGTGGTGATGGGCGGTGTCCTTCTCGCGTCAGCGGCGGTGGGAGGGGAGTCCGGTGGTGGACACGGAGGAGGAGTCCTTACGGGTGGTGCGGACGGGTGGAGGAGGCTGGTGGTGCGGCTGTCGCCGGCGGCGGGCCTGCTTCGGCAGCGACCTGGGGTGCGGTCCGGGTTCGGGCAGCCGCCGTTCGGGCGGTACTGGCCTGGTCCGTCTGGGTGTTGACGGCGTACTCGTACCGGTTGGCCAGGTCCTGCAGGTCGCGGCTGGCGAGTGCGTAGCGGGCTCCGAGGGTCTCCAGTTCGACGCCGGTGAAGCGCAGGACGCCGTTGGTCTGGACCGCCGAGTGCTTGCCGTCGGCGACCTGGGCCAGCGTCTCGCCCGCGCGGGTGGCCGCCGAGCGCAGCTCCCGGTCGAGGGTGTCCACCTCGCTGGCCTGGCGCTCCAGCAGGTCGGCCAGAGCATGGGCCGTCGACCCCTTGGGATGCCGCTCGCGCAGGTCCCAGGCGTCCTCGACGCCGAACCGGTCCTGGAGGAGCTGCTGGCCGGCGAATACCTTCCGCTGCCGCCGGGGTGCCGCGGGCCCTGGGCCGGAGGCCGGGTCCACCAGGACGAGGCGGATCCGTTGCACGTTGCCGAGCCACTGCTCGCCTCGCTCCCGGACGTACCAGCGGTCCACCTCGGCATCGGCGTGGGCAAGGACGCGGTCGAGGGCTGCGGCAGCCTTCGGCCGGAGATCCACGGGCAGCGGAGGGACGGCCTCGCGTGGGCCGCTGCTGAGGTCGATGTCGCTTCCGCTCGGGCACTGCGAGGCGATGACGGCCGCGGCGGCGACGACCTCCTGGGCCGTGTCGGGGTCGAGCGGGCCCTCCGGCATGCAGACGGCGACATCGAAGAGGCGGTGGAGCCACGGCGGCAGCTCGCTGTCGAAGAGGCTGTCGAAGCGTTCGGCGGTGCCGACGGCGGCGTCGTTGTGGAACGGGCCGGTGTCCCAGCTACCGATGGAGGTCTCCTGAGTTGAGGTCTGAGGCGGGCCGGACGGGCGGGCTTGGGGTTGAGGGGCTGGTCAGCTTCGGGACCGGGCAGCTGGCGAGGACACGGCGACGGTGACGGCGGGGGCCGCTTCTGGGGCGGTGGGCAGGGCGACCGGCCGGGTGCGGGCGGCGGCCGAGCGGGCGGTGGGCCGTTGCAGTGCCTCGTACCGGGCCTGCCCCTCGGCGGTGAGGGTCAGGTCGTGGCCGCGGAACAGGTCCTTGCGGGCGTAGTGGTTCACCAGGCCCTTGCCGATCAGGGCATCGACGGTGGCGGCCTTGATGCCCGTGTCGGGGGTGACGATGATGACAGCCCCGGCGCGCATGCCGTTGTGGACGGTGACGGTGGTCGAGCCGATCTGCCGCAGCGCTTCCTCCTGCCGCGGCGGAAGCCGGGTGACCGCTGCTGCCGCCTTCGCCGTTGGCGCCGGGGGCGGAGGCGGGACGAAGGCGGGCAGTTCCTTGTAGATGCCGATCAGCACGGTGAGCGAGCGGTGCAGTTCGGTGCGGCGGGTGACCAGGAGGTCGATGTCGAGAGCGCTGTTGCGCAGGATGCCGTTGGTGACGGGCATGGTGGTGTCGTGGCCGGCCTCGATGCGCTGGAGGTCGTCGCGCAGGGGGGCTACGAGGGCGACCAGCCGGGTCTGGACGTCGTCGAGCTTGACGGCGGTGGTGGCGATCTGGTCGGCGACCGCGCCGTGGAGGGTCGCTGTGCGGAGCCCGGGCAGGTCGCGGACCCGCTCGACCTGGAGCTCGGACCACACCATCCGGCTGCCCAGGTCGGTGTTGCCGGGTACCCGGGGCCTCCACGCGGCGATCGGGCGTCCGCTGTTGGCGCTCACGCCGCGGCCAGCTGCCGCGAGGTGATGATGGCGATGCCGGTGGCGACGGCGTCCCGGATGGTGTCCACCAGCGGCACGCCGGCCGTGGCCAGGCGCTTCACGCCGTGCAGTCCTGCGGTGTGCAGTACCGGGACGGCTCCGACGGCGCGGGCGGCGACGGCGTCGTCCACGCTGTCGCCGATCACCAGGGTGCGGGCCGGGTCGACGGCCGGCCCGAGGGCCTGCAGGTGCGCGATCATGGCGGGCGCCTTGCTCGGAACCGCCGGCCCCGGCCGGCCGTCGACCCGCTCCAGCAGCCCGGTGATGCCGACCGACTCCACCTCGCGGACGAGCCGCTCGTGCGGCGCGAGCGACAGCAGGCTCTGACGTACGCCCTGTGCCCGCAGGCCCATCATCAGCTGCCGGGCCTCCTGTTGGAGCCGGACCGGCCGTCGGGCGAGTTCGGCGAGGAACGCCTCGTCGGCGCAGTGCCACTCCTCGTCGCCGAGCCGGCGGCCGAGCAGGTCGGCGTAGAAGTCGCGAATGGGCATCCGGTGGAGCGCCTGGTAGGTCTCCACGCTGATCGGCTCGCCGCCCAGGGAGGGCAGCGTGGCGTTGAGGGCGGCGACGTGGTCGCCGAGGTCGTTGCGAAGCGTCCCGTTCCAGTCCCAGACGATGGTGATCGGCGCGGGCTCGGCCGCCTTGGTGCGGTTGTGCAAGAAGTCCAGCTCCAGGAAGAAAGGGGAGAGATCAGGGAAGGGTGAGCCGACGTCGCCCCACACCGAGGACGGCGGCGGCCAAAGCCGCGCCGACCAGGGGGACGGCGGCCGTGGCGGCGTGGCCGGAGGCGGAGAGTTGGCCGGCGACGGCGGTGCCCGCGGCCTGCCCGAGACCGATCACCGCGATCAGCCAGGCGGCGGCCTCGGTGGCGGTGCCGCGGGGAGCCAGTGCGTCGCAGGCCACGAAGGCGGAGGCGAGCCACGGGGCGAGGAACAGCCCCGGCAGGACGCTCGCCGTGATCATCAGCCACGGCGGTGCGGGCAGCAGCAGGACAGCGAAGGCAGCGGCGTACGCGCCGCCGACCGCGGGCAGGGCTCGGCTGGGTGGCCACGGGCGCTTGAGCCGGGCCCACGCCGCGCCGCCGACGAGGCTGCCGAGCGACAGCGCCGCCGGGAGCAGGCCGGCGAGCCACCCTTCGTGGTGCCGGTCGGCGTAGGACAGCGCCAGGACGGTGAACGAGCCGAGCGTCACCCCGAAGAACACCGAGGCCGCGAGCAGGACCAGCAGACCGGTCGAGCGCAGCGGACCGAGCCAGTGCACCGCGCGTGCTACCGACCGGAAGCGGGCCGGAGGGCGGGCGGCGACGGCCAGGGTGCCCGCGCTGCCGGCCACCGCGCAGGCGACCAGCGCCACGTCGGGCGAGGCGAGCAGGCACACGGCGGTGGCCAGCAGCGGGCCGGCGACGAACACCACCTCCTGGGAGGCGGAGTCGAGGGCGAAGACCTTGTGATGACGGCGCGGTTCGACCAACCGGGTCCACATCGCCCTGAGCCCGGCCTCGAGCGGCGGCGTTGCCAGACCCGCGAGGACCGACAGCACGCCAGCGGCCAGCGGCTGTGCGGCACAGTCCACGAAGGCCACAGCGGTGAACGCTCCACCCGAGACCGCCGCGGCGGGCACGGCGACGGCGGCCAGGGTCGAGCGGTCGACCACCCGGCCGAGCAGCGGCTGACCCACCGCCCCGGCCACCGCGTACAGGGCAGCCAGGACGGCACCGAGCGCGGTGGAGGCGTGATCGGCCCGGGCCGTCAGGAGGATGGCGATCGGAGCCATCGCCGCCGGCAAACGGCCCACCAGGGTGCCTACCAACAGCGGGGTGACGTGTGGGGTTCGCAGAACGGACCGCTCACGGGACGGGCCGGCACCTACCGGAGACACCGGCTGGGAGCTGTCACCGTCGGCAGGGGTGGACGTGCTGATCGTGGGAACGGAGGACGGGGAAGACGTGATCATGGACCTCGGGTGGGATCGGCAGCCCGGTCGGGCGGGGGCTCGTCAGCGGCGGTGAGCCGAGGCGGCGACGAGCAGCGGAGCGGGCGGCTGCGGAGCCGGGGCGTGCGAGAAGGAGATGTGAAGGGTGATGGTGCGCAGGTCGGCCGCCGCCGCCCGGGCACTCACCGGGTGCTCGGCGCCCCGCGGCGAGGAGAACAGCTCGCCCTGCGCCGGGCTCTTCATGACGACGGCACTGGTGCCGGCGGCGGCCAGCGCAGTACCGGGCCGGGCCGGCGCGGCCAGGTGGTGAGCGGCGGAGGTCCAAGTCGACAGGTCGTTGTACACCCGGCCGACCGCCAGTCCCGCCTCGGTGGCGCTCCACCGGTAGACGCGGCGGGTGCCGCTGCGGGCCACGAGCCCGCGCTCCTCGAGGGAGAGCAGTCGCTGGTACGCCGCCGCCTTGTCGCGGGCATTGAGCGAGGTGACCAGCTGCGGGTAGGCCATCGGGTCGCTGCCGGCCAGCCCGCTCAGCAGCGGGACGGCGTGGGAGCTGGCCAGCAGGCCCAGAACTTCCTCGACCATCTCGGGCGCCTGCTCGCCCGCCACACCCGGACGGGGGTAGCGCTGGGCCCAGGCGAGGGCGGAGGCGTGCACGGGCGCCAGCGCCTGCCCCTTCGCAGTCAGCGCGACGTCGAACCGGGACGCGCCGGTCGCAATCCGCGTGACGACACCGGCCCCGGCGAGCGCACGGACGACCGCGTACGCGCTGCTCACCGGGATCATCGGGTCGGCCTCCAGGAGGTCGCCGCTGCTCGCCGCGCCCTGCCGCAGCGCGTGGACGATCCGGGTGGCCCACCGGATGGAGAGGAGCTCGGCGGCCCGCTGGACGGCGCTGGTGGAGGACTGCGACGTGACGGGCGTGGTGGCGGTGGCGGTCGACACTGGTTGATCTCCGATTCAGGCGTGCGGTTGGGCGGTTGGGCGACGTCAGCGCTGGCGGGCGGGCGGGGAGAGGGCGACGGCCGGTGACACCCCGGCCGGCGCGGAGACCGAGGCGGCGGACTGGGCCGGGGAGGTCCGGGTGGAGGCGGCGAGGGCGGCCTGGAAGCGGGCCGGCATCCCGCGCTTCACCTCGTGGCTGGCGGCCTGCCGCAGGCGGCGGGCCGCGGTCTCGTAGACCGCGACCCCCCGGCGCTCGCCGACGGCGACCAGGTGGATGCCCTGCAGGTGACGAGGGTTGTGGGGTGCGCGGCGTTCCACGTAGACGAGCCGGTAGTCCAGCGCCTCGTCGAGGTAGAGCTTCCTGGCGCCGCGCAGGTCGCGCTCGCCTTGCTCTTCGAGGAGGGGGCCGCGGACCTCTGCGCGCACCAGCCGGCCGAGGTAGCTCAGGGCGAGCATCCGCACGTGCTGCGGTACGGACAGAAGGTCGTCCAGAGCCTCGGGATGGGAGCTGAAGGCGGCGAGCGGCCGGGTGGTCGTCGTCACCGCGCGGCCCTTCGCGCAGCGGTCGTCGCCAGGGCGGTGACCGCGGGGGCGGGTTCCGTAGCGGCCGTCCGGCGCTGGCCGGATGCGGTGCGGGCGCGGGCGGCGTTGGCCTGCGGGCTGACCACGACGGCGACGGCTCCGTCGGCGACCGGAGGCAGCGACGTTCGCCGGTTCTCCAGCCACTGCTGGGCCTCCTGCGGCGAACTGAACGAGCCCTCGCGCAGCTTGTACCCGCGGTCCGGGTCGACGGTCTCCAGGTGCAGCAGGAAGGGTCGCTCGGCTCCGGCGGCGCTACCGTCGCGCAGCATCGCCCAGGTCTCACCGGGCTCGGCGCCGTGGTCGACGAGCCGGTAGCGGGAGCCGGACTCCAGCAGGCGGGCGGCAGCCGAGGCGCTGCGGGCGTCGGCCGGGGCGCCGGGGTGGCCGGACCGGTTGAGGAAGGCGTCGCTCTCCGCGCCGCGCTGGACGAGCCAGGCCGCGGCCAGGGCGAAGGTGGGCAGGGTCGCGGTGGCGAGGGTGAACGTCTCGCCGTCCTCGTCGTAGTGCAGGTGAGCGGTGACCGCGGAGTAGCCGGAGACGTCCTCGAAGAGGAGGAAGTCGTCCGAGTGGCCGTCGTGGTCGTGGTTGACCTCGGTCAGCAGCTCGTACGCATCCTCCGCGGCGAGGAACTGCACCTGGGCCTCGGCGGAGGCGGCATCCGCGGGACGCCATCCGGGCAGGTTGAAGTCGGGCAAGGATCGGCTCTTTCGGTCAGGTGAGGGGGCGGTCGGCAGGGGTGGTGTCGGTCAGCGCGGGGTGCGGCAGCACGCGGTGGCTGATGTGGCCACCGCTGCTGGTGCAGGCGGCGAACGGTCCGTCGGCGGACCGGAGCTTCATGAGCGCGGGTTCGAGGTGGTCGCGCTGCCAGGAACTCGGGCCGGCGGCTCCCGATTCGGAGTCGAGGGCGGCCTGCCAGGACAGCCAGAGGGCGTGCAGCCGGGCGACGGCCTCGGGGTGCTCCTTCCAGCGCGGGCACCAGGGCTTGCCGGCGGTGGTCTCGGGGCCGTAGATCTTGGTCCAGATTTCGTCTACCCATGGGGTCATCAGCTCCAGTTCCTGGTCGTACTGCGGGTCGTCGAAGGCGAGGATGAACAGCGGCTCTGCGCCGCCGATGGCGTCCAGATCGTCGCCGTCCTCTGGGGGAAGGGCGGTGGTCATGCTGGCCAGCTGCTCGGCCTGCAGGTCGAATCCCGCCGCGAGAGCGGACAGCTTCGCGGTCAGCACGTCGATCTGGGAGTTGGTGTAGCCGTCCGGCGCGGACGTGGGGTCGGGCTCGGGGGTGGTCAAAGGGGCGGGTGCCTCTCGTCGGCGGGTGATGACACGAGGATCTGCGCTCGACGGCCCGACGTATCGGGCCGAACTTGGTGTATAAGCCCCCTCCACTCACCGCCGCCCGCACCAGCGGGCGGCGGTGAGCAGATCGGCCACACCGAGCAACTGCAAGGCAGAGCTGGCCTGTTGGGGAACAACACCGTTGCCCAGTGCGGTCAGCTGTGCGGAGCGGGACAGACCCGGAACGGCTGTGACGTGGCCCTCACCCACGCCCATGATCCACTCGACGAAGGCGGGGGCGAGCCGGCCCCGCTCGTCGGTCGGCTCCGGTGCGGGTCGGGTGACGCGCTCCCACCGGGCGATGGCCGGCCCGTACGGGCCCCACCGGTTCAGTCCGAGCTGTCCTGCTCCCAGATCGGCAGGACCACCGCCGACAGCGGCGGACGGAACCCCGCCCCGGGTTTTCGTCCGGGCGTCCCGGTGTCCGAGGCCCTCGGCGTCGGCAGCAGCTGGGCCGCCGCCGACGGCAAGGTCAGATCGCCCTTGCTGCCACGGCTGTTGGGCCCGCCGTGCGTCCCGTCGGAGGCTTTCGGGGTCGGGAACAGCAGGTGCTCCACTTCGTCGCTCAAGTTCGGCCCGTGGCCGCCCTGGCGCCGCTTGTCCGGGTGCTGACTCCCGCCGATCACGCCCAAATTGCTGGTCGGGGTCTTCAGCAGGGTGACCGCATGCCCCAGGTCCTCCCGCTTCGCATCCGGCCCCTTCGCATCGCGGGCCTTCGGCGTCGGAAGGCCAGGCGACGAGGAACAGCCGCTCCCTGCGGTGGGGGGCGCCGACGGCGGCTGCGGGTAGCACCGTCCACCGCGCATCCATCCCGAGGTCGGCCAGGTCTCCGAGAACCGCGCCGAGTGCCCGCAGAGCAGGCTCACCTCCGCCGTCTCCCAGATCGCACCAGCCGCACTCCACGTCGCCATCGGCTGGCGAGGCAGCGGCTGCGCTGAGGATTCCGCGGACGTTTTCAATGATCACCAACCTTGGCTTGAGGACGTCGATCGCGCGGGCGATGGTCAGCCACAGTCCGGAGCGGGTGCCCTCCATCAGACCGGCCCTGCGGCCGGCGACGCTCAGGTCCTGGCAGGGGAAGCCTGCCGTGAGGACGTCGATCGGCTCGACGCTGCTCCAGTCAACTGCGGTTATGTCGCCGTGATTTGGCGTCTCTAGGCCAGTGGTGGGCGAGGATCGAGGCGGCGTTGGGGTTCATCTCGGCATGCCACGCCACGCTTCCGCCGACGACGGCCTGGACGCCCAGGTCCAGGCCGCCGTAGCCGGAGCACATGCTGCCGATACGCGGCCACCCGCCGCCCGGCGCCGTCATCGGCGGGCCCCGCTACGGGCGGTCGAGGCGCGCACAGCGGGCGCCGAGACCTGCACGGCGGCGCCGGGGCCGGCGGCCTTGCGAGACGTGACCGGCTCGGCCGGCCGCTGGTACAGGGAGGCGGAGCGGGTGAGGACGATCGCCTCCTCGCCGGTGAGGGTGAGGAAGTCCGGCTCCGGGCCGGTCAGGTCCGCCGCGACCTCCTTGATCTTCCAGACCGCTTCTTCGAGAACTCCCCGGGAGGACGACAGGGACTTGAAGTAGGCGGTGCGGTGCGGCCACCGGCCGGCCTCGGGGCTGATCCGCTTGAGCGTGACGGCGACCAGGGCGGGCTGGGCGCGCAGGATCGCCTTCGCGGTCAGCAGCCCGGCGTAGGCGTAGGCGAGCGAGCAGCGCCGCCAGGCGATGTCCTCGGGCCTGGTGGACTCGGCGGGGGCGTCGTCGAACTCGTCGACGGCATTCGCCAGCAGCCTCTTCTGTACTTCGGCCATGGAATCCAGGACAGTGCCGAGGCGGTCGGGGAGCGGATCGCGGTGGCAGTAGATGCTGAACAGCTCTTCGCTGAAGTAGTGCAGGTCAGCGGCGGTGCCGAGCAGCCACTGGGCCTGGGTCTCGGTGGAGGTGGTGGTCAGGGTGGGTCCTTGGGGTCAGCGGCGGGGCGCGGGGGCGCTGCTGCGCGGCAGCGCGGCGATCGGGAGGGGGGCGGTGCGGTGGCCGGGCAGGACGCGGCGAAGGCGCTGGGTGACGCTGAGCGCGGCGGACCGGCGTGGCTTGGCCGGGACGGCGGAGACGCCGGCGGAGGCGAGGTGGTCGGCGTCGATACGCAACTGCCCTGCGGTCCGACGCAGTTCTGTGGAGGCGGCACCGTAGACGGCTGCGGGGTCGACCGGCTGGGCGTCGGGCAGAGCCCAGACGTCGGCGCTCACGGCGTGCTGGAGCAGGTAGGACAGGTGCCGTGTGGCCTCGGTGACGCGGCCGTGAGCTCGGGCCAGCGACAGCGCGGTGAGCCGGGCCGCCGTCATGGTGGTGGGATGCGCCGGGAACTGGTCGGAGAACTCGGCCGCGGCGAGCGCGCTGGTCTGCAGCTCCTGCATCGCGCGTAGGTGCCCGGCGACGTCGCGGGCGTCTGGAACGCCGGCGGCGGAAGCGGCGCGAGCGGTGGGCAGCTTCACGGCGAGGGCCTCGGCCTGCTGCGCGACGTCGCGCAGGTGCCGCTGGTATGCCTTCACCTCGGAGGTGGAACGGGCGGTGGGCGTGGGGACTCCATCGGTTCGGGAGCTGCCGGGGCGGGCCGGCAGGTTCGGTGCGTCGTCGGAGGAGGCCGCAGTCGGAACTCGGGCGGGGCCGACGCGCGTGTCAGGTCCTCCGCAGCGGTACGACCGTCGCAGACGGAGTGCCGGAGCGGGCTGGCGGTGCGGGGGGTGAGGCAGGAGGGGAGAGCAGGACCAGGGCCGGCGAGCGGCGAAGGGCTGCGTCCACGCGGCGCTCGGCATCGCCCGCGGCCGGTGGGCGCTGCCCGGCCGGGATGACGGGGCGGCGGCGGGAGGCGAGGGCGGTGACCTCGGGAAGGCCGGAAGCGGTGTCCACCGCCTCGCCCAGCGCTTCGGCCGCCGAGCGGACGGTGCCGCGGGCGGTCGCGAGAGAGCGGCGGGCGCTGCTCAGCGCCTCGGGCGTCGGCGCCGGGTCGGCGAGCAGGCTCGCCGCCCGGGCCAGCGCGGCCTGGGCGAGGGTGAGGGCCGTCGTCGTGGCGGTGAAGACGCCGAGCCCGGCGTCGGGGCCCGCGGTGTTCGTCGCGCGGAAGAAGCTCTCGTCCAGCGGAACCGCGATCAGCTCGTGCAGGCGCACCATCGGCCAGGCCAGCTCCCTGACCTCGGGCAGCGGCTCGTGCGGGGCCGGCGCGGGGATGGCGTCGGCGAAGGCGGCCAGTTGCGCGGCGAGGCCGCCCAGCGTGTCGAGATCGTCCTGCCGTAGTCCGGCCGGGACGGGCGGCAGCGGAGGGTCGGTGCTCAACGGCGGCTCCTGGTAGGCGAGGTGAGGGGAGGAGCGGGAGCGTGTGCGGAGTCGGCGGGAGTCTCCGCCGGGACGGGCGCGAGTAGGTCGGTGAACGCGCGAATCTCCTCGGCTCCCTGGGCCGCGCACCGGTCCGCGGTCTCCAGAGCGATGACGGTGTGTTCGGCCTGGCGACGGCGCAGTTCCGCGGCGGGGCTGCCCGGTTTGGCCGGGGTGGCGGTCGCGCACTTGATCGAGAGATCGAGGGCGGCGCCCAGGTGCCGGTGGACGGTGGCGGCGCGGCTCATCGCGGCGTCGTACGCGCAGGCCAGCACGGCCGCGGACGGGTTGTCCGCCGGCGGCTGGCGGCGGTAGTGCTCGGCGTTGTCGCCGCAGTGCCGGATGAACGCAGTCGCCTGGCGGCACTGCTCCAGCAGGGCGTCGCGGTCGGGGATGCCGGGGACGGGCCCGGAGGGGGTCGCGGCGGCGTTGTGCCCGAGGGCGCGCAGCATCCCGGCGACCGCCGCCAGGTCGTTGCGGTAGGCGGAGGGAGTCGCGCCGGACACGGCGCCGCCGAGGGTCGACGGGCCGGCGGTGGGCGGCCTCACCGGCGTCGCCCTGCGACGGCGGCATGCTGTCCGGGAAGGGCGGGCAGCGAGGCGACCGTGCGGGCGCTCGGCCCGGCGGCGGTGCGGGCGGTGGCGGCGACAGCCCTCGGGGCCGGACGGCCGATGCCGGAGACGGGGCCGGTGAGCGAGCGGGCGTCGCGGCGCAGGTCCTCGCAGGCGCCATCGAGGGCGAGGCGGGTGCGCGAGAGCGCGAGGTTGAGCTGCTGGGAGCCGCGCTCGCGGACTTCCTCGGCGCGGGGGCCGCCGATGCCATCGACCTCGTAGAGGCGGCCGGCCATGGCGGTGGCCCGGCCGAGCGCGCTGAGCGCCTCGCCCAGCTGAGCGGTTGCCGAGGTCAGGGATCGGACGACGGCCCGGTCGGCGCTCTGGGCGTGGGGGTGGTGCAGGGCGGCGGTGACGTCCAGCAGGTCGTCCTGGCCGTCGCGGACCGCCCGGGTGTGCGCGGCCAGTTCCTCAAGGCCCGGCGGCCCTTCTTCGCGGTAGGCGAGCGGGAGTTGGTGCTTGAGGTTCTCGATGGTGTCGGCTGCCGTGCGGAGTCGGTGTACGGACTGGGCGCGGGGGGCGGTGGTGGGCAGGGTGGTCTCCGTGGGTCAGCGGCGGGGGCGGGAGGCGGGCTCGCCCGTACGGTCGGCGGTTCGCGCGGGTGGGGTGGCCGGCGGGGTGGGACTGCGGCTCAGGGCAGCGCCCTTGCGCCGGGCGGTGCCGAGAACGACCGGCCCTCCGCGCTCCGCGGGGGTGGCGGTCGCGGCGCGCAGTCGGTCCTGAACGCGGTCGGCGGGGGCCAGAGCTCGGACCGCCGATCCGAGCAGCGGGCCGGCGGCGATGGAGGCGTCCAGTGCCATCACCCGGACGATGCCGGCCGAGGTGGCGGCGGCTCGCAGCAGGGCGGCGCGTAGGACGTCCTCCGCCCAGTAATCCGGGTCGCCGGGCATCCCGTCCGAGCAGATCTCCCGGACCCCGGCCACGGAGATCACGCCGGCGGCAAGCGCCCCGCGCCGCTGCACTTCCCACAGCACCGTCAGTTCGTCCAACGGCTCGCGCCGGTGCGCGAGCGCGGCCATCGCCAGGTAGATGGCGCGGTGGCCGGGGTCGACGAAGTCCTCGCCGGTGAGCCAGGAAGCTACTGCGGGGATCCGTCCGGGCGTGCTGAGGAGGCTGGAGAGCAGCGCCTGTTCGTGCTGCCGGGCGGCCTCGATCGCGTTGGAGGCGTTCCCTGGCGACGGCGGAGTGGGCAGCGGGCGGCGGGAGCGCTGGTCGATCGTGCCCCAGGCGTCGCCGAGCCGTTGGATGACGGCATGCAGGGCGCCGGTCAGCTCGACGGTGGCCTCGACCGACTCGCTCTCGGCGGCGGCAAGCAGCCGGTGGGCGTGTTCCTCGAGCGCCCTCCGGACGGCGGTCTCCAGCACCATCCGGCCGTAGCTGGCGGCGTGCGCGGAGCGCGGGCAGGTGGTGACCAGGGTGTGGCCGTAGCTGGCGGTGACGCCGGGGACCTCGCTGGCGGCGGTGTTGATGGCCGTCAGGGCCCAGTCCTGCTTCTGGTCGTCCCCAGCATCCGGGACGAGAGCCGGGTGGCCGGCGGCGTGCTGGGCGAGCAGGATCGCGAAGAACCCCTCGTGGGCTGGACGGTAGAAGTGTCGGGGCTCCAGCCACCCGGCCAGCAACCCGACCTGGGACGGATCGAGCAGGCACGCGCCGAGCACCGCCTGCTCGGCCTCCAGTTGCGGGCTCATGTCACGGCTGACCGGTGTCACCGCGGCGCCACCTCCTCGCGAGGAGAGGCGGGGAGCATCAGGTCGCGCAGCCGGTCCAGGTCCTCGACGAGGGCCTCGTCGCGGATCCGGAGGCGGCCGGAGCCCACTGCCAGGTACCAGCAGCCGTCCGCGCGGCTGATCGGCAGGAAGGCCAGGTCGTTGCGGATGATGTCAACTCCGTTGCACAGAAGGGTGGTCGAGGTGGTCAGCGGGAGTGCCGTGCGGGCCGCCGGGGTGTGGCCGTGGCTGCCGTACCGGCAGCGGGTGGCGATAGCGCTACTGCGGTGCTTCCGGCGCGGGCCGCCTCCGAGCGGCTGGTCCTCCGGTTGCCCGGCGGGGCGCCGGCGCGGTCGGCTGGTGAGAGCGGGTCACGCGACCGCCTCACCGTGGCAGCTGAACGGGGAGCAGCCGCCCTCGGGCCCGTCCTCCAGCTCGTCCTCATCCAGGTCCAACTGCGGTTGCAGGGATCGGAGTTCGGCCCGGGTGAGCTTGTCGATCGGCGCCTGGTCGAGGGGCAGGCGCGAGCGGTGCAGGTACGCCTGCCCGAGCAGTGGCCGCCCGTCCGCGTTCGCCCGCGCGTTGCCGGCCCGGATCGCTGCGTCGAACTCCACGACGTCCGCCCACTCCTCGGGAGAGGTGTCGCGGATTTCCCGCCACTGGGCATTTCCGTGAAATGGGCAACCCAGGCAACTCGACTTCGGAGTGGCGCCCCATCCGTGCTCGGCAAGCAGCTTGAGGCAGTCCGCGCGGGACATGCCGAGCTCGATCAGCGGGAAGGTGTGGCGGGTGTACCGGACGTCGGAATCCTTGGCCCGGTGGAATTCATCGGTACTGATACCGATCCACTGCTCGGCATACACGCCGTTCGGCACCCGGGCGGGATGCGGGTACCCTAGGATCTGCCGCACCTGCCGCTTTATCGGCTTAATTTTATACTCGCCAGTACATTGCCGCCGAGTCATTCCCGGACTGCCGTCCTGGTTGAGAATATAGAGCGGCATCGACGCGAACCTGTGAGCGGGGTCGAGGGCGTCCTTGCGGATGTTTCCGGACGACACCCGCAGGATCGGTATGTTGGCCGGCCGGGCAATCTTCCGCTCCACCTCGTCCAAGTGTCGATAAACCTTCGACGGCTCCCATCCGGTGTCCGAGAAAACGGCGTAATCCAGTTTCGGAAGCTCACCGAGCGCCGACAGAAGGAGTAGCGTTGTGGATTGTACGCCAGCGCCGAGCGACAGAATTCGAGTGGCCGGTTCGGTGGTGTAAATCATTCGGCACCACCGGCCTTGGCCATCGCCCGCTCGGTGATCAGAGTGGTCTGCCGGGAGCTGGCCGCGCCGACCTCGGCAGCCCCAGGTTCCTTGTACCAGGGGCGAAGGGTCAGCAGTGCGGGCCGCAGGCCGGTCGCAAAGAGAAGCGCCGAGCCCTTTTTCAGGGCGCGGATCTGGTCGGGCGGAAGGATGCGCTCCTGGCGCATGCTGACGGAGGTGGACCGGCCCGATTCCGACGTGGAATGGGAAACCGTCTCCACGTCGTGGTCGCCGACCAGACGCGAGAGCTTGTCGGCGAAATCTGCGTCGTCGATGCCGGAGCCCACCAGTTTGATGGTGGCCGCGCTCCACATGGCGTCCATGCCCGCCTCGCCCCAGACTTTCTGTCCCTGGCGGTAGCTCTGCAGAATGGTGATCGGGATGACGCCGCGAGACCCAAGATGGGAATAGAGGTCGGGGAGGTCGCCGATTTTGCACACATTTGCGGCCTCGTCCAGAATGGCGAGGAGCGGCGGGTCGAGGCGGCCTCCGGCACGCTCAGCCTCGATGACCGCGGTGCGCATCACGGAATCCGCCGCAGCCGCGATCAGAGCCGATGCGGAGCCGCCGCCGTCCTTGGACAGCAGGAACAGGCTGTCCTTACGAGTGACGAACTCCTCCGGCTTGAACTCCGGCAGGTCAGGATTCGGCGTGACCCACTTGGAGATCTGCGGATCGAGAAGGCAGGCCGCATATTGACGGGCGGTCTCGAAAATACCGTCGCGCGTTTCAACCGCACCGGAGACGGTGCCCTGGAGCTGGTCCGCGATGGCGACCATCCCGTGTGCGCGGAGAAGGTCGACCGGGGTGCGGTCGCTGGGGACGGCGAGCCACTTCAGGACGTCGGTGATCGGCCGACGGTCGCAGCCCGCGGCCAAGAACAAGGCGCACAAGGTGTTCTGCGCGGCGGTAGACCAGAAGTCGCCCTGGCTGGACTCGTCGACGGCCGCCGCGACGAAGTGGCCGGCGAGCCGCCGCGCGCCGGGCAGGTCCTTGGCGTCGGCCAGGATGTCCCACCACATCGCCTGCGGGGTGTGGGCGATCTGCTGCGGATCCATCGTCCACACCCGGCCGACCTCGGAGCGGGCCTCCAGGCACGCCGTGTAGGCGTCGCGGGCCGCCTTGTTCGAGGTGAGCAGGACGGGGCCGGGGGCGCGCAGGATGGCCGGCACGGCGATTGAGGTCGTCTTGCCCGAGCGCGGCGCCATGATGGCGACCGCGACGTCTTCCCAGTTGGAGCGGACCTCGGGACCGCTCGGGGCGAGGTCGCCGAGCAGGATGCCGGTGTCGTCCGGGCTGATCTCGCGCGGCTTGGCCTTGGAGAGGCTGGGGCGCAGGTCCCGGGCCTTGGCGGTGATCTCGGCGGGCAGCAGCGGCGCCAGTTCACTGCGGCCCGCGAGGCCGGTCGGCTTGCGGCGGTGCTTGGACCACAGCAGCAGACCGGCGGCGGTGAGCGCGATCGACAGCAGTGCCGGGGTGATGCGGGTGCTGATCAGCAGCAGGAGCGGGCTGAGGTGCGGGAAGGCCCGGTCGGGGTGGAGTGCGGCGTCAACCGGCTGGAACGGGGCCCACAGGGCGTGGTCGGTGGTCGCGGCGGTGGCGGCGTTGCCGCCGAGCCAGGCGAAGGTGCCGAAGACGGCGACGGCGACGCCCGCGCCGATGAGCGCGTAGAGGAGGGCATCGGAACCGGGGCTGGCGGAAGGGGATTTGGGCGAGGCGGGCAGGAGCGGGTTCCTTGACGGGGGATTTCGGCCTGCCGGGCAGGGGCGCGCGACGGCAGGGGCCCAGAGCGGGCAGTGAGCGGGCGGCGATCACGGCGGGACGGAGGCCCGGGACATGGGTGATCGGCCCGTTGGCCGGCGGGTGGCCAGCCGGCGGGGACTGCGTGGTCAGCGGCGTGGGGGGTGGCCCTGGCCGGGGTGGCGGGGGTTGAACATGGCGCCCGTGTACTCGACGGCGGTGAACCGGCGGGTGGGATCGGCAGGACGGGCGGGCCGAGTGGCCAGCTTCGGCAGCGCGGCGGCGGACAGGGCGCTGCGGCGGCGGACCACGGGGGCGGGATCGGCGATGGCGGAGGCCAGGATCGCCAAGTACCGCACGGGGGTTGCGTGGCCGAGGACGATCGTCCACTGGTCGCTCCAGTCGGGCCCGAAGGAGGCGTGCGCCATCCAGGCACCCACGCCCTCGCCGCACCGGTCGTCGGTCGAGGTGGGTGAGTGGGTGAAGCTGGTGGTGCCGTCCGGCGACGCGAGGTGGACGAAGTCCGGGTCGTCCTTGAGCTGCCAGCCGGCCTTCAACAGCGGTCGCCAGGCGGTCGTCGGCGAGGCGGTCGGCTCGGCGACCACCTCCTCCGGCATCGTGTACCGGTCGGCGGCGATGGCCTGGACGAACGCGCCGACGATCTCCCCTGGCGTGTCCTTGGTGAACGTGGCCTGCCAGTAGGGCACTTGATCCGCCGGATGCTTGCGGACGCTGACCCGGTAGAGGTGGAAGACCCGGTGCGGTTCCATGGCGATCTCGATCCGCCGGCACGGGCTGGTGGCGACGACCTGGGCGAGAGACTCGTCGAATCGGTACGGCCACTCGTGGAGGTGGAGCAGCGGTGCCAAGACCGGCAGGGGCCCGGGGCCGGCGAGGTGGCGGGGGCGAACGAGCACCTCGTCCTGGGCCCCGGCCGGGGTGGACGTGGTCAACGGTGGGCTCCTCGGAGCGTCAGCGGTGGGGAAGTTCGACGATGCGGGAGTGCGGCGGTACGGCGACGGCCGGGGCGAACTGGACCGACGCCGTCGTGCCGGCGGCCCGCAGTGCCGGGGACTGGGCGGTGGCGGCCCGGCTGCGGGTGGTCTCGTCCGCGGCCTCGGCGATGGCGTCGGCGGTGGCAGCCGTGCGGAAGGCTGCGGCGGAGATGGCGGTGGCCTCCGTAAGCAGCGGCTCCCACAGGGGAGGCCGGTCGCCGTACTGCTGGGCGACCTGGCGGCCGATCTCCGTTACGGCATCGGAGAGTTGCTGCACTGCGCCGGGCATCAGGGTGAGGCCCAGCAGCACCTCGGCGGCCTCGTGGGCCGTCAGCGAGGGAGCGATCTCGACGATCTCGGAGAACGCGCGGCCGGCACGGGCGATGGCCTGGTTGGCGACATCGAGGGGCCCGGTGGTGCGGGCGTCGGTCAACGGTCCTGCTTTCTACGGGCGCGGCCCGGATCGAGCCGCGGCGGCGGGGACGGGAGAAGGGGCGGGGAGGAGACCGGGCCGGCGGCCAGGTGTGCCGGCCGCTGCCGCGTGGGGACGGCCGATGCTGGTACCGCGGCTCTCGGCGAGCTGGCAGATGGCCAGGGCGAGGGAGCGGTCGCGGCCGGTGTCCACGATGGTGCCGTCCGGGCGGGCGAGCGGCGCGACGAGGCGGGCCTCGTGGTCACCGACGCGAAGCAGCGCCCACCGGCACGCCGCCGAGGCGTCCTCGGAGGCGATGCCGGTAGCAGCCAGGATGCGCCGGGCGGTCTCCTGGAATCGGTGATCCGCGGGGCCTGCGGCATCGGGGTCGGTGCGCAGGGTGCACTGCCACACCAACCTGGTGCGCAGTGCCTCGGCGGGCCCGGCCGGCGGCGGCAGGTGCGCGGCCAGCACCGTGGCGAACGCCATCTGGTCGGCCGGGAGGTCCGCGGCGGGACGCCAGGCGTCGATGAGACGAAGGCGGTTCTGCTGCTGGGCGGCGGCGGCGGCCGTGGCGGAGGCGAGCAGGTCGCGGGTGGAGGCGTACCGGGCGATCGTGGGGTACACGTCACCGTCCCGGCGCCGGCGCGACCGTCCGGCCGACCGAGGCGAGCACCGGCTCCGCAGCCGGGGGCGTGCTGCTGCCCGGACGGGCGGCGGCCTGTTCGGCGCGCAGGACCTGCACGACGAGGGAGGAGGCTGCCGCGATCCGGGACGGGCCGACGGGGCCGGCGCTCAGTTCGGGTTCTCCGTGACGCGGTCCGCGCTGGTGGCGGCGGCGGCCAGCTCGGGCAGGTCGGCCGGCTCGGCCTCCCGCTGGTCGATCCACCAGCTGGCCTTATCCAGCGTGCGCAGCTGCTCCTCGACGGCCAGCCACGCCTCCTCGGGGAGCGCGCCCTCGACCACCAGGGCCTGGTAGGCGGTGGTCACCAGCTGGTGCCGGCAGCGCTCGCCCCACGCGATGGCCCGCTGGGCGCCTTCCAGCGGCGGCATGCCGAACTGGCCGGCCCACGCGGTGGCGGCTTCCTGCTCCTCGGCGCGGCGAGCTGCGATCCACGCCTCGCGCTCAGCGGTGTCCTCCTTGCGCTCGGCGAGCCAGCAGTCGCGGCAGGAGCGGGTGGCGAGCCAGCGGGCGTAGGAGGCGCGCTTGTCGGCGGCGCGGGAGGACAGGTCATGATCAACGGTGTGGCCGCAGTCGTGTTCGACAGACCACCGGGTTCGGACAGCTATGTCGGGTCTCCTGTGGACTCGGTTTGATGGGAAAGGAATTGGGTCAGATCAGCGGGATCGCCGTGAGTGGGAGGCAGGGGGAACCGGGGAAGTCGCCTCTGCTGTAGCCGGGCCAGGGCGCGGGGCGCGCGTGGACTGGAGCCGGGCGATGGTCGCGCGGGGGATCGGCTCGGTCCCGTTCCGGTCGTGCAGCGCCTTGGCGGTGCGGTCGACCTGACTCCCGAGGAGACGGGCGGCGCGGACGGCGGGCCCGAGCGCAGCGGGCTGGTCGAGTGAATCCGCCGCCAGTTGCAGGACTTCCTCGAGCTCGCGGATCACAGGACCGAGGTGGCCGAGGAGGTCGGCCACCTCGACCTCCTCGGCGGGCTCCGGCAGCAGCTGGCCCAGACGGCGCACCGCCCACGACCCGACAAGGCTCGCGTCGTGATCGCCAGGCTGGGCGCGGTTCAGGGCATCGGTGTAGGACAACGGCTCACCGGGAGTTCGGGCGTCCGGCGGCCCACGCGATCCGCGGGTCGACGGCCGGCGCGGACGCGGCGGTGGTCGCGGCAGCGGTGGCGTGCAGAGCAGCGGAGGAGCGGAGCCGTCCGCTGGTGGCGAGTGCGGCGCGGGCACGGGGGCTGGCGGGGACGCTCGTGCGCGCGGCCGGTACGGCGGTGGGGCGGGCCGCGACGGCGGCGAGGTCCCTGCCCGCGCCGGCGAGCACGGTGGTGGCCTCGCCGACCACGGCCTCGACCCGCGCCAGGTCGACGCTGCCCGGGTTCGTGCGGACCTGGTCCTCGATCGCCCGCAGCCTGGAAGCGATCTCTGCACTCAGCGCGGCCCGGTCGTGCAGCATGGCGTCCGCGCGCTGGTCGTCCCGGCTCGGCCCGGCCGACGGGTGGACGACCGTGTTGAACGGGTCCGGGGCCGTGGGAGTGACGGGCCCGAGGACGGGCGCCTTGAACACGCGGGTCTCGAACGGGTCGTCGTTCTGCGCGACCTGGGCCGGCGGCGCGGCGGGCGAGGGCGGGGTGCGGTTCATCTCCGCGATCAGCCGGGTGGCGAACGGGTCGGTGGACTCGTACGGGCCGGTGAGCGGTTCGAAGGCCAGATCGGAGGCGACCCGCAGCCCCTGGCCGCGCAGCTTGGCGACGGCGGTGGAGGCCCGCTTGTCGCCCTCGAACTCGGGCTCGTCCATGACGTAGAGGCCCGGGTGCCCGCCGGTGCGGGTGAAGCCGGCCTCGGCGAGCGCGTAGGCGGCGGTCTGGTTGCTGTGCGGGTTGGTGGCGACGATGCCCAGCTTCGGGTGGCGTCCGACGTGGACGTCGAAGCTGCGGGGCGGAGCCGGGGCGCTGGCCTGGACGACGGCGTCGGGGCCGGCGGCGCGGACGGCCGGGCTGTCGAGGGCGGGATTCGTCGCGTCGTTGTAGTCGAAGGCGGCGTCCGCACTGACCTTGACCCCGGCTCGGCGCAGGGCGGCGGCGGTCTGGCGGGCGTGCAGGAAGATGTTCTGCTCGCTGCGGTCGAGGGCGTGCCGTCCGTCGGCCAGCTGCCGGAAACCCGCGCGGGCGAGCAGCGTGTTGGCGGTCGGTGAGGCATCGGGGCCGACCTCGGCGACGACGCCGTACTGGGGGTCGCGGGTGATGGAGACGTGCTCGGGGGTGATGCGCTGCTCCTCGGGGCAGATGGTGGACGCGGTCAGCGGCGGGCGGCCGGTGCCGGCGGCGGGGACGTGGGCACAGCGGGTCGGGGCTGGTCGGATACGGCGGAGCCGGGCGCCGCGGTCGCGGTGCGGGCGGCGGCGGCACGTGCTGTTGCCGAGGGGGAGATGGCGACTGCAGCGCCTTCGAAGCCGGGCAGCGACGTTGGCCGGGAGGTGACCGGAACGCCCATCTCCCGCAGAGTGGATGCGAGTTGGGCTGCCGTCCTGGACTGCGTGATCGGGTCGCGCTCGGCCAGGGAGTAGCGCTCCGGAGCGTCCGGGAGGCCGAGGCGGAACCCGGCGGCGGCCAAGGCGTCGAGGACGGCCGGGTCGCGGCTGGCGGTGGTGGCGGTGATCCCGGCGGAGGCCAGGCGGCGGAAGGTGACGCCGACGGGCTGCTGGTGGGGCAAGCGGTGTTCTCCAGGAAGGGCTCGGTCAGCGGGAGGCGGAGCGGCGGGGGGTTGGTCCGGGAGGCAGCGGCGCAAGGGCGGGGGCGGCTGCCATCCGTGCCCGCCGTGATGGACGGGCGGCCTGGGCGCGGGTGGCCGGCGGGTGGGTGGTGTCCCGCAGCTGCGTGGCCCGGAAGTCGCGGCGAGCCTGCGGCCCGTAGCCGGTGGCCCAGTGGTCGGTGATGCCGAGGTAGCCGTTTGCGGTGTCGTGCCGCAGCATCACGTACGACGACAGGGAGTCGTCGTCTTCTGGTGCACTGCGGGCCAGCCACCAGCCGACGTCGTCGAAGGTCTGCATCGCTTCCACGACGATGTCGCCGGAGAGCACCGCGCGGGCGAGGCCCCGATCGGCTGGGATCAGACGCTCTGTGGCGAGGGCGGTGCAGACGATTGACCAGGCCGCCTCCGCGGCGCGGGCGGCGTCGGGGAACGGGCCCTCGTCCTGCAACCACCGGTAGTGCTCAGACAGGTCGCCGTTGCGCTGCTCGGGGCGGTGCCAGTTGGCGACCGGCACCCGGGCCGCGACCAGTCGATCGACGAGCCGCCCCGCCCTGCGGATCTGCTCGTGCGGTTCGACGCTCCGGCGCTGGTGCCAGCAGTCCAGCACATCGCCCCGCCTGGAGAATCCGGCCTGGTAGATCGCTTCGCGGGCGGGCTGGGGCACCTGGCCGTTCAACACGACGAACTCGCCGTGGTCGTAGTCCCAGCCGAACGCCACCAGCCCGCCGGTGGTGCCGGGATCCGTCGTCGTGGGCATCAGGCTCCCGATCAGCGGCGCCGTGCCGAGGCCGGAGAAACCGTCGCCGGAACCGGCGCCGGGCCGGTGGCCGGGGCGGCCTCGACCGCCTTCCGCTTCACCTCCTCCTCGCGAGCCTGGAGCAGCTGCACCAGGTCGGCCTCCAGCGCATCGCGCTCCTCGGCCGCCTCCTCCAGCTTCTCGAACTGCGCATCCAGCTCGTCGAGGACGGCGTCGTCCACGCGCCGCTGGGCGGTGGCGACGTTGACCAGCCGCACGCGCTGAAAGGACACCGCGGTCTCGGCGGCCACCAGCGCGCGGTGCGTGTCGAGCACCCGCGCGGTCTTCGCGTCGGCCCGCGCCTGGTTGGCGATCAGGGCGGTGATGCTCTGGCCGAGGGCGGCCTCCAGGCGGGCGTCCTGGCGGGTGAGCGTCATGGTCGACATGCGTCTCCAAGAGGTAGGAATAGCAGTGGAGTTGGCGAAACTGGAAGGTCAGAAGGGGGGCTCCAGGCCCGGCCCGGCGAGTCCGGCACTGATCACCGGGCGAGGCGGTCCCACGGGGAGTGCGCCCGGGCGGCCGAGCACCACGGGGGAAGTCCGGCGGGCGGCGGCGGCCCGCGGGGCACCGGGCGCCGGAGCCTCGGCCGCGTACCCGAAGGAGGTCCACTCCTCGCGTGCGGCGGCGAGGCTGGGGTGGCGGCTGGGGCCGTAGTGGCCGCTGTCCGGCTCGGTGTAGAACACCGCCGCCTCGCCGGCACCGGGGTAGTCGACCAGCAGCTCGATCGAACCCTCCGGTGCCTGGTGGTGCGCGTGGATCACCAGGTGGCCGGCGGTGACGTCCTCGCTCACCAGGTGAACCCAGACGGTGCGGTCGCCGAGCGTCCGCGCCGGGCCCGGGGGCGACGATGTCCCCAGCGGCGGCGGTGCCTTGGCGCGCAGGCGCTGCTCGTCCGCGCTGTACACCCGGGTGATCCCGTAGTCGGCGGCGGCCAGCAGGCGCCGGGCATCGCGGATCTGCCGCTCGGCGGTGGAGGCGCTCGTGTCCCGGCGGATGCGGTGCAGCCGCAGGGCGTCGTCACGGACGAACCCGGCCTGCTCCAGCCAGTACGCGCTGCGCCGGTCGGGAGGGTCGGCCACGATGGTCTGCCGGTCGGGCAGGTGGGCGATGGTGACGTGAGCGATGACGACTCCTGGGCGGTCAGCGGTGGTGGGTGCGGCTGGACCGGGCGGGAGCGGCTGGGATTGGGCCGCTGGGCTCGGCGCCGACGGGCGGAGCGGTGCGCGAGCCGCGGGAGACGGCGGCCTGGCCCCGCTGCTCGTGGGTGAGACCGGCTGGGCGCCGGTAGTTGGCTCGCTCGGGGGCCGGAGGGGTGGCCGTAGGTGCTGGCCCGCCGGGAAGAGGACCCGGAGCGTTGCAGGATTCCGCCCGCGCCGGGGCCGGCCTGTGCGACGATGGCCTTGCCGGGCTCGTTCACATCGGGGCGATCACCACGCGGAGCCGCAGGTGGTCGGGCGTGATCATGTCGCTTCCGGGGTCGCGTGCATCCGGGCGTCGGTGTCGAACAGGGCCAACTCCGCACGGTGCAGCAGATGTTGGACAACGAACGAACGCCCTGCCACCTTCCACAGGCCGCGGCCCTTGCCGAGGGCGGCGATGGCGGCGGTCTCGACGCCGCTGAGGCCGAGCAGTCCGGCGGTGGCGGCCAGCTGGTCGCTCTCCTGCCGGTAGATCACGCGGGTCGCGCAGTCGGTGAGCAGGCCCTCGGCGAGTGCCCGGGTCCGGGAGCCGGCGTCGCCGGCCGACAGCAGGTCGCTGAGGCGGTGGATGATCAGCATGTTCGCGATGCCCAGTCCACGGCTCAGCTTCCACTGGCTCTGCATGCGTTCCAGAAGTGCCGCGTGCCGCATGACGCGCCACGCCTCGTCGTAGATCACCCACCTGCGACCGCCGTTGGGGTCACTCAGTGCCGCTTCCATCCACGCGGACGCGCAGGTCATCGCGAGCGTCAGCGCGGTGTCGTCGCCGGAGGAGCCGAGCCGGGAGAGATCGATCGTCAGCATCGGGCTCTTCGGGTCGAACTCCGCGGTCGACGGCGCGTCGAACATCCCGGCGAGGTCGCCGTTGACCAGCCGGCGAAGCGCGTGGGCGAGGTCCTGGGCGGCGGCGCCGACCCGCCGGGTCGGGTCGCCGAGCGCGGCGTCCAGGACGGCGGCCTGCCCGAGGACGGCCGCGACGTCGCCCAGCAGCGGGACCTGGCCCGTGCGCGCGCTGCGGTCGACCACCGCGTCCAGGGCGATGTCCATCGCTGTGTACTCCATCGGCGCCAGGTCGCGCCGTAGCACGGTGCGGGCCAGCGAGCCGAGCAGCAGCAGTCGACGCTTGCGGACCTCGCCCGCCCAGTCCGCCAGGTCGACGCCCATCGGAGGGGCCGGAGCGTCAAGGGGGTTGAGCCGTCCCGGGAGCCCGGGGCCGAGGGCGATTGTGGTCCCGCCGATCGCCTCCGCGACGGACGTCCACTCCCCCTTCGGGTCGCACGGAACGTAAACGCGATAGCCAAATGCCGTGCTGCGCAAGGCAATTGACTTCGCCAGTGCGGACTTGCCCTGGCCGATCACGCCTGCGACCAGCGTGTTCGGGTTCGTAAAGTTTTCAACTTTCCCGTAGAGGGCGAAGGGGTCGAACACGAAGCTGGCCTCGGCGTGGACGTCGCGGCCGATCAGGACGCCAGCGGACCCGAGGCCGCCCTCGGCGAGGAAGGGGTACGCCGCGCTGGCCGTCGCGGTGGTCATGCGGTGCGCGGGAAGTCGCAGTCGGCCGCCGCGTAGGGAGGCGGGGCCGGGGCGTCCGGCGGCGGGGTAAGCGGGGAGGAGTTCGGCGTTCTCCTCGCGCCGGGTCTTCGGGCGCTGGGGGCGGCCGGCCTGGCGGGCGGTGCGGCGGGCGGCGGCGAGGTCGCGCTTGGCCTGGCGACGGGCGGCGCGGTCCAAGCGGGTCGGGGTGAACAGGGGGGTGGCACTGGCGGAGCGCAGAGGAACGTTTCTCCTGTCAGATGCGAGGGGCTGTGGTGGGGGTGCCGCGCAGCTCGGAGGGGGTGGCGATCACCCGGACACGGCCCGAGGTGGTGCTGTGGCGCTGGCAGATCACCATGTCCGGGGCGCCCTCCGGCAGCCGCAGCGCGCACGCCTCGCGGGTGGGGCGGCGCCCGTCGGCGCGCGGGGCGCGGTGGTAGGCGTCGTGGAGGGCGTCGCAGGTCTGCCACAGTCGGATACGGGCGGCGTGGAGGTGGCCGGCCTCGGCCGGGGCGAGCGGCCGGGTGGTGCCGGTGTGGGTGTCGAGCAGCGCGAACAGGGCGACGCAGTGGGCGTGGAGGGCGTCCAACTCGCCTCGGGAGACGGGTACCTGCTCCGGGATGGCGGTGTGGTGGTGGACGTCGACGCCCGCGGTCGCGAAGCGCAGGAGGCGGTGGTCGCCGGTGGGCGGGTGGTGCACGGCTGCCTCCCGTCAGGTCCGGGCGAGCGGCAGGGCGGCCTGCGCGAACGCCTCGGCCTGCTGCCAGCGCAGGAGCCGCGGGTCCAGGCCGGTGCCGGCGGCGGCGGTCTCGATCGAGGCGCAGGCGCGGCGCAGTTCCTCCGGGTTGTCGGCGCTGACGACCACCAGGCCGGTCAGGTCGACGTCGGCGTGGCCGGAGATCAGCTCGCGCTCGTGCTGCTTGGCATCGGCGTACTCCATCGAGTCGGCCTCGGAGTCGACCTGCCCCTTGCGCACGCGCTCGGCGGCGTCGGCGATGATGCTCGACTTGGTGCGCTGCACCGCCTTGAGCGCGGCATCCAGTGCCTGCGGGCCGTAGGTGAGGGAGAGGGTGCGGCGGGCGCCGCCGGCGAAGACCAGCGGGTGGAGGAACCCGTGGGTGACCTCGCTTCGGGGCCACTGCTCGATCCAGTACACCGCGTGGCAGGCGGTGTCGGTGGTGAGACGGCCGGGTTCCTCGACGACCACGACGGGGCCGGCGGCAGCCGGGTCGGCGGTGGCCTCGCCGGTCTCGGACCACTGCTCCAGGTTGGCGAGCGCCTTCGGGTCGTAGGCCGAGCGGATCACGGCGGCGATTTCGCCCGTGCTGAGCCAGCCCCGGGGGTTGAGCCCGGCGTTGCGCAGCGACTGCTCGAAGCCAGGCGTCAGCTGGGACAGGACGCTGAACGCGCCGCTCAGCCCGCCGCCGGCCTCGCCGATCAGGCGGCGTGCGCCCTTGAGATCGAGGCTGATGGCGATGTACGCCTCGTGCGGGGCCGCGGTCGGGCCGGCGGCGGCGAGGAGGTCCTCGTAGACGGGGCCCGCGACCGCAGCGTCGGGGCGGCCGTTCTCCGCCCAGTACCGGGCGAGGGCGTCGCCGCTGTCGGGGACGGTGCGCTCGATCACCTGGACGGTGGTGATGTAGCCGGTGCGGGCGAGCGAGGCCAGACACCGGCCCCAGGCGTTGACGTTGCCGGCCTGGGTGGAGGGGTCCAGCAGGGCGAAGGCCCGGCTGCTGACGCGGATGACGGCGGTGAGGGTGTTCTTCTGCGGGTTGTGGATCGCGCAGAGCGTGCCGCCGGGGGCGGTGACGGCTCGAAGGCTGGCGTCGGTGCCGGGCAGGTGGAGCAGGCCGTCGCGGCGGGGCCGGGTGGCGGGCCGGGCGAGCCAGACGAGCTGGCCCTTGGCGCGGCGCAGGTAGTACCTGATGAGGATCGGGGCCCAATCTGCCACGGAGCGGCTGTGGAAGCGGACGACGACGAGGGCGGCGGCCAGGGCCCAGAGCGGGGTGGCGAGGGCGGCCCCGGCGAGTCCGGTGGCGACCATGGTCGCCAGGAGCATCGCGCCGGCGGTGCCGACGACGGTGAGCTGGGCGGCGGTCAGCCCGAGCAGGACTCCCCGTCGGGATCGGCTGGGGAAGCGGACGGTCGGTGTGGGAAGGTCGGCCGACAGGGTGGGCGACTCCTTCGGTCAGGGCGGGGGCACCGGCCGGGGCGGGCGGTGGCCCCGGCCGGTGCTGGTCAGGAGGTCGGCGGCGTGGAGGAGCCGACGGGGCTGCTCGGTGCTGCAGACGTGCCGGTGGCGGCCACCGACGGGGTGGCGGGGCCGGCGGCGGACGCCGGCGGGGCGGCAGGAGCCTGGGCGCCGCTGCGGGTGGTGCGAGCGGCACTCATCACGACCTGCGGCGTGGCGGACCCGCCCGAGGCTGCGGCGGCAACTGCGCTCGTGGGCTTGGCGGTTGATCCCTCGCTCGCGCCGCCGGTGGCGGACTGGCCGGAGGCCGGGGCCCGGGAGATCAGCGGCTGGCCCTGGTCGCCGCCCGACTGGGCACGGCGGGTGATCAGCGCCTTTCCGACCGCGTCGCCGCCGCCTCCGGAGGAGGTGCCGGGGAAGCGGAAGGTGCTCTGCGACGGAGACGATGAGCCTTCGCCGGAGCCTGAGTTGCCGGAGCCGCCACCGGCCGGGGCGTCCTGGCCGGGCACCTGCGCCGGGCCCTGCGGGGCGGCTCCGCCCATCGCGGCTCCGCCCGCTCCGCCGGCACCCGCGGTAGCGGCCATCCGGGCGCCCTTCTGGGCGGTCGCGGCACCGACCTGCAGGCCGGTGGCGGTGCTGCGGTGCAGGTCGTGGGCCTGTCCGCCGTCGCCTGCCCAGTGGACGAACTTGTAGATCGCCATGGGGCTGAGCAGCACCAGCGCCATGACGACGAGGCCGGCGATGATGTCCGACAGCGCCTGGATGCCGTCCTTGGTGTCGGTCTGGCCGAGCGCGGAGACGCCGACGAGCATGATGATCGTCATGATCAACTTGCTGAACACGACCGTGGCGGTGGCCTCGATCCACTTCCGGCGCCAGTCGCGGGTGGGCTCCCAGGCGCCGCCGGCCGCCGCGAAGGGTGCGAGCACGACGAGCACGAGGATCGTGACCTTGCGCAGGACCATCGCGCCCCAGTAGAGGATCGCCCCGGCCGCGCAGCCGAGCGCTACCAGCGCCGGGATCGCCCAGCCGAGCGGCGTCGTGACGGTGATCATCGATACCTTCACCAGTCGCCTGACCGCGTCGTCCATGCTCGAGTTGGCGATCTGGAACAGTCCCCGGCTGAGGGCGTCGACGATGACCAGCGAGACGCCGGTGAAGGTGATCGCCGTCATCGCGAACAGGGTCGCCGAGACGGTTCCGGTGACGGCCTGGCCGAGCGCCTGGCCATCCCGCCTCCACGCGGCGCGGATCAGCTGGAAGATGAAGGTCATCACCAACATCACCAGCGCGATCGGCAGGATCGTCGCGTAGTTGGTGCGGAACCACTCCGCACCCAAGTCGACCGAAGTCGTCTTGTCGACGGCACGGGAGGCGAGGTCGACCGCGCTCTTGGCGAGGTCGCCGGCGGACTTCGCGACCCAGTTGCCGATGGAGTCGGTGACAGAATCGCTGACGCCACCGACGATGACATCGCAGAGCAGGCCGGATCCGGGTAGATCACAGAAACCGATGGGCGATCAACTCCTACGTTGGGGACCGGTGGTGTAGGTCAGGGGTAGACGGTGGTGGCGATGGAGGCCAGCGCGCAGTCGCGGCCCGGCCGGCACTGGACGGCCAGGGTGATGGCGCGGTCCTCGGCGCCCCGGCCGCCGTCGAGCCAGCTGACGGTCTGCTTGCCGGTGACGGTGACGGCGTAGATGTAGGCGACGGTCAGCTGCGTCGGGTCCTTGCCGATGGCCTGCTGCCACGCGGCGGGCAGGTGCGCCTCGGCTGCCTCGCCGACGGCGTGCTGGCCGTTGTCGCGCATCCGGCTCCACAGGGTCGGGTCCGGCAGCTGGGCGGCGAGAGCGTCCGGGTCGGCGTACTTGGTCTCGTAGGTCAGCCAGCCGCGGAGCCCGGCCAGCTGCTGAGGCTGGGTCGCCGTGCGGGTGTCGTAGCTCCACAGAGCAGCGGCGAACGCCTTCGCGTACGCGATCGGGTCGCTGGTGTGCGGCGGAGCGGCCACGACGGACACACCCGGTGTCGCCCCGACCGAGGGGGCGGGACTCGGTCCGTGCGGCGAGGCGGTCGAAGTCGCTGAAGTAGAAGGGCTGGAGGGTGAGTTGGCGGCGCTCGGGGTGCGGTGGCCGCCGCCCGCCAGCCGGGCGGTGAGCCCGGCCAGCAGGGCGACGACCACGAGCACGCCCAGGCCGATCAGCAGCCGGCGCAGCAGGGTGGACTGGCCGGTGAACGGCGAGGACTTCGGCATCAGTGGACGCTGGTCCCAACCGTCGAGAAGAACGACACGATCCCGTTCGCGGCGCCCAGCAGAAGCGCGCAGCCCGCGGCGACCAGGGCGCCCTGCTTGCCCTTCTGCTCGCTGCCGTGCGATCCGGTGTGGTGGCCCCAGGCCCAGACGATGCCACTGACGCAGAGCGCACCGACGACCGCGATGATCGCGAACAAGTTGATGCTGCCGACGGTGGACTTCAGAACGGACAGGCCGGGCAGGCCGCCCTCGGACGGCGAGATGCCGGGATCGTAGGCCAGTTGCTGGGCCTTCGTTGCGGCGTCGGCGAGGTAGGTGAGCAATCACACTCCACGGCTAGAGGGGCAGGAAGATGCGCGGCCGAGCCGCGCGGGAAGGGGAGAAGTGCGCGAAGTGCGCTGAGAAGGACGGCAGTTGCCGTCACGGGGCGATGCGGCGGACGGCGATGATGTCCGCCTTCCACGACGCGAGCGTGGCGATCTTGACGACATCGCCCGTCTTGGGGGCGTGCACCACGAGGCCCTGGCCAATCGCCATGCCCACGTGCTCCGGCCCGTCCGGGCCGGGCCGGGTGTACAGCAGGTCGCCCGGGCGGATGGCGTCGACGCTCACGCCGGTGCCGTTGTGGACCTGCTCGTAGGTCCGGCGTTCGATGGAGATGCCGCCGACCTTGTACGCCTGCTGCGTCAGGGACGAGCAGTCGCACCGGCCCATGGGGTCCTGGCCGTGCGCGTCGGTGCAGGTGCCGCCCCACTGGTAGGGCGTGCCTAGCTGACCGAGGGCGAACTTGATGGCGTTCTGCACGGCAGGCGGGACATCGGTCGGGATCTGGTACCCGGCCGGCAGGACACCGGGCGGGATGACGCCCCAGTTGGTTCCGTCGTCGCCTCCGGTGCCGCAGCCGCTCGGTGTGGCCGGTGCGGACGGACTGGGCGACGGGGTCGCGCCCGGCGAAGGAGTGGGCGCGGGCGTCGAACCCCTCGACAACACCTGGGAGATGGCCTGCTGGAGAGCGGTCGCCAGCGGCTCCCACTTGGCGTAGGCATCCGGGAATCCGGACCGCTGCACCTTCTGCGCTGCCACGGTGAGCGGCAGCTGCTCCCAGCCGGGAACCTCCAGCAGCGCCTTGTAGAACTTGGTCGAGGCGTACACCGGGTCCTGGATCTGCTCGGCCGTGCCCCAGCCCTGCGACGGGCGCTGCTGGAAGAGGCCAAGCGAATCCCTGTCCCCGTAGGACAAGTTGCGCAGGTTCGACTCCTGCAGCGCGGTCGCCAGGGCGATGACCTGCCCGCGGGCGGACACGTTCATCGAGATGCCCGTCGCCGTGATCGTCTTCGCGAAGGGGATCTGCACCGTCGGGCTATCCAGCCCGGCGACCGGGCCGACCTGCCCGGTCGCGTCGTCCAGGATCTTCTTGACCTGGGCGGCGACCGCCGCGCTGTCCACAGGTTGTGGACCGGGGCCGGGTGTGCAGGTGTCGGACTTGGTGGAGTCGTTGGCGCTGACCGCCAGGGCGGGGAAGGCGATGGCGAACGGCGCCAGGAGGAGGCCGGCGAGACCGCCGCCGACCCACTTCTGCCAGCTCATCGCGCCCCCCGATCGTCACCTCCGGCCGGGACGGAGGGAGGGTCCGGCGGGCGGGGATTGGGCATCCGCATCCGTGCGGTGAGGGCGAGCAAGGCGGGGGCTCCTGTCGGATCGTGTGGCCGGGTGCGGGGTGGGGCCCACTCCACCCGGGTGCGGGCGAGCGGGCCGGCGAGAGCGGCAGCAAGCCGCGCTCGTAATCTCGAAAAAGGCATGGGTGTCCCTTGGAATGGGTGGGGTGGAATTCGCTTGCGGTGGCCGAAGGTATCGAATCGAGGGCTCGCAACCTAAAACGGCGTGGGCCCTGCGGTCCGGGATAACCAGTCGGCAGGCCCGGAGGACGCTAATGCCTTCTCGACTCGCGACCAAAAACGGGCTGCTGGTCGTCGGTCAGGCATAAGCCGGTGTTCCTCCGGGGTGCCCCACCGTAGAACCAGACTGGCTCGGAACCTAAAACGGGATATCCGGGCCGGTCGCTCTCCGGGGGCGTGGCAGACGATAGGCGCAGTGCGACTCGCAACCTAAAACGATCTTCGCAGGGGTGGTCGGGGTGCGTTTTAGGTTGCGAGCCCTCTCTGGGCTAGGTTCCTGACGCAGCCGCAGGCCGAGCGTTTCCGGAGCCGCCTCGCCAGCCTCCGTTCACCAGCCGAAAGGCCAGGTCGCAACTCCGGTTGCCGCTGCTGCCCCCCATCCCCGACCAGGAGGTCAGTCCGCCCCTTGCCCTACGAAATCCACCAGGGCGACGCCCTCACCCGGCTCGCCGCGATCCCCTCGAACTCCATCGACGCCGTCATCACCGATCCGCCCTACAACTCGGGCGGACGCACCGCCCAGGAGCGGACCGGCCGAACGGCCCGGGCGAAGTACACCTCGAACGACGCCGCCCACTCCCTCGCCGATTTCCCCGGCGAGAACAAGGACCAGCGGAGTTACACGTATTGGTTGTCCCAGCTCCTGGCCGAGTCCTACCGTGCGACCAAGACCGGCGGCGTCGCCCTCGTTTTCACCGATTGGCGTCAGTTGGCTGCCACGAGCGACGCGCTGCAGGCCGGCGGCTGGATCTGGCGCGGCGCCCTCGCCTGGTACAAGCCCGCCGCCAGGCCGCAAAAGGGCCGTTTCACTCAGCATTGTGAATTCGTGCTGTGGGGGAGCAAGGGCCCGATCGACGGCGACGCCCACCCGGTTTACCTGCCTGGCCTGTACACCGCCTCCCAGCCGCGGGCGAGCCGCGTCCACATCACCCAAAAGCCCGTCTCGGTGATGCGGGAACTGGTCAAGATCTGCCGCCCGGGCGGCACGGTGCTCGACATCTGCGCGGGCAGCGGCAGCACCGGAGTCGCCGCCCTGCTGGAGGGCCGGAACTTCGTCGGCGTCGAGGTCACCCCGCACTACGCCGGCATCGCCGAGCAGCGTCTCGCGGAGACCGAGCGGCAGATCGCCGAGGGCACGACCGACCCCGAGGCCGCGGACGAGGAACAGGCCGAAGCCTGATCACCGACAGCCGGGCCGCCCCCGCCGGGGCGGCCCGGCCCCGCCCGAGCCCGAAGGAGACTCCCTGAGCACCCCCGCCCCCGACCTCGAAGTGGTGGTCACACCAGGCCACTTGGCCGGACCAGGCGACGCCGAGGCAGCCCTCGCCCACTTCCTCGAAACATCCCCCACCTGGGGCCGCTACAGCCCGGGGCAGGACACCACCGTCGCCCTGCACGAGTCCCTCCTCGCCGCGATCGAACTCGACCACGACACCACCACCGGGCCCCGCTGGAACATCGCCGCGTACGCCTCGCCCGTCGGCGAGCGAACCTGGAACGCCACCTTCTGCACCCGCACACCGGTCGAGGTCGTGACCGCGGTGGCCGAGCGACTCTCCCACGCCCTGACCGCGACCTCCGAAGCGGTGCGCGACGAACTGCTGTGGGGGCGCCGGTCGCTGGACAACACCATCGCGGCTGACCTGGAAGCCGCCGCCGACCCGTGGCAGCGGGAGACCGCCCCCGTCCCCGGCGTCTACAGCTACACCCGCCCCGACGACACCGCCGGCATCGCCGTCAACCACAACATCGGCGACATCCGCGGGATCGGGCCGACCGTCACCGTCTGGGGCGGCCCCCGCGGATACCCCAGCGAACGCTGGCACGCCGCCTTCACCGGCCACACCCCCAACGCCCTCATCAGCGCCGCGCTCGACGAGGTTGTCAACCCCCTGCCGGCGCTCCGCCAGCGTCGCCAAATCCCCGCCGCCAACCGCACCCAGGTCCACCTCGAACCGTGCCCCCGCCGCCACCTCCCACCCGGGACGGGGCAGCAGTCCGCCCGCGAAGGCCCGCCAGCTGAGCCCGGACCCTCCGGCCCCGGCCAGCCCGACCCGAACGCGGTCATCATCCGACGCACCGACGAGGGCGCGATCGTGGCGAGCGGCGGGGACGAGCACACCGCCTTCCTCGTCGGCACGACCGGCTTCGCACCCACCCCCGGCAGCCCGAACCACTACACCCTGCCCACCGGCCACGAGCACTACGAGGAGAACGAGATCGCCACCGACGCGGCCCTCCTCCTCGCCACCGCCGGGTACGACGTCACCCTCGACCCCACCCTCGGCAGCCGCCCAGCAGCACCACCCTTCATCGCCGTCACCGGAGACCGCCTACCGAGCAACGCCGCGGAACAGTTGGCCGAGCGCATCGACGAGGTCACCACCCACCTGCTGCACACCACCGACCCGGCCGAGGCACGCAGGGTGGCCGGCGTCATCACCGGCGAGGGCGGCGTGCTGGAACGCAGCGCCCGGGCCCTGCGCGCGGCCAGCGGCTGGGCCATCCACCACCGCGTCGGCGGAGACGCCGGTGAAGCGCTCCGGCTGACGGCCGAGATCATCGCCTCCGGCCGGGAGGCTGCCGACCACGCCGTCGGCCGCCTCGACACCGACCGCTCGCCGCGATCCGCAGCAGCCCGCACCCGCACCACGCCGGTCACCCCGACCGCACTTCCTCCGGTCGCCGGCCCGCTCGGCCACACCGGCGCGCCGGACCGCGACGGCCCGCAGCCGAGGTCCCACTGACCGCCCGCATCGCATGAAACCGCATACCTGGAACAGCAGTTGACCACGGCCAATCCCCACTGGACCAAGCGGGCCCGCGACCGGCCCTGGCAGCAGGTCCGCATCACCCCAGCCCTGTACGCCGGCCCCACCCCGGACACCGAGCGCGCCATCCGGCCGCTCACCGACGCGGGAGCCGTCCGTCTCGACGACGGCCGCGGCAACCAGCTGATCATCTCCACCGACGGCCGGGTCCGGCTCGGATTCGAGCCGGAGAACGGCGACGTGATGTGGAAGGTCGCCGTCCACGAACGCGCCTTCCTCCCTCCGCTGTGGACCGTCAGCCTCACCGAGAACACGCCGATCGAAGTCGTCGAGGCCATCACCACCGACCTGGCCAACCGGCTGCGGACCGGTGGACGGCTGACCGGGGCCGCTGCCGACGCCGAGTGGCGCACTCCCCTCCACGCCAACGGGTGGAGCCTCACCTGGGACGCCGCGACGGGCACCGAGACGGCGTGCTCGGAGTACAGCCCGCAGGACAAGATCGTCCTCAACACCCGGGCCTTCCCGGACCCCGACGAGTGGGAGGAGGCCGGGCAGGACGCCTTCTGGAGCGTTGATATCGCCGGCGACTTCGACGGCTGGTCCGCCGCGGCGAGCATCTCCACGCCGGACGGCCATCCTGCACACCATGGTCAGCGCGATGCTCGCCCCCGCCATCCGCGACATCGGAGACCTCGACGACCTGGCCGTCGGCGCGGCTGTCATCGGCGCCGCCGAACTGACCGAGATCCCCTCCAGCCCGACGCCGCTGGACGTCCACCGCGCCCAGGCCGCCCGCAGGACCTCCCCTGCTCGAGCCGCCGCCGACTCCACCCGGATCGCCGTCTCGGCACCCGCTCTCTCCCCGCAGCCGGCGGCCAGGCCGGTGCCGCGCCCCCGCTGAACACCGGGGCACAGCAGCGAGGGGACCAGCCAGCGGCCCCGCTGCCGAACCAGAACCCGCCGCCCGCGCTGCCACCGTCACCCACGGTCCCAGCCGTTGACAGCCCCCGAGGAACCGCCATCCCCGAAACCACGATCGACGTCACCCCGGCCTACCTCGCCGGGGCCAGCCACACCAACCGGGTCTTCGGCCGCCTCGTCCAGCAGGGCTGGGGCCGCAGCACTGACGACGACCTGGGCCAGGAGTTCGCCTGGAGCCCGAACCACCGCTTCCGCATCGCGGACGGCCAGCTCGACCCCGGCGCCGCCTGGCGGATCACGGCAGCACCGGAGCCCCTCGGCACGCCGAGCTGGATGACCGGCTTCTCGACCGAGACGCCGCCCGAGATCATCATGGCCGTCACCGACGTACTCGCCCGCACCGGAAGGAGCATCGACTGGACCGGCGAAACACACCCCGCTCTCCAGACCCCTACCGATCGGCGGACCCTGATCCGCACCCTCACAGACGCCGACTGGCGCAGCACCTACCGCGCGGGCGTACTCGAGCTCGAAGCTCCCGACGAACTCGCCCGCGTCCAGGTCCGCCTGGACCCGCCCGGCGATCCGGACGACCTCATGGCCCACCCCCACCTGTACGTGGAGATCGGGCCGCGGGGCTCCGGCGGCTACCCGCCCTACTGGCAGGCCATGGCCACCACCAACGCCCCCGCGGTCGTCGTCGACGCCGTCGTCCAGGCCCTCACCGACCCCACGCCCCTGCAGCGGGACCGGGACTGGATGGACGAGGAACTGCTCGCCCGCCTCGGCCACCGGATGGAGGCCGGCCCCGCCAACGTCAGCCCGTACACCGAGACGGACCTGCTCGAAGCGGCTGCCGAGCTGTGCGAGGAGGTCCTGGAGGAGATCGAGCACTTCGACTTCATACCCGAGTGGTACATCGTGGACCGGGTCATCCCCAGCAGCCGGAGCGGCACCCCGACGACGTGGGGCCAACTTCCCTCGGAGCAAAGGGCCCTGGCGTGCTTGCTGGTGGAAGACGTGGTCATCGCGGCAGCGGCGAGTTCGCCGGTGCTCCTCGACCTGGACCTGGGCGCCAACCTCGACCCGCGGACCGCAAGCCGAAAGCTGACACCTCCCCTCACCACGGCGCTGAACGAACTCCCCTTCAACATCGGCGACCTGGAGGACGCGGCAGCCTACGCCGCTGCGACGCTGATCAACCGGGTGGATCTCAGCGGGATCGCCGATATGCTGCACGACCGGCCGGTCGGCGACGGCACCACGTGGACCTGGGGATCGCTGCCGACCGCCGAGCACGAGCAGGCGCTCCACGCGATCGACCGTCTGCTGACCGGGGCCGCCGCGCGCACCCCGGAGCTCTTCACCCCGGACTTCAGGCCCGCGCCGCTGGCCCTCGTCGCCCCGGTCTACCTCGCCGGCCCCGGCCACGACCGCACCGCCGCGGCCAAGCCCCTGACCGACCGGGGCTGGACCACCGAGCAGCAGGGCAACACCACGGTGTACACCAGCCCGTGCCGACGGCTGCGCGCCGAGTCGGCCGTCGACAACGCGGGGACGAGCTGGACCGCCTCCTTCAACTACCTGCTGAGCGGTGAGGAGGTCTGGCGGGTCACCGCGGACCGCCGCACCCCGCCGGAGATCGTTACCGCCCTGCACGCCGCGTTGGCCGCCAGCCCGGGCGAGCTGATCCGGCCCGCCGGCAACGCCGAGGACGGTCTCGTGCCGATCATCGCCGCAGGCTGGCACGACAACAGCACCCGCGAACACCTGATGTGGGACGCACCGGACGCCGAGATGGCCAGCGTCTACCGCTGCACCGCCCCCGCCGGGCAGATGTTCGTCGGGGAGAGCCGCGCCTGGCAGATCAGCGGCGGCAAGCTCGGTCCAGGCGAAGTAGAGGGCTGGACCATCGAGATGTCGGAGAACATCCCGGCCCCGCTCCTGGAAGCCGTCACGGCCGCGATGGCCGACCCGGCGCCGGTGGCCCGCCTCGGCCGTGACCTCACCTCCGAGCACCTGCTGTACCTCGACGTCCACCCCCTCGCCCCCAAGGCAGCATCCGGCCCGTCCGCGCGGGCCCTGGCCGCCCGCACCCGCGTCGTCCTCTTGCCGCGGGCCCCGGCCGCCGGCCACTCGGCCATCGCCACCACCCCACCGGACCAGTTCCGGCAGCCGACCCGCTGAGCACCTCCAACGGCACGCGCTCCTGAGCACCAGATCGACGACCACGAGGAGCACCGGCCCCTTCGACAGCGACGCCGACCGAGCCCGCCCCCACCAGCGGCCGGGCCACTCCTCCAGCCGCCCACAGCGGCGCACCCCAGTTCCTGCGCCCCCTGCGAGAAATCCTGAAACCCACCCACGCCACCGTACTCACCGCCCTCGCACCGCTGGCCGACGGCACCGCCACCGGCCGGCAGATGATCGCACGCCGAGGCGGAGTGCTCGTCACCGCCGAGCTCGCTCACGCAGGCATCCGCGACGACACCTTCAACGGAATCCGAATCCGAGCCGTCGTGCGGGAGACCGGCGCCGAACTGGGCTCGAACCGCTTCGACTTCGACACCCACGCCACCGTCCCCAACCCCGGCTTCGTCCACCGCATCGATGACCTCGACCGGATGCACCGCTTCGGAGAACTCACCCCCGAACTCCTGCAAGACGCCATCGACCGGTACCTGGACCTCTACACCGACGCGCCGCCCGGTGCGCCGGGTCGGCACCGCGTCGCACCGGCCCTCCCTCGCGCTGACACTGCGGGACCGACCCGCAAGTCCGTCCAGGACCCATCCCCGGTGCTGGTCAGCCCGCTCTACCTCGCCGGTCCCGCCGGCCCCCGGGAACTGGCGACCGCACCCTTGCTGGAGCACGGCTGGAGCGTGCGCACCGACCGGTCGACGACGACCTACACCAGCCCGTCCGCTCTCCATCACGTCGTCGCCACCCCGGAATCCGCCATCTGGGCCTGGACCGTCACCGGGCTGCACCACGCCGGCGGCCCCCCGGCGTGGCGGGCAGCGGCCGACGCGAAGACGCCGCCCGAGATCATCGCGGCGCTGACCACCGCCGTCACCCAATTCCCCGGCCCACGTGATCCGCGCCGCGCGCTCCCACCGCCCACTGCCGCCCTGGACCAGCTGGCCGCCGCCGGATGGCGACGGCTTCCCCACCTCCCCGACGACATCATCTACGTCGAGCCCATCCACGGGCTCGCCCGCGTGTCACGCTCACTTCCCGCCGCGCACCACGCCTTCCGCCGGGACGACTGGCACATCAACGGAGGCAGGCTCAACCTCGGGCCCCGGGCAGGCTGGTACATCGAGATGGACTCCAGCATCCCGTCCCCGCTGCTCGCCGCCGTCACCGGCGGACTGCTGGACCCCACCCCAGTGGAGCGCCCCCGGCACAGCCTCGCCGACGAACACCTTCCCCACCTCGACATCACCACCGTGCAACCCGACCGGACCCTGGCGGCGAACCGCGCCAGCGCAGCCCGCCGCACCTCCTCGAACACCACGGTGTTCGCGACTCCTACGCCCGCCCCGCCCCAGCCAGCCGGCACCCGCCGAGCCCGCTGAACCGACCACCACCGCCACAGCACAGATTCCACAGGGAGCACGGCCTGACCACCACCGCCCTCGACACCATCGAACGGATCGCCCGCGCCACCGCCTACCCCACCACGCAGAAGATCATGATCCGCGGACTGCTCGACACCCCCGGCTCGTACGCGGCCCTTGCCGCAGCCGTCCACCGCGACGACCTCCGCCCGACCGCACTCGCCGTAATCCGTACCCTCGTCGAACAGGACATCGACGCGGGCCGACCCTGGCCCTCCGAAGCCGCTCGCTGGCTCAGCCGCGCCAACGCGGACTGGCAGACCAGCGCCGCCCTGGCCAACCACCTCGCCTGGTACGCCCGCAGCCAGCGCAACAGCGCCCTCGCCCACCTCACCGGCAACGACCACCTCACCCAGCCCGGCACAGACCGCACCCATGCCCAAGCGCTCCGGCACATCCACCTCGCCGCTCTCCGCTTCGACTTCCGGTGCCGCAGCATCCAGCAGCTGCTCGACCAGGCCCCTGTGGACGAGCGCACCCGCTGGGATCCGTACACCCGCGCCCTCGCCGCCTTCGCCCTCCTCGGAAGCTGCGCCCCCGGCGCCCTTGAAGCCCTGGACCGAAGTCTCGCCGAGGCCGGCGACAACCCCCAGGTCTGCCACGCCCTGCTCCACGGCCTCTGGCTCGGAGATGGACTGCCCGACCAGGCCGAGCGGATCCTCGAGCTGGCTGCCTGGCCTACCTTCGACGACGCCGACCCGATCATGATCTTCCGCACCGCCACCGCCTGGCGGAACCTCGGGCGCCGAGCCGAAGCCCTTGCGGCGATCGACAGCGCCCTCGAAGCCCTCGGCCCGAACCAGCCCGAAGTGCACGCCGACCTTGTCCGCGAACGCGCGCTGATCACCTCGCTGGCCCGAGAACCGCAGCACGACTGCGAACACTGACCCCACTCGACTTCGGCCTGCGCCCGGAGTCGCCACCCCTTGACGCGGAGGACCACCATCGAACAGCCGAACCCCCAGGATCGTCAGCCCGCCGCCCCTCACCCAAGCCTTGCCGGAGGTGAGGAAGGCCGGACGTACCAGCGAGACCTGAGCCGCTGGGCCGCCCGCCGGCACCACATCAAGCAGGCCCTCAACTCCCCCCCCCGCCGGGCAGGCGAGCGAACCGCCCGCCACCGCACCACCATCCCGCCCTCGCCGCCGCTGACCGCCGCCCGCACCCGCCCGGCTGACCACTGAACACCAGAGTCAGCACCCAGACCCAGCCCTCCGTTGAGCGGGCCGAACAACGGCGATGGGCCGTACCCCGGAAAGGGGGTACGGCCCATCGCCATTGCTGGACTACGCTGCAGCGGCGTAGCTCGTCCGCAGCAGCGCCATCGACCGGTCGAGATCCTCCACCGAGCCGATCCGGACCTCCAGCTCGCCCGTCCCGAGGTGCCCGATTCTCCGGACGTCCCGGGTCCAACCCGGGACCAACTGGACCGTCGTCGGGTCGACGCGCAGGAAGACGACCAGAGCCTGCGCCAGCACCCGGACGCAGGCGAAGTTCCGCCGTCGGCGGTAGGCAACGTAGTGCTGCAGCGACACCGCGTGGCCCTCGCCCAGGTCGAGCAGACGCGAGTCGAGCTCCTCGTACAGCCCGCGGATCTCGCCGCTGGCCTGCGCGAGCACGTCGGTGACCGTCCGACGGTTGGCCGAGACCGGCCGCGCAAGCTCCGAACGCCGTCCCGACAGGGTGCCGCACCCGCCGGCGACCGACGCCGCCAACTCCAGGGTCACCAGGTCGTCCCCGTAGCGCCGGTAGACCACCATGTCGATCCGGTGGTGGGACATCCCGGCCGCCACCAGGTCGTACCGGCTGAAGTCCGCCGCGATGCACACCACCCGCGGGTTGCTCCAGTCCACCTGCTCAGCGGCCTCGGCACCGAGCCGCTGCTCGACGAGCGCCTCGAACTCGGCGCGGTTCTCCACCAGCCACGAGAGGTAGAACAGCCCCTGCGCGAGGACCGACTCGCTGCGCTGGCGCTTGTACTCGATCAGCACCGGGCTGCCGTCCTCGTCCAGACCGAGGCTGTCGATCCGACCCCGGTGCACCGGGCCGGTGGAGTACTCGCTCGCCAGGAAGCGGACGCCGCCCAGCATCTCCTCCATGTTCGCCTCGACGAGAGCCTGGAGGTGACGCTCCAGCTCCACGGTGTCACCCTCGACACGACGAACATCCCCATCAGAAACGCGGAACACCTGCAGACCCGCCACGTACCCCCCAGCACACCATCCACCGGACCGCCCGGCGATGGACCGGACAACATACATGCCGGAAGCAGGACAATCTAGTGCTTGTTACGCTTATCGCACTTTGCTCCGGCGGGGAATAGAGGGGATCGCCGGTGAGCCGGTGTTCTCGGTGGCAGCTCTACTGGGGCAGTTGCGGCACCGGCAGCCCAGTAGCTGTCCCAATCCCGGTGAGGACCATGTTCTGAGTCACCGGGTTCGTCGCCACGTTCTGGACCACCGAGCCCACGCGCTGCAGGAACGTGTGGACGCGCCCCTGATCGGGGTTCCCCGTCGCCGCATCGGCCTCCAACGTCGCGACGTCACCCTCAACCGTTGCCTGCTGCTCTGCGGGAAGTCCGAGCATCGGGATGCTGAAGCGGATCATGGTGGCGAGGGTGGTGAGGTGCTCGCTGCGGAACTGCTCACTCAAATTCCTTGGCCGAAAGCTGTGTTGGCTCGCTCGGACGTCTGTGTTCGGTGCCGTGAAACCCCTGCTGCCGCGCACCGCGGCAGCAGGGGTCCGGATTCTCGGGCTAGAACCTGTGGTCGAAGACGGCCGTGACGGGGGCGTGATCGGACCAGCGCTCGGCGTGGGAGGCCGGGCGCTCCACGTATGCCTCCGTACAGCGGTTTGCGATACCCTCCGTTGTACAAATCAAGTCGATTCGCCAGCCGGAGTCGTTGTCGAAGGCGCGGCCGCGGTAGGACCACCAGGAGTAGGGGCCGGTGCGGTCGGGGTGGAGGGCGCGGACGACGTCGACGTAGCCGGCCTCGTCGTAGACGCGGGAGAGCCAGGCGCGTTCCTCGGGGAGGAAGCCGGCGGACTTCTGGTTGGCCTTCCAGTTCTTGAGGTCCTCGGGGCGGTGGGCGATGTTCCAGTCGCCGCAGACCACGACCTCGCGGCCGTCGGCGGCGGCGCGGGCGCGCAGGGCGGTGAGGTGGACGAGGAACTCCGCCATGAAGCGTTCCTTCTCCTCCTGGCGTTCGGTGCCGACCTCGCCTGAGGGCAGGTAGAGGCTGGCGACGGTGAGGCCCGGGAGGTCGATTTCCACGTACCTGCCCGAATTGTCGAATTCCTCCGAGCCGAATCCGATCACGCTGCGCTGCGGCTCCTTGCGGGAGAGGATCGCGACGCCGGCCCGGCCCTTGGCGACCGACGGGGCCCAGATCGCGTGCCAGCCGTCCAGGTCGCGCAGTTCGACGGGCAGTTGCCCGGGTTCGGAGCGCACCTCCTGGAGGCAGATCACGTCCGCCTCCGTTCCGGCGAGCCACTCGACGAAGCCCTTCTTGGCCGCCGCACGGATTCCGTTCACGTTCACACTCGTCACCACGATCACCCGGGCAGCCTACCCATTGGGCGCCCACGCACCGAAGCGTGACGCGCTGCCGCGGGCCGGTCGGGGGCGGTCGCGGACCGGTCCGGGCAGGCTGTCGTGAACGTGGCATGAATGTTCGCGACGGTCCCATCAAGCCCTGCCATTGGTCTTGACCATCTCCGGAGGGAGCACCTAGGGTCACTTACTGCAAGGACCTTTAATAAAGAAGGACGGATAAAGGCCCGCTCTCCCACCTGCCGCAACAGCGGGCAGCGGGCCCGGGATCCGCCCTCCTTGTCGTACGGCGGACAAGACCAGGTGGAGGACACGGTGGGGACGACAGGACAGCTTTCGGCGGTGCCGGAACCGAAGTACTGGCACCTGCGCACGGTGCTGCTCCGGGCCATCGACTCGGAGTTCTCCACCGGCCAGGTCCTCCCGAACGAGCGCGAGCTCGCCGCCCGCTTCGGCGTGGCCCGTGCCACCCTGCGCCAGGCCCTCGACCAGCTGGAGCTGGAGGGCCGCCTGGTCCGCCGCCGGGGGATCGGCACGCTGATCGCCGCCCCGCGGGTCGGCGTCCCGGTGAACCGGCAGGAGGAGGGCTGGCCCGGTGTCGGCCGCAGCCAGTCCTGGCGCACGGTGGACTGCACCACCGCCCCCGCCCCGGCGCAGCTGGCCAAGAATCTCGGCATCGCCGAGGGTGCCACCGTGCACACCGTCCGCCGGGTCCGCCTGGTCGAGGGCCGCGCGATGGCCACCGAGTCGCTGCACGTCCCCACCTCCGCCCTGCCGCACCTGCCCGGCTTCCGCGCCGAGAGCGACCGCGCCCGTTCGGTGCTGCGCCAGCTGGAGCGGCTGGAGGTCGACGGCGAGTCCCGGGCCGTGGAGCTCGGTGTCGCCGAGGCCGACGAGGCCGCGCTGCTGGAGCGCCCGCCGGGCACCCCGGTGCTGGTCATGACCACCCAGTACGCCGCCGCCGGCCGCCTGGTGGCCCTCGCCGTCGCCACCTACCGTGCGGACACCTGCAAGCTGACCTTCGGCGAGACCGGCCTGGTCGAGGTCACCCCGGTCGGCGCGACCCCCGAGGTCCGCACCGCCTCCTGAACCACTCTCCGACAACCCTCAGACCGCGACCCGGCCGCCGAACTGGCGCCCGGGTCGCGGCCGTTGGGGCCGATAGGGCCCAGGCTGATCACCGGCGGGCCGACGGTGACGAGCGGGGAGGCGGGGTGGATGAACCTGGTATTGGAGTTGTGGGCGCGGTCCGAGATCCCCGACTACGACGCGCTGTTCCGGGCGGACGGGACGGCCAGGGAGGCGTTCATCGACGGGGCGGACTCCCTGCGAGTGGAGCTGGGGGAGCCGTTCGAGGTCGAGGAGCCGGAGTACGCGCGTGAGATCACGGTGGAGAGCGAGGCGGAACTGCCGGACGGGCGGGGCTACGTCTGCTGCGGTGACGGGACTCAGGGGGACGAGGGGTTCTTCGCCCGGCTCGACGCGGAGCGGCGGCTGGTGTGGGTGCTGGCGTCGACGGGCGGCAATCCGTTCCTGCGGGCCTCCGTCGACTGGCCGTTGGCGCGTTTCGTCAACGACTGGGGGAACATCCTCACCATCGACCTGACCGACCCGGACTACGCCGCCCCGTAGCCGCCCGCCGTCAGACCCGGGGCGGGTCCACCGCGAAGAGCTGGTCCTCGACGTGGTCGAGGGCGACCCGCAGGGCGCCCATCGAGACGACCTCCGAGCCGAGGGCGGCCAGGGCCACCTCGGGGGCGCGGAGGGTGAATTGGGCGAGGCGTTCGCGCAGGGGTTCCAGGACGCCGTCGAGGCCCGCGGCCCAGCCGCCGATGACGACCAGCTGGGGGTCGATGGCGAGGACCAGGGCGGCGACGCCCTGGACCAGTCTGGTGAGGAAGCGGTCCATGGCGACCTTGGCGACCTCGTCGCCCTCGCGGGCGAGCCGCAGGACGCGGGCGACGGCGGCCTCGTCCAGGGGGTTGAGGGGCTTGCCGGTGGTGGAGAGGAGCTTCTCGGGGGTGACCTCCTGGCCGAGCAGGTGGAGGGCGCCGATCTCGCCGGCGGCGCCGCCGTAGCCGCGGTGGAGCTTGCCGTTGATGAGGGAGCCGGCGCCGGGGCTGAGGCCGGCCATCACGAAGACCACGTCGTCGGCGCCGACGGCGGCGCCCTGCCAGTGTTCGGCGATGGCGGCGAGGTTGGCGTCGTTCTCGATCAGGACGGGGCAGCGGAAGGAGCGCCGGAGCCGGGCGCCGAGGTCGAGGCCGGTCCAGCCGGGCATGGCGGTGCCGAGCTGGACGGTGCCCTCGCGGTCGACGATGCCGGGGGTGCCGATGCCGACGGACCACAGGTTGTCGCGGGAGATGCCCGCCTTGCGGAGGACCTCGGCGACGGCGGTGCGGACGGCGGTGAGCCGTTCCTCGGCGTCGAGGGTCTCGTCGACGGGCTTGAAGTGACTGCCCGCCACTTCGCCGGTGAGGTCGGCGAGGATGACCCGGATGTCGTGGACGCCGATCTCGATGCCGAGGATGTGTCCGGCCTCGGCCCGGAAGCGGAACCAGCGGGCGGGGCGGCCGCGGCGGCCGGTGCCGGACTGGCCGTCCTCCCGGGGTTGTTCGACCTCGGCGACCAGGCCGGTGTCGACGAGGCCCTCGATGACGCCCTCGACGGTGGGCCGGGAGAGCCCGGTCTCGCCGACGAGTTGGGTGAGGGTCACGGAGTGGCCGGTCCGCAGCGCCCGTAGCGTGACCGCGGCGTTGATCCGCCGCAGCAGCGAGGAGTCTCCTCCGGTGAGCCGATCCGCCAATGCGATGCCCTTCGCCGTTCGCGCGACTGCCCTGGCGCGCGGTGTCGAGTCCGCGGAGCCCACCGAACGGCCCGCGGGGGTCTGCCCCCCGGAACACGGAACACGGAACGCGGAACGGGCGGCGCACGGCCGCCCGTACGGAGGCCCGGAGGACAAGCCGGAGCCTACCGGGGGAGCGCCCCGGGCGGCGAGGATTCCCGCAGCTCACCTGGGCTTCGGTATCGAAATGGTACGGATCGGGTGGCGGTACGTGACCCGTGCTTCACCGGTCGGCCACGGACGGTCCGTGCCCGGGTCCGTGCCCGGGTCACCGCCTCGGTCCCCGCCCCGGGCGCCGGCCCCGTACGGACCACCGGGAGCGCACGGACAGCAGCGAGCCGACGCTCAGCCAGGAGCAGGCGGAGAACGCGCTGACCACGGACCCGGCCGAGCCGATGGACAGCACGCTGCCGACGGAGCCGATGGAGAGCACGGACCCGACGGATCCGATCGACAGCAGCGAGCCGATGGAACCGATGGAGCCGATCGAGCCGAGGGAGGCCCGGGAGCGGATCGAGCGCACGGAAGCGGAAACGGACACCGAAGCGGGAGCGGAACCCGAAGCGGAGACGGAAGCGGCCATGCGCCCGATCGTAACGGCGCCCGCGTCAGTCGACCCGGGCGACGAACAGTCCCTGCCCGAGCAGCCCCATCGGGTGCCCGGCCTCCGGGAGGGTGAGGACGGTGGGGCAGCCGGCGGCGGTGAGGGCGGACTGCCAGTGCTCGGCCGGGTGGGCGGTGAGGCCGCGCGGGTCGCCGGTGATCAGCAGGTCGAGCTGTTCGGCGACGGGGGCGAGCAGCAGCAGCCGGCCGCCGGGGGCGAGCAGGTCGACGAGGGCCGGGACCTCCTCCTCGGGCCGTCCGGCGGCGGAGGCGACGACGATGTCGTAGCGCCCGCCGTCGGGGGCGAGGTGGTGGTCGGCGTTCTGCCGGGGGCGGGCGGCGAGGGCGCGGGCGACGGCGGTCTCGGTGCCGTCGCGGTCGAGTTCGAGGACGCGCAGCGGCCGCGGCCCGTGGTGGGCCTCCGCGGTGGCGCGGACGAGGGCGCCGAGGGCGGTGCCGAGGTAGCCGCGGGCGGCGGCCCAGCGGACGGGGGCGGCGGCGGGGCGGGGGGCCTCGTCGCCGGTGAGGAGGCCGGGCAGGCGCAGGGCGCCGCGTCTGACCCGGTCGAGGACGGCGGCGCTGCCGAGGCCGTCGGCCCAGGTGTCGGCGGCGGGCCGCCAGGCCTCCCGGACCGCGGCGGGGCCGAGTTCGGGGGCGCCGTGGTAGAGCGGGCCCTGGGCGCCGCCGTCCCGGTGGGCGATCAGGCCGTGCCGGGCGAGGGCGTCGAGCCAGCGGCCGACCCGGGGGCGCTGGGCGGGGGTGACGAGGGCGGTGGCGAGGAGTTCGGCCTCGGAGCGCGCCGGGGCCTGGGCGGCGTCGGGACCCGGCCCCGGGGCGGTCCCCGGGACGGTCCCCGGCGCGGGTTCGATGAGGATCCCGGTCTGCTGGAGGGTGTGCAGCAGGGTGGTGAGCACGGCCCGGTCGAGGTGGGCGCCGAAGGTGCTGACCTGCTCGGCGGTGACGCCGATGCTGTGCTTCCAGGCGGCGGCCGTGGCGGTCCGGGCGTCGGCGCGCAGGCGGCGGTCGGCGGCCTCGGCCTGGCTGTGCGGGGCGCGGACGTGGGCGAGGACGGCCCCGAGGGCGTCGACGGCGGCGTAGACGTCGTCCTGCCGGGGTTCGGGGCCGACGTGGAGGACGAGCCGGAGCGCGCCGAGGTCGTGGTCGGCGAGGCCGGGGTGCCGGCTGAGCTGCCAGAGCAGGGCGGAGGGCAGGCTGAGGTGGGTGGTGCCGCCGGCGGCGAGGGCGGTGAGCTGCTCCTCGGGGGGCAGGGCCGGGTCGGGGCAGTGCACGGTGCCGCCGGCCAGCAGGGTGGCGAGGGCGAGTTCGACGGCGAGGTCGGTGACCGGGTGCAGCACGGTGTGCCGGATGGGCGCCGGGCCGAGGACGCCGGCCCAGTGCCGGAGCCGTTCCTCGGCGGCGCGGGCGGTGGAGGGCGGCAGGGCGGCGTGCGCGGCGACACGTTCGGCGAGGGCCCGGGGCAGGCCGCCGGGCGGGGAGACGCCGAGCAGCAGGCCGATGCCGCTGATCGCGCGTCCGTCGGCGACGACGGCGGGCCGGTCGCCGAGCTCGCGCAGCGCGCTGACCAGCGCAGGGGTCGAGGCCAAGGTGATCACTCCGGGGTGCGGGGGAGAAGCCGCACCACTGAACCATGGGTGCGGCCCGATGGGTGGGGCCCCCGGGTAATAGTTCCGTAATGATTTTCATATCAGCCAATCAAGCGACGGGGGTGAACCCGGTACGAACGCACCGGAACTGCACATTCCGGGAGCGCCGTGCGATCCCTTGACAGGTGGTTCGGGTGCTGGATTACTTGGCCTGGGCTTGTCCTGACCGAACGATCGGTAGGGCTCCCAGTCCCGTCCGACCTGCGAAGGAGCGACGATGACCGGCCGTGCGTCCGACCCCGACCGACGCCTGGGGGAGCCGATTCCGCCAGCGCTCCTGGATGCCGGCGAGCGGATGGGCGTCGACGAACTGCGCGCCCACCAGCTCGACCGGCTCCGGGCCACCCTGCGGCACGCCTACGACCACGTCGAGCTGTACCGCCGCAAGTTCGACGCCGCCGGGGTCCACCCCGAGGACTGCCGAACCCTCGACGACCTCGCCCGCTTCCCCTTCACCGCCAAGGCCGACCTGCGCGAGGGCTACCCCTTCGGGATGTTCGCCGTCCCGATGGAGCAGGTCCGCCGGATCCACGCCTCCAGCGGCACCACCGGACGCCCGACCGTGGTCGGCTACACCGAGAACGACCTCTCCGTGTGGGCCGACGTGGTGGCCCGCTCGATCCGCGCGGCCGGCGGCCGGCCCGGGCACAAGGTGCACATCGCTTACGGCTACGGGCTGTTCACCGGCGGACTGGGCGCGCACTACGGCGCCGAGCGGGCCGGCTGCACCGTCATCCCGGCCTCCGGCGGGATGACCGCCCGGCAGGTCCAGCTGATCCAGGACTTCCGCCCCGAGATCATCATGGTCACCCCGTCCTACCTGCTCACCCTGCTGGACGAGTTCGACCGGCAGGGCCTGGACCCGCGCGGCAGCTCGCTGCGGGTGGGCATCTTCGGGGCCGAGCCCTGGACGGAGGAGATGCGGCGCGAGATCGAGGACCGGCTCGACCTGCACGCCGTCGACATCTACGGCATCTCCGAGGTGATGGGCCCCGGGATCGCCCAGGAGTGCGTGGAGACCAAGGACGGCCTGCACATCTGGGAGGACCACTTCCTCCCGGAGGTGGTGGACCCGCTCGGCGACGAGGTGCTCCCGCAGGGGGAGAGCGGCGAACTGGTCCTCACCTCGCTCACCAAGGAGGCGCTGCCGATCATCCGCTACCGCACCCGCGACCTCACCCGGCTGCTGCCCGGCACCGCACGGCCGGCCTTCCGGCGGATGGAGCGGGTCACCGGGCGCAGCGACGACATGATCATCCTGCGCGGGGTGAACCTCTTCCCGACCCAGATCGAGGAGATCCTGCTGCGCACCCCGGGTGTCGCCCCGCACTTCCAGCTGCGGCTGACCAGGCAGGGGCGGCTGGACCACCTGACCGTCCGGGTGGAGGCCCGCCCGGAGGCGGCGGCCGGGCTGCGGGAGGCGGCGCGGGCGGAGGTCGTCCGGGCGGTCAAGGACGGCGTGGGCGTGACGGTCGAGGTCGAGGTGGTGGACCCGTACACACTGGAGCGCTCGGTCGGGAAGATCAAGCGGGTGGTCGACGAGCGGGGGTGAAGGGCCGCGGCGTCCTGCGGGGGCGGGGGCCTGCGGGGAGCAGGGGTCTGCGGGGAGCAGGGGTCTGCGGGGAGGCCGGAGGCGCACGGCTGTCCGGGGGGTGATGCCGTGCGCCTCCGACGTCTACAGCAATGTAGACGCTCAGTGGGCGGAGAGTCCAGCCGCCGCCCGACGGTGCGCCCGCGCGGCGAGCGCCAGCGACACCGCCATCAGCACCGCCAGGGCGAGGCTGACCGGGCCGGTGCCCAGGCCGATGCCGCCGCGGTCGGCGCCCACGCCCAGCCAGTCCGCGAAGGAGGCGCCCAGCGGACGGGTCAGCACGTACGCCCACCAGAAACCGGCCACCGGGCCCACCCAGCCGGACCGGGCCGCCACCGCCGGGATCGCGATCAGCAGCGCGAAGCCCAGCCCGGCCACCAGGTAGCCGAGGTGCAGGGTGGCCGCCGTCAGGTCGCCCAGCGCGGTGCCCAGGGCGAAGGTCACCAGCACGGCCGACCAGTAGAACAGCTCCCGGCGCAGCCCGGTCACCCGGTCGATCGCCAGCGAGCCCTCCACCCGGTGCCAGAGCAGGAACAGCACCGCCAGCGCCACCGCCAGCGAGCCGGCCGACAGCGCGTACGGGACGCCGAGCGCGACGTGCGCCACGTCGGCGACCATCGTGCCGAACACGCTGACCAGGACGACCACCGCCCAGTACAGCCCGGGCACGCAGCGCCGGGTCCGCAGCTGCACCAGCAGGGCCACGGCGAGCAGCAGCCCGGCGGCGGCCACCGCCAGGACCGGGTCGAAGGTCTTGGCGAGGAAGTCGGAGAGCGTCTCGCCCATGCCGGTGGTCAGCACCTTCACCAGCCAGAACCAGCCGTCCACGGCGGGCACCTTGTTGGCGTCGGAGCGCGGGGGCCGGCCCGGGGCGGGGCGGTCGGGGGCGGGGCGGGTCGTCGAGGTGTGGGCCATGTCAGCCCTCGGCGCCGTCGGCGGTGTTGCCGGTGGCGCCGGCGTTCCCGGCGGCGGCGTTCCCGACGGTGGTGTTGGAGGTCAGCTCACCGCTGGTGCCGTCCACCGTCACCAGGTGGCGCACGCCGTCCTGGCCGACGACCGACACGGCCCAGGCGGCCCCGCCGCCCTGCTCGGTGATCCGGCGCAGCGACTCGGCGCGGCCGCCCGGCACGGCGGCCTGGGCCTTGTCCAGGGCGGTGGAGGCGCCGACCGAGGGCAGCGGGGCGGGCGCCTGGCCCTGCATCCGGCCCTGGCCCTGCTGCTGGCCCTCGCCGCCGCGCTGCTGCCCGTGCCGGTGTCCCTGCTCCTGCCCGCGGCCGCGCTCCTGCTCCTGCCCGCGTCCGGCGCCGTGCCCGCCGCCGTGCCCGTCCCCGCGTCCGGCGCCGTCCTCGGCCGAGGCCGCCGCCTCGCGGTGCCCGCGGCCACCCTCCCCGTGCCCTTCGTGGGCCGCCACCGCGACGGCCAGCCCGCCCGCGCCGAGCAGCGCCACCGTCACCACCCCGGCGGCGAGCCGGCGCTCCTTGCCGCCCGCCCAGGCGCGCAGCCGCTGCGCGCGACGGCGCCGGGGCGACAGCGGCGGCAGTTCGGGGACCTCCGGCTCCTCACCGGACGACGGGGTGAAGGACGACTGGGGATCGGTCATCGGGCGTGCTCCTTGCCTGGGAAGTGCGGCGCTGCGCTCCGCGCCCGGCGATCATGGCGGACCGCACCTGAACCCACGCTTAAGCCGCCGCAAGATCACTCACGGCCGCCTGGCACCCTGAACGGATGCACATACTCGTCGTGGAGGACGAACAGCGGATGGCCACCGCGCTGCGGCGCGGCCTGGAGGCCGACGGCCACACCGTGGACACCGCCCACAACGGCCCCGAGGGCCTCGCCCTCGCCGAGCGCCACCCCTACGACGTGATCGTCCTCGACATCATGCTGCCCGGCCTCAACGGCTACCGGGTCTGCGCCCGGCTGCGCGAGGCCGGCTGCCGGGCCGGGATCCTGATGCTCACCGCCAAGGACGGCGAGTGGGACGAGGCCGAGGCCCTGGACACCGGCGCGGACGACTACCTCGCCAAGCCGTTCTCCTTCGTCGTCCTGCTCGCCCGGCTGCGCGCCCTGCACCGCCGGATCGACCAGCAGCGCCCCCGGCTGCACACCCTCGGCGACCTGGTCCTGGACGCCAACGCCCGCACCTGCACCCGGGCCGGCACCCCGACCCACCTGACCGCCCGGGAGTTCGCGATCCTGGAGCACCTGGCCGCCCGGGCCGGCACGGTGGTCTCCAAGCGCGAGATCCTCGACCAGGTCTGGGACGCCCACCACGACGCCGACCCGAGCATCGTCGAGGTGCACGTCCACGCCCTGCGGCGCAAGATCGACGCGCCCTTCGGCCGGGCCGCCCTGCAGACCATGCGCGGCGCCGGCTACCGGCTCGACCCGGCCGGCGGCTGAGGTGCGCCGCTCCCGCCGCCCCGGACCGCGGCAAGTCCCCTCCGTGCTCCGCCGGTTGCGGCAGGTCCCCTCCGTGCTCCGCCGGTTGCGCCGACTGCCCTCCGTGCTCCGCCGGTTCGTCCCGAGGACGGTGCGCGCCCGGGCCACCGCGGCCGCCGGTACGGTGCTGGCCGCGGCCCTCGTCCTGGCCGGGGCCGGACTGCTCGCCGCCGTCCGCGCCGACCTGGTCGCCTCCGCCACCTCCGCCACCCGGCAGCAGGCCGACTCGGTCGCCCAACTCGCCGCCCAGGGGCGGCTGGCACCCGTCCTGCACGCCGCGCACGGCACCGACTTCCTCCAGGTCGTCGACGCCCGCGGCAGCGTCCTCGCGGCCAGCCCCAACCTGGCCGGCCGCCCGGCGCTGTCCGTCGCCGGGCGTACCGGCTCGCACACCACCGACGACGTCGACCCGCTGTACGAGCACCACCGCCAGCGGCTCGCCGCCGTCACCGCCGACACCCCGACCGGCCCGGTCACCGTGTACGCGGGCGCCTCGCTGCGCGCCGCCGACGAGGCCATGGACATCACCCAGGCCGGTCTGGCCGTCGCCTGCCCGCTGCTGCTGCTCACCGGGGTGGTGGTCACCTGGAAGGTCACCGGGCAGGCGCTGCGGCCGGTGGAGGCGATCCGCGCCGAGGTCGACGCCATCACCGGCCAGGACCTGCACCGCCGCGTCCCCGAACCGGGCACCGCCGACGAGATCGCCCGGCTCGCCGCCACCATGAACGCGATGCTCGACCGGCTGGAGGCCTCCGGCCGGCGCCAGCGCGAGTTCATCGCCGACGCCTCGCACGAACTGCGCAGCCCGCTCGCCGTGCTGCGCACCCAGCTGGAGGTCGCCGACACCCACCCGGACCCGGCGGTCCGGGCCGAGCTGGTGCACGGCGCGCTGGAGGACACCGACCGGCTGCAGAACCTCGCCACCGACCTGCTGCTGCTCGCCCGCCTCGACGCCGGCGGCACCGACGACCGCCCGCACCGGCGGACCGACCTCACCGAGCTGGTCGCCACCACCGTGCTGGCCCGCCCGCCCGTCCCGCACCGCCGCACCACCGACCTCGCCCCCGGGGTCGCCGTCGACGGCATCCCGCTCTGGCTGGGCAGGCTGCTCACCAACCTGCTGGACAACGCCGAGCGGCACGCCGCCACCACCGTGCACGTCCGGCTGGCCGTCGACCCCGGGCGCGGCCTCGCCCTGCTGGACGTCGAGGACGACGGGCCCGGCATCCCGCCCGCCGACCGGGAGCGGGTCTTCGAACGCTTCACCCGCCTCGACGACGCCCGCTCCCGCGACCACGGCGGCAGCGGCCTGGGCCTGCCGATCGCCCGCGACATCGCCCGCCACCACCGGGGCACCCTCACCGTCACCCCGACGGAGGCCGGTGCCCGGCTCACCGCCGCGCTGCCGCTGGCGGGGGAGTAGCGACCGCACCGGGCGCCGACGAGCCGCGACCCGACGGGCGGCGGTCCGCTGAGCCGCGGTCCGCTGAGCCGCGGCCCGACGACTGTGGGCACGCCCGTTTGGCGCACCTGGGTCGTGGAGGCGCTGATGGCTTCCCAGACTCGGAGGGCAGGGGGGCGGATTCAATCGGAGAGGCTTCCCGATGAGCATCAGGCTCCGCCGCGTCCTCGCGGTGACCGCAGTGGTTTCCCTCGGCCTCGGCGCGGCGTCCTGCGGCAGCGCCAAGCAGTCCTCGTCGGGCGGCGGTTCGTCGGGCTCGGCCGCCGCGAGCGGCGGCGGGACGGCCGCGGTCGGTGCGGTGCGGATCGGCCTGCTGCTGCCGGAGACCAAGACCACCCGCTACGAGCAGTTCGACCGCCCGCTGATCGAGAAGAAGATCAAGGAACTGGCGCCGGACGCGCAGATCGACTACTACAACGCCAACCAGGACGCGACCCTCCAGCAGACCCAGGTGGACACCGCCCTCACCAAGGGCGACAAGGTGCTGATCCTGGACGCGGTGGACGCCAAGTCGATCCAGTCCTCCGTGCAGAAGGCCCACGACGCGGGCGTCAAGGTGCTGGCCTACGACCGGCTCGCCCAGGGCCCGGCCGACGCGTACGTGTCCTTCGACAACCACAAGGTCGGCGAGCTCCAGGGCCAGGCCCTGGTCGCGGCGGTCGGCGGCAAGGCGAACGCGGGCGAGATCTTCATGATCAACGGCTCGCCGACCGACCCCAACGCGGCCGACTTCAAGGCCGGCGCGCACAGCGCGATCGACGGCAAGCTCAAGATCGGCAAGGAGTACGACACCCCCCAGTGGGACCCGAACACCGCCAACCAGGAGGCCGCCGCCGCGATCACCGCGATCGGCGGGCCGAACGTGGTCGGCGCCTACTCGGCCAACGACGGCATGGCCGCGGGTGTCGCGACCGCGCTCAAGGCGGCCGGCCTGAGCGTCCCGCTCACCGGCCAGGACGCCCAACTCGACGGCATCCAGCGGATCGTGGCCGGGACCCAGACCATGACGATCTACAAGCCGTTCAAGCCGGAGACCGACATCGCCGGGCAGATGGCCGTCGCCCTGGCCTCCGGCAAGGCGCTGGACGCCAGCCTGGTCCCGACCACCGTGACCAACGGCAGCGGCAACAAGGTGCCCGCCAACCTGATCACCCCGGTCGTCGTCACCAAGGACAACATCAAGACCACCGTGGTCCAGGACGGCCTGTACACCGTCGCCCAGATCTGCACCCCGGACTACGCCGACGCCTGCAAGAGCGCCGGCCTCCAGTAGCAGGCGGCCAGTAGTAGGCGGCCCGTAGTAGGCGGCCCGGAATCCGAACCGCCCCGCCTCCACCGAGGAGGCGGGGCAAGGGAGTTGGTCACTGTGCCAGGTGAGACCGTACTGGCCCTGCGCGGGGTCTCCAAACGGTTCGGCGCCGTCCAGGCGCTCACCGACATCGAACTGGAGGTGCACACCGGCGAGGTGCTGGCCCTGGTCGGCGACAACGGCGCCGGGAAGTCCACCCTGGTCAAGTCGATCGCCGGGGTGCACCAGCCCGACGACGGCGCCATCGAGTGGCAGGGCCGGCCGGTGAGCATCCACCGGCCGCAGGACGCCCAGCAGTTGGGCATCGCCACGGTCTACCAGGACCTCGCGCTGTGCGACAACCTCGACGTGGTCGGGAACCTCTTCCTCGGCCGCGAGATCCGGCGCTTCGGCATCCTCGACGAGGTCGCCATGGAGAAGCGCTCCCGGACGCTGCTGGACACCCTCTCCATCCGCATCCCCAGCGTGCGGATCCCGGTCGCCTCGCTCTCCGGCGGCCAGCGCCAGGTCGTCGCCATCGCCCGGGCCCTGATCGGCTCGCCCAAGGTCGTGATGCTGGACGAGCCGACCGCCGCCCTCGGCGTCGAGCAGACCGCCCAGGTCCTCGACCTGGTCGAGCGGCTGCGCGAGCAGGACCACGGCGTCATCCTGATCAGCCACAACATGGCGGACGTGATGGCCGTCGCGGACACCGTCGCGGTGCTGCGCCTCGGCCGCAACAACGGCGTCTTCGACCGGCGCGGCACCAACCAGGAAGAGATCATCTCGGCCATCACCGGCGCCACGGACAACGCCGTGACCCGCCGCAGGGCCCGCGGCCAGGAGGGGTCCCAGTGAGCGACCACACCCCCGGGAACACCCCCGGCGGCGAACCCGAACGCCACCGCCCCCGGCTGCCCGAGGACGCCATGCCCACCGGCGGCGTCAACGCGCCCGTCCCGGTCGCCCCGGAGGCCACCCCCGCGGTCGACCCCCGGCTGATCGTCCGCCAGGAGGGCGTCAAGGGCTACCTGGGCGAGTTCCGCCGCCGGATGAGCAGCGGCGAACTGGGCTCGCTGCCCGTCGTGCTGGCCCTGATCGTGATCTGGGCGGTGTTCGGCAGCCTCAACAGCACCTTCCTGTCCGCGCAGAACCTCTCCAACCTGTCCCAGCAGATCGTCGGCACCGGCATGATCGCGATCGGCGTGGTCTTCGTGCTGCTGCTCGGCGAGATCGACCTCTCGGTCGGCTCGGTCAGCGGCCTGTGCGCGGCGATCTTCGCCGTCCTGAACGTCACCAACGGCGTCAACCAGTGGGTCGCCCTGATCACCGCGATCGTCGGCGGGGCGATCGTCGGTACGGTCCACGGCTTCTTCTTCGCCAAGATCGGGGTCCCGGCCTTCGTCGTCACCCTGGCCGGCAACCTCGGCTGGAACGGCCTGATGCTCCAGGTGCTCGGCGCCAGCGGCACCGTCAACCTCTCCGGCAAGGACATCGTCTCCCGGCTCTACAGCACCATCTACGGCCAGCAGATCGCCGCGTACGGCGCGGCGGCCGTCGGCGTGCTGCTGTTCCTGTTCGCCTCGCTGGTCGACGCCCGACGTCGGCAGGCCGCGGGCGTGCCGTCCCGGCCGGTCACCGACATCGTGCTGCGGACGGTGCTGCTGGCGGTGATCGCCTTCCTCGCCGCGTACACCCTCAACCAGTACAAGGGGCTGCCGCTGGCCCTGCTGATCTTCCTGATCTTCATCGTGGTGCTGGACTTCGTGCTGCGCCGCACCACGTACGGCCGCCAGGTGTTCGCGCTCGGCGGCAACATCGAGGGCGCCCGCCGGGCCGGCATCAACGTCTCGTGGATCCGGATCAGCGTCTTCGCCATCTGCTCCACGATGGCCGGGATCGGCGGCCTGTTCCTGGCCGCGCAGATCCAGTCCGCCAGCCAGACCTCCGGCGGCGGCAACCTGCTGATGAACGCCATCGCGGCGGCCGTCATCGGCGGCACCAGCCTGTTCGGCGGGCGCGGCAAGACCTGGTCGGCGCTGCTGGGCGCGCTGGTGATCGGCTCGATCCAGTCCGGGATGAACATCCAGGGCCTGAGCAACGCCATCCAGTTCATGATCACCGGCGCGGTGCTGCTGGCCGCCGTCGTGGTCGACTCGCTGGCCCGGCGCACCCAGCGGGCCGCCGGGCGGGCGTGAGCGGGTGTGAGCGGGCGTGAGCGGGGTCCGGCGGGCCCTATGCTGCGGGCATGCCGAGTGAGCTGCGAGTTCATCGACCGGACACCGATCAGGCGTTCATCCTGCGGGAGACCGAGCTGACGCCCGTCCCCTTCGTGCCCGAGATCCGCCTGCACATGGCGCAGGACGCCATCGCGCTGTGGGAGACCACCGAGAGCGAACGCGGCCGGGCCGGACTGCCGCCGCCGTTCTGGGCCTTCGCCTGGGCCGGCGGGGTCGCGGTCGCGCGCTACGTGCTGGACCACCCCGAACTGGTCGACGGCCGGGCGGTGCTGGACATCGCGGCCGGCTCCGGACTGGTCGGCGTGGCGGCCGCGCTGCGCGGCGCGACGCAGGTGCGGGCCGCCGAGATCGACGCCTACGCGGTCGCCGCCATCGGCCTGAACGGCGAGGCCAACGGCGTACGGGTGGACGGCGCGCTGGTCGACCTGGTGGACGGGGACGGCGCCCCGGCCGAGGTGGTACTGGCCGGCGACGTGTTCTACGAACGCGAGATGGCCGCCCGCTTCCTGCCCTTCCTGGAACGGGCCGCCGCCCGCGGCGCCACCGTCATCGTCGGCGACCCGGGCCGGGCCTACCTGCCCCGGGACCGGTTCACCGCGGTGGCCGCCTACCAGGTGCCGGTGGTGGCGGACCTGGAGGACGCCTCGGTCAAGACCACCACGGTGTGGCGCCTGGGCTGACCGCCGGCCGTTCCCACCAGGGGGCCGTCCACGCCCCGGAATTCCGGGCGGCCCGGCCGGACCCCCTGCTAGACAGACCGGCATGACCGAACAGAACGGCACCGCCGAACAGATCGTGCTGCGCCCCGCCCGGCCCGAGGAGATCCCCGCCCTGCTCGCCCTCTGGGCCCGGGCCGCCAAGGGCACCAGCATCACCGACGACGAGGCGGGCGTCGCCGCCCTGCTCGCCCGGGACCCGCAGTGCCTGATCGTCGCCACCGCGGCCGACGCCCCGGCCACCCCGCTCGGCACCGTCATCGCCGGCTGGGACGGCTGGCGGTGCCACTTGTACCGCCTCGCCGTCGACCCCGACCATCGCCGCCGGGGCATCGGCGCCGCCCTGCTGGCCGCCGCCGAGGAGCGCTTCGCCGCACTCGGCGGCCGCCGCGCCGACGCGATGGTGCTGGACGACAACGCCCTCGGCCACCGCACCTGGCAGGCCGCCGGCTACCACCCCGAACCGCAGTGGACCCGCTGGGTCAAGCCCCTTGCGGGCGGAGCGAGTTAGGGGTCATCGTCCCCGGCGGGAGGTTCGGGCGGATGCGGCCCCCGGGCGGTGCCCCCCGTCCGGCCCGCTGCGGCAGCTGTTTCGGCGACCCGGTCGACCGCCGGTCGGCAACCGGGGTTGAGCGGCTCGGGGGTGACCCGAGCGGACCACCGGACGGCCGTGGCGGGAACGCCGTCCGGACGGCCGCCGAGGGTTGGCGGCCGTCCGCCGGGCGTGGTCCGCTGGGGCCGGTGCGGATACGAACGGTCACGTTCCGGTACGCACCTCCGACCCCCCACCCTCCCGACAGGGGACCCCCATGACCATGACCGAGAACGGGCTCCGGCTCGACTCGCCCGAGGCCGCCGCCGACGTCCTGGCCGGCCTGACCGACTTCGAGCAGGCCCTCGCCTTCTACCACCAGCACCTGGCGTCGGACACCACGATCAACCTGTCCGTCGCGGAGAACGTCCTGCTGTACCAGCAGTCGATGGACACCGAGGTCTTCAAGAAGATCAAGCTGATCCCCGAGCGGAACATCCAGTACATGGCCCCGGCCGGCACCCCGCAGCTGCGCGGGCAGGTCGCGGAGCTGCTCGGCCGGGCGTTCCACGACACCGTCTCGGAGGAGGACGTCTTCGGCTGCGCCGGGGTCTCCTCCGCGCTGGAGTGCATCGCCTTCGGGCTGATGCGCAAGGGTGCGGGCACGCCGGCGCTCAAGCCGAAGGACGAGGTGCTGATCCCGGCGCCGTACTGGCAGGGCTTCAACTGGTCCTTCGAGGAGCGGCCCAAGCTCAAGTGCGTCCCGGTGAACCTGCCCACCGAGGGCGAGAACCGCTACCGGCTCACCCTGGACCTCATCGTCGAGGCCTACGAGGCACGGCAGAAGGCCGGCCACCGCCCCCGGCTGCTCGTCCTCACCAACCCGCACAACCCGCTGGGCGTCAACTACGACCGGGCGCTGCTGGAGCAGATCTACGCCTGGGCGATGGCGTACACCGACATGCACATCATCTCCGACGAGATCTACTGCCACTCCCAACTCGAAGGCTCCGCGACGCCGTTCACCAGCGCGGTGACGCTGGGGGCGTACGCGGGGTTCGCCGAGCGGATCCACGTGGTGTGGGGATTCGCGAAGGACTTCGGGCTGTCCGGCTTCCGCACCGGCTTCGTGGTCTCCAAGAACAAGGCCGTCCACCGGGCCATGCTGGGCAGCACCGACCCGGCCGAGCGGACCCACCCGCTGCCCTGGTTCACCCCGTTCGACTCGCTCAAGACCTACGTCATCGGGGAGTTGCTCAGCGCCCACCACAACGGCGAGCGCTACACGACGTACGCGATGAAGACCTACCCGGGGCTGCTCAGCGAGAGCTTCCGCGCGGTCAAGGGCGCGCTGGACGCCGCCGGGATCGAGTACGTGCACCGGGACGGCGACAACTCCGCGATGTTCTTCTGGCTGGACCTCACCGAGTACCTCGGCAAGCGTGCGGCGCGGAACCACCCGGAGCTGCCGGTGATCAGGGCGGACGGGCTCGACCCGAACGAGAAGTGGCTGTTCGAGTACCTCGCCGCCAAGCCCACCGAGGTCACCCTGCTGCCCGGCGGCGTCATGCACAATCCCGTGCCGGGGTTCTTCCGGCTCTGCTTCACCGCGAGCCCGGCCAAGGAGGTGGTGGACGCGGTGGGGCGGATGGCCGCGGCACTGGGCGCGTTGAAGTGACCGCAGTGCGGCCCCGGCGTGCTGCCGGGGCCGCACTGCGGTGGTCAGCCGCGCAGGGCGGCCAGCCAGGCTTCGACCTCGGTGGAGGCGCGGGGGAGGTCGGCGGAGAGGTTCTCGTTGCCGTCCTCGGTGACCAGGATGTCGTCCTCGATCCGGACGCCGATGCCCCGGTACTCCTCCGGCACGGTCAGGTCGTTCTGCTGGAAGTAGAGGCCCGGTTCGACGGTGAGCACCATGCCCGGCAGCAGCGTGCCGTCGACGTGCTCCTCGGTGCGGGAGTGGGCGCAGTCGTGGACGTCGAGGCCGAGCATGTGGCCCGTCCCGGCGAGGGTGAAGCGGCGGTGCAGGCCCAGCTCGTACACCTTGTCGGCGGTGAGGTCGCCGAACAGGCCCCAGGCGGTGAGGTGTTCGGCCAGTTCGCGCTGGGCGGCGCGGTGGAAGTCGCGGAAGTCCGCGCCCGGCTTCACGGCGGCGATGCCGGCCTCCTGGGCGGCGTGCACCGCGTCGTAGACCTTGCGCTGGATGTCGGTGAAGCGGCCGGAGACCGGCAGGGTGCGGGTCACGTCGGCGGTGTAGAGCTCGTCGGTCTCCACGCCCGCGTCGAGCAGCAGCAGGTCGCCGGGGCGGGCCTGGCCGTTGTTGCGCACCCAGTGCAGGGTGGTGGCGTGCGGCCCGGCGGCGGCGATGGTGCTGTAGCCGACGTCGTTTCCCTCCAGGCGGGCGCGGACGAAGAAGGTGCCCTCGATCAGGCGTTCCGGCGTCGCGGCGTCCGTGCCCAGGACGCGCACCACGTCCTCGAAGCCGCGGGCGGTGGCCTGGCAGGCGTGGCGCAGCTGGGCGATCTCGAACTCGTCCTTGACCAGCCGCAGGCCGGAGAGGAAGACCTCGAACTCGGCGTCCCGCCCGGGGTTCGCGCGCCCGCCGACGGCTGCCTCGACCCCGGCGTCGTGCCGGCGCAGCACCCGGACCGGGGCAGTGGTGGCGGCCAGGTCGGCGTGTGCGGTGCGGACGTCCCGGCAGGGCAGGCCGAACAGCTTCTCGCTCTCGGTGAGGCTGTTGCGGCGGCCGTCCCACAGTTCGCCGTGGCCGTCGAGCCAGAACTCGCCGTTCTCGATGTCGGAGCGGTTGCGCAGGTAGAGCACGGCGCGGTGGCCGCTGGCGCCGGTGGGCTCCAGGACCAGGACGGCGTCCTGGGACTGGTCGCCGGTCAGGTAGACGTAGTCGGAGGAGGGGCGGAACGGGTAGTCGGTGTCGTTGGCCCGCACCTTGGGGTTGCCGGACGGGACCACCAGCAGTTCACCGGGGAAGGCGGCGGACAGCGCGGCCCGGCGGCGCTCGGTGTGGGCGGCCTGGGGGATCGCTTCGAGGGCGTGGCGCTCGGTGTCGGCCCAGCCGCGCTTCATGCTCTCGGCGAGTTCCTCGGTCACCCCGCGCGTGAGGCCGTTCTTGCGGTACTTGATGGTCTCGGTGGCTTCGGTGGCGTCAGTGGGCTCGGTCACAGCGGACTCTCCAGAGGGGGCGGGGAGATGCGGCGCCTCGTCGCGCCGACCTGCCTGGCACATGGGTACGTAACAAGCGTTGTGTACCGTATATCGAACGGCGTCCGAAGAGAAGGGGCCGGTACCGAATCCGGTAACCGGCCACGGCCGTTCGCACACATCGCCTACCATCCCGGCGGGGGGAGGGACCGGTGTGCGGGAGCACGCCCGGGCAGCTCGCCCCTGCGGCGGCCCGGACCCGGTGCCGACCGCTCCGACGACCGGGAGTTGACTCGGTGACACTCACAAGACGCACCGGCCGGGGCCTGACGGCCGCGGCGGTGCTGGTCGGACTGGCCGTGGCGTCGGCGGGCTTCGCCGCCGTACCCGCCGTCGCCCTCACCTCCGTACCCGCCTCCGTGCCCGCCGCCGCACCCGCCGCGGCGCCTCCGGTGCCGGTGAACCTCACGGCCGCGGGCCCGTTCGCCGACTCGTTCCGGCAGAGCCCGGCGCTCAACACCGCGCCGCTGCGCGGGTTGAACGTCGGCCTGGACCAGCGCCAGCAGGGCAGCGCCCGGACGGTCTCCTGGACGAGGACCTCCGGCCGCTGGGACACCTCGGTGGCGCCGGACTCCTCGTACGTCCAGGTCAGCACCCCGGACCAGCCGAACCGGCTGGTGTTCACCACCGGGATCTCGGCGGTCATGCTGGGTGCTCCGGTGATCGCGGACACCGGCGGGACGTACACCGTCTCCACGGTGGTGGATCCGGTGGTGGGGGACACCTCAAGCGGTGACTGGGCCTCGCTGGTGCTCAGCCGCAGCCACCGTGCCAACGGGTACGTCACCAGCGGCGACGTGGACCTGGGGCTGACGGTCACCTCGGCCGGGAAGCTGGCGCTGTTCCACGGCGGCGGAGGCGAAACCCCCTTCTGGCAGGGCTCGGTGGCCCCGGCCGACCGGTACGCGGTCTCGGTGAAGGTGTCGACCGGCCCGGACAAGGCGGTGACCCTGACGGTCAACGGCACCGCGTTCACCGTCACCGGCCCCGGGTCGGTCAACCGCTGGCCGAGCAGCGCCTTCCTCTACCTGGGGGCGTACCTGTCCGGCCCGGGCGAGCTGACGACCTTCGGCGACGGCAACGGCACCGGTGTCAACGTCAGCCGGATCGACGCCGCCGCGACGGCCGGGGCGAAGCCCTTCGTGGACACCTTCGACGGCGCTCCGGCGGGCGGCGACGACGGGCTGAACGACGACCTGAGCGCCCGCCAGCCGACCCTGGTCTCGGCCAACTACACGGCGGTGTCCGGCACCAAGGGCCTGGCCGCGACACCCCCGGCGGGTTCGGTGCGGGTCAACAGCCCCGCCGCGCCCGACGCGCTGTCCTTCCCCCAGGGCACCGCCGCCGTCCGGTTGAACAAGCCCGCCACAGCGGACCTGTCCGGCTCCTACACGGTGCACGCCCGGCTGACCCCGGCCGTCGGCCGCACCAGCGGCACGGACGCCGCGACCCTGCTGGTCAGCAACGCCTCCGGCGCCACCGGCGCGGTGGACACCGACGACGTCGCCCTCGGCCTCAGGCTCCAGGCCGACGGCGCGCTCACGCTCTACCAGGGCGGTACGCCGCTGCCGTTGCTGAGCGCCGCCGTCCCGGCCGGCTCCGGCACCCACGACGTCGCGCTCACCCTCGCGGGCGGCGCCGCCCGACAGGCCGTCGTCACCGTGGACGGCACCACCGTCTTCGCCGGTCAGACCCCGGTCGCCCTGCCCCGGGACGGCTACCTCCACCTCGGCGCGCAGCGCAGCACCCCCGGCACCGTCACCACGGCCGACGACCTGCGGGTCAGCATGCTCGGCGGGCTGGACTACTACGGCTACTTCGACGTCATGGACCCGGACGAGCACAACCAGAGCGTCGACCACAGCTCCGAGCTGTTCCCCTGGACCAACATGAACAACTTCATCGGCCAGGACCTCAGCGACCCGCGCTACGCCGGCTTCCTGGACTACTGCCGCCCCGCCTCCTGCGTCATCGACGTCAGCATGCAGGTCGCGACAGCCACCCCGAACTGGCCGGTGAGCAAGCCCAACCCGGACGCCCCGGCGGCGCTGGCCGGGCTGGCCACCCGGGTCGGCGGCAACCTGGACAAGCTGTCCGCGATCTACACCCTGGACGAGCCCTACTACCACGCCTTCGACGCCGGCCAGGTGCAGACCCAGGTCAACCAGGTCCGGGACGCCTTCCCCGGCAAGATGCTGGCCTACACCACGGACACGGCCCACCTGACCTCGCCGGTGCCGAGCGGCGTCGACCTGATCGGCTTCGACGACTACTGCCCCGGCCGCGGCACCCTGGAACAGGAACTGGCCGCTCTGCAGGGCGCCCTGGCCTCGCCCGACCAGCACCTGGTGATGTTCCCGGAGTCGTTCAGCCAGGGCCTGGGGGCCTGCGGGCCGTTCTCGGACGCCCAGATCGCGGCCAACAACGCCGACTACCGCGCCATCGCCGCCCAGCACCCCCGGGTCATCTACCTCCAGAACTTCCGCTGGCTCAACTCCCAGCAGGGCACCGCACAGCCGCTCACCACCCAGCGCCAGCGCGCCATCGGCACGGCGGTGATCAACGCCACGCCGACCCCGGCCGCCTCCGGCGTCGGCATCTACCGGCCCGGCGACCGCAGCGTCAGCGAGAACAGCCACAACGACGTCTTCCTCGGCGCCTCCGGCACGTCCGCGCTGTTCACCGACGCGGACGACGTCCCGCTGACCGGCCACTGGAACGGCCCCGGCACCGACACCATCGGCGTCTACCACCGGGCGACGTCCACCTTCGTCCTGTCCAAGGCGGACGGCAGCACCAGCACGTACCGGTACGGCAACACCGGCGACCTCCCGGTGGTCGGCGACTGGAGCGGCACCGGCCGCACCACCGTCGGCGTCTACCGGCCCGGCGACCAGACCTTCTACCTCAGCGACGACAACGCGAACCCCACCTACTCGCTCAAGTTCGGCAACCCCGGGTGGACCCCGCTGGTCGGCAACTGGAGCGGCAGCGGCCGCACCACCATCGGCGCCTACGATCCCACCACCCGGACGTTCTACCTGCGTGACACCAACACGCCGGGCGGGCAGGCCGACCACACCTTCCAGTACGGCAACACCGGCGACATCCCGATCAAGGGCGACTGGGACGGAACCGGCACCGACACCGTCGGCGTCTACCGGCCCGGTGACCGCAGCTTCTACGGTTCGTCCAAGGAGGGCACCCTGACCGTCTACGGCACCCGCTTCGGCAACTGGGGCGACCAGCCGCTGGTCGGCAACTGGGGCTGAGCGTTTGTAGGCTGAACGGCGGGCCCGGCCGGACCACCACCGGACGGGCCCGTACGGAGCAGCGCGACGAGGGAAGGGTGCCGGTGTGAGTGGAAGGGCCGGAGGGTACTGGGCGTTCGGCTGCGCGGAGTGCTACGGGGAGGACCCGGAGGCGGTCTGGGCGCGCCAGCGGGAGGGCTTCGCGTACGAGGCGGCCGTGGTGGCCGACCCGCACTTCTCGGTGTCCATCCGCCGCTGCCTGTCCTGCGCGCAGCGGTTCGGCTGGATCCGCACCGAGTTCACCGACTGGTCGGGCGGTGACGACGCCTCCTACCTGACGGTCGTACCGCTCACCGGCCAGGAGTCCACCGCCCTGGCCGTCGGCACCCTGGCCCCGCTCGACCTCGGCCCGCTCGGCGAGGGCCGCCGCCACCTGCACCACGACCGGCCGAGCAGCGGCCCGGCGCGACTGCACTGGGCCACCGGGGCGTTCCCGGTCGAGGAAGGCCACTGAGCGGAGGCCGGCGAGCGGAGGCTGCTGAGAGCGGGCCGCCGAGGCGTTGAACACCGCTGAGGCGTCAGGGCGGGGATTCCCTGACGCCTCCGGTGCGGCCCGGTGCCGGGCTCAATGATCACGAGGGGCGGTAGACGGACTGCCAACGTCCGTCCGGGGCCGGCGGGGGCGGGGTGTTGACCGGCTGTCTACCGGGTGCTGCGAACGTGCGGGCGCTTGAGTCCAGCAGTCCCACGTGAGCGAGGAGCAGGAAGTGTTACGAAGCAGGGTGGCCCGCCGGGCCCGTGCCGCGGTTGCCGGTGCGGTGGTTCTGGCGGGGGTGTCCGGGCTGTTCGCCGTGGCGGCGGGGGACCCCGTACGGCACGGCTCGCCGGCCGCACCGCCGTCGGCCTGCGGGGGGTCGGCGGACGTGCAGTGCCTGGCGAACAAGGTCGCCTGGAACGGGACGGGGTTGATCATCTGGCAGAGGTGACCGCTCCGTCGGGGGCGGCCGATCCGTCGGCGGTGACGGACCCGTCGGCGGTGGCCAGCGCCGTCAGCAGCGACCGGGCGTCGGCGGACTCCGGGGCGCCCAGGCCGCTGAGCAGTCGGTGCGCCTGCGCCGCGTGAGTACGGGCGGTGCGGTGGTCGCCGCGGGCGGCCACCGCATGGGCCAACACCAGGTGGGCGAGAGCGCGTTCGCGCTGTCGCCCACCTCGCGTTGCGAGCCGCAGGGCCCGGGTCGCCTCGTCGACGGCCTCCTCGACCCGCCCGAGCAGGCGCAGCACCTCGGCCAGCCGGCTCCGGGCCGCCGACTCGCGGTCCTGGTCCCCGGCGTGGCCCGCGCGGTCCACGCAGGTACGTAACTGATCGGCGGAGTCGTCGAGTTGGCCCAGCTCCTGGTGGGCCAGGCCGAGGACGTAGTGCACGTAGGCGGTCATCGCCGCGTCGGCGCCGCCCGGTTCGGACAGCAGCCGGCGGCAGGTGTCCGCGGCCTCCTCGGCGTGGCCGCTGCGGACCCGGGACAGCGCGGCGTTCGCAGTGCTTGCCACCGCGCCGGAACGGTGGCCGAGGCGGTGGGCGAGGGCCGCCGCCGCGTCGAAGGCGGTGATCGCCTCCTCGTGCCGGGCCTGGGCCTGGGCGATCAGGCCCAGGTCGTTGAGGGCCTGCCGGAGCACGGCCGGGTCGTCCGCCTCCCGGCAGGCCCGGGCGGCCTCGCGGGCCTGCTCGGCGGCCTCGTCGAGGCGGGCCCGGCCGAGCAGGACGGTGCCGAGCGGGAACCGGGCGCGGCCCTCGGCGGCGCGGTCGCGGCCGTCCTCGGAGGCGGCGACGAGGAGGCGGGCCGCCTCCTCCGCCCGCCCGGCGAAGGCGCCCAGGCCCAGCGGGCTCAGGGCCACCAGCAGGTCGACGGCGGAGCGTACGGCGGTGACATCCGGGGTGCCCGAGGCGACGGCGGCGGCCAGTGCGACGGCGCCGGGGGTCTCCGCCCGGGCCCAGCGGCGGGCGTCCGGCAGGTCCGTGAAGACCGGGCGGGGAGCCGGTCCGCCGAAGACGTCGGCGACCGGGTCGCCGGGGACGGCGAGGGCGAAGGCCGTCCGGGCGCGGGTGAGCAGCAGGGTCAGCAGGCGGTGGTGGGCGGTGGTGCGTTCGGCCTCGTCGAGGCGCAGGGACGTCCGGCGGGCGAAGGCCCGTACCAGGTCGTGGAAGCGGTAGCGGCCGGGGCCGACCGACTCCAGCAGGGCCTGGTCGACCAGCGCCTCGGCGAGGTGCTCCGCCTCGCGCTCGGGCAGGTCGAGGACGGCGGCGGCCGAGGCCAGGGCGATGTCCGGCTCCACCCAGGCGAATCGGCGGAAGGCGGTGGCCAGGGGCGGGGGGAGGAGGCGGTAGCTGAGCGCGAAGACCTGCTCGGCGAGCCCCTCCCGGTCCTCGGCCAGGCATCGGAGGAGGTCGGCGATCGGCTGGTCCGGGGAGGCGGCGAGCCGGGCGGCGGCGATCCGCAGGGCCAGCGGGAGGCGGCCGCAGGCCTCGACCAGGTGGTCGGCGTCGGAGTGCTGGGCGGACCGCCGGGCGGCGCCGATGACCGAGTCGAGGAGGCCGATCGCCTCCTGGGGGCTGAACACGTCCAAGGCGATCCGCAGGACGGACGGGATGCCGGGCAGCGCGGTGCGGCTGGTGACGAGGACGGCGCAGTCGGAGGAGCCGGGGAGGAGGGGCTGGAGCTGGGCGTCGTCCCGGGCGTTGTCGAGGAGGATGAGCAGCCGCTTGCCGGTGGTGACGGTGCGGAAGAGCGCGGAGCGGCCGGGGAGGTCCTGGGGCACGGCGGACGGGCGGATACCCAGAGTGGTCAGGAAGTCGGCGAGGACGTCGGAGGCGCTGGCGGGGACGAGGTCGGCACCCCGCAGGTCGGCGTGGAGACGGCCGTCGGGGAAGTCCGGCCGGAGGGCGTGGGCGGCGCGTACGGCGAGGGCGGTCTTGCCGACGCCGGGCATGCCGGTGACGGTCACCAGGCGCAGGCCGGTGGTGGTGGTGCTGGTGGTGGTGCGGTCGGTCAGGGCGCGGGCGATGGCGGCGACGTGGGTTCGTCGGCCCGTGAAGTGGGCCGGATCGTTGGGGAGTTGATCAGGGTCCAACTCCTGGCGGAGGGCGGTGACGTCCGGCCCGGGTTCGATCCCGAGGTGTTCGACCAGGCGGGAGTGGAGGGAGGCGTAGACGGTGCGGGCCTCGGCGGTGCGGCCGCTGCGGTGAAGGCCGCGGATGAGGAGGGCCTGGAGGCGTTCGCGGAAGGGGTGCTCGGCGGCGAGCGCCTCCAACTCCGGGAGGTGATCGGCGGAGTGGTCGAGCGCGAACCGCTCCTCCTGGAGCGTGAGGCGGAGCTCGGCGAGGCGCTGGCGTTCGCGCTCCATGAGGGGGCCGGGCAGGTCGACGAGCGGCTCGCCGCGCCAGAGCGAGAGAGCGTCGGAGAGGTGTTCCCGGGCCTGGTGCGGGTGGCTCCCGGCGAGTTCGTGGAGCTGCCTGACGCGCCAGAGGTCGATGCGGTCCGGATCGACCGCGATCCGGTAGCCACCGGACTGGGAGAGCAGGAGGGAAGGCTTCCCGCGTACGGGCTCAAGGAGCTTGCGCAGCTGGGAGATGTAGGAGCGGAGGGCGACGACGGGAGATCCGGGCGGTTCGTCGCCCCATAAGTCGTCGACCAGTTGGTCGGTCGCGATGACGGCGTTCGGCCGCAGGAGGAGCGACACCAGCACCGCCCGCTGCCGAGGCGCCCCCAGCTCGATGGTCATCCCGGCGCGCTGCACCCGCAGCGCGCCGAGTAAGGCGAACTCCGGCGGAGCCGGATCAGCAACTGGCCGCAAGGCGTTTCCCCTGTGAGACGGCGGAGTCAGACGGAGCCGAACTCGCCGGACTTGATACCGGAGATGAAGGACTCCCAGGCGTCCGTCCCGAAGGCGAGTTGCGGGCCGTCGGGGTCCTTGCTGTCACGCACGGGGAGGACGCCCGGGTGGCCGGGGGCGACCTCGATGCACTGTCCGCCGCCGTTGCTGTACGAGGACTTCATCCAGGAGCGGGGCTTGACGGTCGTGGTGGGGATCATGGTGTGCAACTCCTCGAGGCGGCTGCGGATATGGGCGAGCGAGTCCGTGCAGGAGAGCGCCTGCACCTGCAACCAATCGTAAGTCCTCGAGAGAGAGCGGATCTTGGTTTCGTCATCGCGTTCCACATAGCCCCGTTGGACGGTTTCGAGGTAGACCATCCAGGCTCCCTTCGGGCTGGTCAGCAGCGTGAACGGCATGGTCGTCGGAAGGTGTTCGCCGAGGCTGCACGGCGCGATCTGCAACGTCACGTGCGGAAGGGCAGCCACGCTCTCAAGCCGTCGAAGCTGTTCCGCCATGACGAAGGGGCCGCCGACCGGTCGCAGACAGCTCTCGTCCATGACGATGTGGACGGAGGGGGCCGGGTCACGGTACAGAATGGCTTGCCTCGCCATGCGAACGTTCAGACGCTCAACGGCCTTTTCCTCGGGGATCTCACCCCGCTGAGCCGCAGCGTTGATGAGCGCGGACGCGTAGCTCCGAGTCTGGAGCAATCCAGGGATGACGTTCAGCTCGTGGATTCGGAGCGCGGTGGCCTTGGTCTCGTGCTCGATGTAGGCGGGGAATCCGCCGATCAAGGTGCTGCTCTTCGTGCTCCAATGCAGGAGTTCAAGCGCTCCACACGTCTCGAGCACCTTGTCGGCTCGTCGGAGGAGCTTGAGCGGGGCAGGGCGTTCCCCTGTTTCGATCAGGGAGATCAGCGAGTCGCTGTAGTTGATCAGCTTCCCGAGCTGGACCTGCGTGAGACCCCTCGCCTTGCGGAAGCGGCGCAGCTGTTCGCCGATGGCCTCGTTCGGGGTGGGGGTCTGCTCAAGTTCCTGCTGCGCCATGGTCATCACGCCATTCCACAGTGCCGGATGTCAAAGTGAACCTCTTCCGATGCTAAGCGCAATTGGCCACCCTTGGTGAGGAGTTAACAACAGAGAGGAGTTATTCCGTGGATATGACTAACGCTCAATCTGGCGAAAGCATCATCCTCCAGCGGAGCTTTCCGCCCTGCCGGTGTCCCCGGTGCGGTGATTCCATCCCGGAGGCCGGCTTGGCCGACCACGTCATCGCCCCGGCGGCGCCGCCCGTGCGACGGGTGGCGCCGCCGGTCGAGCCCTACCGCCCCTCCGCCATCGGCGAGCGGGTCTTCGACGTCCGCTCCGGGTGCTGGGCCGCCTTCATGGGGTGGCAGCACGGGAGCGTCTTCCTCCGGCCCCTCGGCGGGGGCATCGAGTGGGACACCGAAGCGCGTTGGATCACGAACACCGAACTGTGAGATGCCCCATGAGCAGCATGATCGACAAGATCACGGCCGAGGACCGTCGCAGCGCGGCCGACATTCTCGACGACCTCCAGGCCGTCCTGCACGCCGCCGAGGTGAAACTCCCGTCCCTCGGCATCGACTGGCGCCTTGTCAAGGAGACCGGCGTCCTCCTGATCGACCTCGGCGCGGCCCGGCCGGACGTCATCGAGCGCCTGGTCGTCGTCCTCCGCAGGGGTATGCGACCGTAGCCGCCGCCGGTGCCATCGCCGTCGGGAGCTTCCTCCTCGCGGGCCTCGTCCTCCTGGCGATCCCCGCCACCATGTCCTCGACGGCCGACGCCCTGGTGTTCGCCCTCACCTTCCTCGCCGCCTCCACCGGTGGATTCTCCATCGCCGCAGGATGGTTGAGGGTGCACGCCTAGCAACAACGGTGCGGGCTTCGAGCGCCGCTCGAAGCCCGCACCGAACGTCGGACGCCTGGGCCGCCTTTCATCTCATGGGACGACGGAGTCAGACGGAGCCGAAATCGCCGGACTTGATGCCGGAGATGAAGGACTCCCAGGCGTCCGTCCCGAAGGCGAGCTGCGGGCCGTCGGGGTCCTTGCTGTCGCGCACGGGGAGGACGCCCAGGAGGCCGGGAGCGACCTCGACGCACTGTCCGCCGCCGTCACTGTACGAGGACTTCATCCAGGAGCGGGGCTTGACGGTCGTCGCGGGGATCATGCTGTGCAACTCCTTGCGGTGGTTGCGGATATGAGCGAGCGAGTCCACGCGTGGGAGCGCCTGGACCTGCGACCCATCGTAAGTCCATTGCGAGTTCGAGCGCTGCTCGAAGCTCGCGCTCAACACCTTGACCGTTCAGGGGGGTTGGCGGATCCTCGGGGGCATGACTGTGCCTCCGCAGCCGTCGTATGCTCCTCGGTCGCGTCCCGGTGGGTCCCGGGCCAATGCTGTGGCGGTGTTGCTGCTCGCGGGTGGGGCCGTGGGCTCGCTGGCGCTGCCGTGGGCCTCCTACAGTGGGGAGAGCGGTGGCCTGTCGTGGTCCGGCTTCGACCTGCTGAACAGCCCGCGGTGGGTGGGGGAGTTGACCGACGGCGCCGACATCTGGATGGGCGCCTTGCAGTGGCTCGGCCTGGTGCTGGTCGGCCTGTCCGTGCTGCGCCTGCTCACGGGGGAAGTCCGGTTGGCGGGGCTGTCGTTGCTGCTGGCAGCCGGGGTGGCCGGGGCTGCCGTCGGCTCGCTGGTGCAGTTCCACAAGGTGCTCCAGGACGGCGGGGGCTTCGCCCCGTCCATGCAGGCGGGCCCGGTCGTCGCCGCGGTCGCCGCCGTCCTGTGCTTCCTGGTCGCCTGCTTCGGCCCCGCCACCCAGCGCCGCTGACCCGGGCCCGGGCCCGCCCGGCGATCGGTCATGCGCCCGGCGCGTCCTCCGCCGTGAGGAGGGCCAGCAGGCCGGGGAAGCGCTGCTCGATGTCGGTCCGGCGGAGGGTGGCCATCCGGCTGTTGCCCCGGTCGACCTGGCGGACGAGGCCGGCCTCGCGGAGGGTCCGGAAGTGGTGGGTGACCGTGGCCTTGCTGACCGGCAGCTCGAAGGAACTGCAGGTGCGGGCCCCGCCGTCGGGTCCGGCGGCCAGTTCCCGCACCACGCGGCGGCGTAGCGGGTCGGCCAGCGCGCTCAGCACCTTGCCGAGCTCGATCTCCTCCGGTGCGGGGTGTCCCTCGTCGTCGGGCATCGTGACCACCTCCAGGTACGGCTTGCATCGTACCTTGCTGCGGCCCTACCGTACGGGAGGTACGACGAACGTCATACCTTTGGATCGGAGACCCCTGTGGACCAGCCCTTCACCCTCGTCGGCACCGCCCGCCCCAAGCCCGAGCGCGCGGAGGACCTGCGCCGGCTCCTGCTCTCCTTCGTCGAGCCGACCCGCCGGGAACCCGGCTGCCTCGAGTACCACTTCCACGAGGACCGGGACGAGCCGGGCGTGTTCGTCTTCTACGAGGCCTGGCGCAGCCAGGAGGACCTCGACGCCCACCTCGCCCTCCCGCACCTCCGGGATTTCTGGGAACACCGAATGGACTACCTGGAGCGGGACCTGGAGATCCGCTACCTCACCATGCACAGCCCGTACGAGGAGCGTTCCGCCCTCGCCCGATGAGGGGGGAGCCGCCGGTCCCCGCTCGGCCGGTCAGACCACGAAGTGGTCGTGCCGGCGGTAGAGTTCCGCCCACTCCTCCCGGCTCAGCGAGCGCCCGGCCGCCGCCAGCTCCGCGATCTCCTCGAAGAACGCCCGCCGCGGCACGCCGGGGGCGAACAGCATCAGCAGGGAGGCGGGTTCGCCGGACTCGTTGCGGAACGCGTGCACGGCACCCTCCGGCACGTGCAGGCAGTCACCGGCCCCGGAGTCGACCCACCGTTCGCCGTCGTACAGGCGCACGGTTCCGGACAGCACGAAGAAGGTCTCGGACATGGTCCGGTGGAAGTGCGGCGCGGGGCCGTCCCGCCGGGCCCCGAGATCCAGCCGGTAGAGGCCGAACCGCTCGCTCGCCGCGGCGGTGTCGACCAGGTAGTGGACCGCCGTCCCGCCCGCGCCGATCCGCAGCTCCGGTGCGGCGGTGCTCGCCCGCAGGAACGCGGTGTTCTCGTCCGACGGGCCCTGGTGGCAGGTCTCCGGAAAGGTCACGGCCCCGACCGCTCCTCAGACGCCGTTGAGGGCGTAGTTGCGGAAGGTCGCCAGCAGCGGCAGCACCTCGGTCTTGTTGGGGTCCTCCGTCACGGCCCGCATGGCGTCGATGACGGTGTGGGCGATGACCTTGGTGATGGTGAGGTCGTCGGCGGGGGTGAGGGTGCCCCAGGCCTTGAGGGTCTGGGTGAGCAGGGCGCTCATCCGGGCGCCGATGTTGGCGCTGACGGCGTCCGAGAGTTCGGCGATCTCCTCGTCGCTCATGCTGGAGCGCAGCCCGAAGGCCAGGGCCATCAGCGTGTCCATCGCGTGCTCGCCGTACGCGGCGACCAGCGCCGGCAGCGACCGCTCCCCGGCCGTGCCCGACGCGAGGGCGACCAGCGCCTCGTCGTCGTCCTTCCAGGCCGCCTCCAGGGCGGCCAAGGCCCGGAGGGCCTCGTCCATGCTCAGCCCGTCTGTCATGCGGGCAACGCTATTGAGCATCCGGTGCCCGGATCTGCAATTCGGGCACCAGGATCACTCCATCGGGCGAAGTCAGGGCCGTTCCGGCCGATGGACGTGTGCGAAGTGCTCCGCGTTCCAGCGGCCGCCCAGCTCGGGGGCCAGGGAGGCGGCGGCGAGGGCCGCGAAGTCCGCGGCCGTACCGGCCCGCTCGGGCAGGGCGCCGAGCAGCGGGGCGCCGGCCGAGCGGGGCAGGTCGGCGAGGTTGCAGCGTTCGGCGAGGCCGGGCTCGGCGGGCCAGGAGCCGATGACGACGCCGGCGAGCGGGAGTGCGCGGGCGGCCAGGGCCTCGGCCGTGAGCGAGACGATGCTGAGGGTGCCCAGGCCGGCGGAGGCGATCAGCAGTACCTCGGCGTCCAGGCCCGCTGCCCGGACGGCCCGGGCCTGGTCGGCGAGCGTGCGGCCTTCGTCGTCGTAGCGGACGAGCAGGCCGCCCGCGCCCTCGACCAGCACCAGGTCGTGGGTGGCGGCGAGGTCGGCGACCTCGGCGACCACCTCGGCGGGGGAGAGGTAGGGCATCCCGGCCCGCCGGGCGGCGGTGTCGGGGGCCAGCGGCTCGGGGTAGCGCGCCAGCTCACGGATCGTCAGTTCGCCTGCTAGCCGCCGTACTTCGGCGGCGTCACCCGGCTCGCCCGGCGCGACGCCGGTCTGTCCGGGCTTGAGCACGGCGACCTTCCGGCCGCCGTGCAGGGCGGCCGAGGCGAGGGCCGCGGTGGCGACGGTCTTGCCGACGTCCGTGTTGGTGCCGGTCACGAACAGGATGCGCGCGGTCATCCGGCCACCGCCGCGGCGGTCACGGCGGCAGCGATGCGTGCCACGTCCTCGTCCTCCGTCACATAGGGGGGCATGGTGTAGATCAGGTCCCGGAAGGGGCGCAGCCAGACGCCCGCCCGGGCGGTGGCCTCGGTGGCCGCCGGGACGTCCACGGGGTGGTCCAACTGCACGACGCCGATGGCCCCTTGGACCCGTACGTCGCGTACGCCCGGCACCTGGGCCGCCGCCGCGAGGCCGTCCCGCAGCCCGCCCTCGATGCGCTTGACCTCGACCGCCCAGTCCTGCCCGAGCAGCAGGTCCAGCGAGGCGTTGGCGGCCGCGCAGGCCAGCGGGTTGCCCATGAAGGTCGGGCCGTGGGCGAGGACGGGCATCTCGCCGCGGCTGATGCCGTCGGCGATCTCGCCGGTGCACAGGGCGGCGGCCAGCGTGAGGTAGCCGCCGGTGAGCGCCTTGCCGAGGCACATCACGTCCGGGGAGACGCCCGCGTGGTCGGCGGCGAACAGGGTGCCGCTGCGGCCGAAGCCGGTGGCGATCTCGTCGAAGACCAGCAGGACGCCGTACCGGTCGCAGAGTTCGCGCAGCATCCGCAGGTAGGCGGGGGAGTGGAACTGCATGCCGCCCGCGCCCTGGACCACCGGTTCGACGATGACGGCGGCCAGCTCGTCGGCGTGACGGGCCATCAACTCCTCGAACTCCGCCGCGTATCCGGGGTCGAGCGGGGCGTCGAAGCCGGCCGGCGGCTGGGGGGCGAAGAGCTGCCCGGGCAGCACCCCGCCCCACAGGTGGTGCATCCCGCCGTCGGGGTCGCAGACCGACATGGGGTGGAAGGTGTCACCGTGGTAGCCGCCGCGCCAGGTCAGCAGTCGGTGCTTCCCGGGCCGGCCGGTGGACTGCCAGTACTGGAGGCACATCTTCATCGCGACCTCGACCGCGACCGAGCCGGAGTCGGCGAGGAAGACGTGCTGGAGCGGCTCCGGGGTGATCTCGACCAGGCGGGCGGCCAGCCGGACGGCGGGCTCGTGGGTGAGCCCGCCGAACATCACATGGCTCATCCGCCCCAGCTGCTCGCGCACCGCCTCGTCCAGCACCGGGTGGCGGTAGCCGTGGATCGCCGCCCACCAGGACGACATGCCGTCGACCAGTTCGCGCCGCCCGCCCGCGGCGGGCTCCGCCAGGCGCAGGCGGACGCCCGCGGCGGATTCGACCACGTACGGGGTGGCGGTGCCGGGCATCGGCCCGTACGGGTGCCAGACGTGCGCCCGGTCGAGGGCGAGCAGCGTGTCCGCGGACAGCTGGGACATGGTGGGTCTCTCCGGAGGGTGCTGGAGGGTCAGGCGGGTCGGGCGGGTCAGGCGTTGGGCGCGAGCTCGGTGCCGGCGCCGCGGCGGCGGACCTTGACCAGGTCGTCGCGCAGCTCGTCGTTCGCACCCTCCGGGGCGACCGTCGTGGCCTCGCCGAGGGGCGCGTGCTCGTGCCCGCCGCACGGCCCGCAGCCGCCGCCGCTGCCGCAGGCCGAGGCCGCGGTGCCGCAGCCCCCGCCGGACTGGGCGGCCTCCGCGACGTCCGCGCGGTGGCGGGGCAGGGTGGCCTCGCCGGCGCCCTCGACCTCGAAGCCCGCGTCCTTGATCATGTCGAGGTCGGTCTGCCCGGCCTGGCCCTCGCTGGTCAGGTAGTCGCCGAGGAAGATCGAGTTGGCGATGTGCAGGCCAAGCGGCTGCATGGTGCGCAGGTGGACCTCGCGGCCGCCGGCGATCCGCACCTCGGTGTCGGGGTTGACGAAGCGGACCATCGCCAGGATGCGCAGGCAGCGCTGCGGGGTGAGGTTCCACTCCTTGGCGAGCGGGGTGCCCTCGAAGGGGATCAGGAAGTTGACCGGGACGGAGTCCGAGCCGAGCTCGCGCAGCGCGAACACCACGTCGACCAGGTCCTCGTCGGTCTCGCCCATGCCGGCGATCAGGCCGGAGCAGGCGGACAGGCCGGCGCCGTGCGCCTTCTGCACCGTGTCGACCCGGTCCGCGTAGGTGTGGGTCTTGGTGATGGCCCCGTAGGTGTTCTCGGAGGTGTTGAGGTTGTGGTTGTAGGCGTCGGCACCGGCCGCCTTGAGCCGCTCGGCCTGGTTGTCGGACAGCAGGCCGAGGCAGACGCAGATCTCGACCTCGGGGTCGGCGTCCTTGATGGCGGCCATGGTGTCGGTGACCCGGTCGATGTCACGGTCCGTCGGGCCGCGGCCGCTGGCGACCAGGCAGACCCGCTTGGCGCCGCCGGCCACCCCGGCGCGGGCGGCGTCGGCGGCCTGGTCCGGCTTGAGCCAGGTGTACTTGAGGATCTCGGCCTTGGACCCGAGCCGCTGCGAGCAGTAGGAGCAGTCCTCGGGGCAGAGCCCGCTCTTGAGGTTCACCAGGTAGTTGAGCTTGACCCGGCGGCCGAACCAGCGGCGGCGCACCTTGCCGGCCGCGGCGACCACGTCGAGCAGCTCGTCGTCGGTGGTGGCGAGGACGGCCAGGGCCTCCTCGCGGGTCGGGACTTCGCCGCGCAGGCCCTTGGCGGTGAGGGTATCGAGCAGATCCATGGGGCCGATCCTGCCTGCTGGCGCTCGAATGGCGCCAGAGCAAACCCACCAGAAGATCCCCGGAAGGATGTGCCGATTGCCACAGTGTCGAAGCTCACGGCGTCGGCGCTGGTCACGCGCTTGACGGCGGCGTCGGCGGACGGTTACCGGCGGGTAGGTCGGAGGCGGGGCAGGCGAAGATCGACAAGCGCCCGACCCAGTGACCAGGGCCACTCGGCGGATGCTTAGAATCTGCGCCATGACCACGCAGGGGGAGCGCACCCCGACTCCGGGAGAGGGCCAGGACGGCCGGGCAGGACAGCGGACCGGCGGGGGCGCCGGAGGGACCGGGGGTACCGCGGGCGCCACGGCGGCGGCCCGCAGGCGCGGCCCGCGGCTGACCGGCCGCCGGGCGGTCGGCTGGGTCGTCGTGATCGGTGTGGTCGTGGCCGGCGGCTGGGTCATCACCCGCCCCACGCCCGGCGACTACATACCCGGCCTGGGCCCGTCCAAGGCGGACTCCGCCCGCACGCCCCCCGTCGTCGGCTCCCCGCCGCCCACCACCGACCCCGAGGGCCTCAACGCCGACAACCTGTTCCCCGCCCAGCGCCCGGTCGAGGTCGCCGGCTACAAGGCCCGGCGCGGCGGCATCCGGCAGGGCGAGAAGTGCGACGAGGTGCTCCAGGACCGTACCCAGGAGCTGCTCAAGGACAGCGGCTGCCAGGCCTACCTGATCGTCAGCTTCACCGGCGTCGACCACCCGGTGCTCTCCAGCGTCACCCTGCTGCGCTTCGCCGACCCGTCCACCGCCGCCAAGGCCGCCGACGCCCTGCGCTCCAAGCCCGGCGCGGTCGCCTTCATCCTCGCCGACACCAACATCGCGCCCGCGCAGTCCGGCGGCGGCAAGCCCGGCAGCGAGGCCCGGATCGAGGCGGTCGGGCACTACGTGACCGTCGCCAGCTCCCGCCCGGCCGGCGCCACCGCCCCCGGTGCCACCGGCACCCCCGGCGCGACCGGCCCGACGCCGACCTCCACCGGCAGCGGCGAACCGAACCTGGACGAGGCCACCCGCGCGCTGTCCTACGCGGCGGGGCAGCCGTTCGTCTGGATGTAGCGCGGCGGTGTGACGAACGGCCAGGGGCCCGGTACGCGGATCGCGTGCCGGGCCCCTGGCCGTTCAGGAGGCGGAGGTCAGCCGCCGAGCCGGTCCACCGCCGTGACCCGCACGACCGCCCGGCCCTCCTCGTCCGAGCCGTACAGGTCGACCTCGGCGCTGATGCCCCAGTCGTGGTCGCCCTCCGGGTCGTCGAAGATCTGCCGGACCTTCCAGGCGGAGTCCTCCTCCTCGATGATCAGCATCTTCGGGCCGCGCGCGTTCGGGCCGGTGCCCAGGTCGTCGTACTCGTCCCAGTACCCGTCCATGGCGTCCGCCCAGCGGTCCGCGTCCCAGCCGTACTCGCCGTCCAGCTCGCCGAGCGCGCCCCAGTGCTCCAGGGCGCACAGCTCCACCCGGCGGAACAGCTCGTTGCGCACCAGCACCCGGAACGCCCGGGCGTTCGCCGTCACCGGCGCCGGCTTGTCGTCCAGGGTGACCTCGGCGGTGGCCGCCTCGGTCGGGTTGGCCAGCTGCTCCCACTCGTCCAGCAGGCTGGAGTCGACCTGGCGGACCAGCTCGCCGAGCCAGGCGATGACGTCCTTGAGGTCGTCCGTCTTCACGTCCTCGGGGACGGTCTGCTCCAGCGCCTTGTACGCACCGGCCAGGTAGCGCAGCACGATGCCCTCGGTGCGGGCGAGTTCGTAGAAGCCGACGTAGTCCGAGAAGGTCATCGCCCGCTCGTACAGGTCGCGCACCACGGACTTCGGCTGGAGCTGGTGGTCGCCGATCCACGGGTGCGCCCGGCGGTACACCTCGTACGCGTGGGTGAGCAGCTCCTCCAGCGGCTTCGGGTAGGTGATCTCCTGGAGCCGCTCCATCCGCTCCTCGTACTCGATGCCGTCCCGCTTCATCTCGCCGACGGCCTCGCCGCGCGCCTTGTTCTGCTGGGCGGCGAGGATCTGGCGCGGGTCGTCGAGGGTCGCCTCGACCACCGAGATGACGTCCATCGCGTAGGCGGGGGAGGTGGGGTCGAGCAGTTCGAAGGAGGCCAGCGCGAAGGTGGACAGCGGCTGGTTGAGCGCGAAGTTCTCCTGGAGGTCCAGGGTCAGGCGGACGATCCGGCCCTCCGCGTCCGGCTCCGGCAGGCGCTCGACCACGCCGCCCTCCAGCAGCGAGCGGTAGATCGCGATCGCGGTGCGGATGTGGCGGCGCTGGGCCGCCTTGTCCTCGTGGTTGTCGGTGAGCAGCTTGCGCATCGCCTCGAAGGCGTTGCCCGGGCGGCCGATCACCGACAGCAGCATCGCGTGGCTCACCTTGAACCGGGAGACCAGCGGCTCCGGGTCGGCGCCGATCAGCTTGTCGAAGGTCTCCTCGGTCCAGCCGACGAAGCCCTCGGGCGCCTTCTTCCGCACCACCTTGCGCTTCTTCTTCGGGTCGTCCCCGGCCTTGGCGATCGCCTTGTCGTTCTCGATCACGTGCTCCGGCGCCTGGGCCACGACCTGGCCCACGGTGTCGAAGCCGGCCCGGCCCGCGCGCCCGGCGATCTGGTGGAACTCGCGGGCGCGCAGGATGCGCACGCGCTGGCCGTCGTACTTGGACAGCGCGGTGAACAGCACCGTGCGGATCGGCACGTTGACGCCCACACCGAGCGTGTCCGTCCCGCAGATCACCTTCAACAGGCCTGCCTGGGCGAGGCGTTCGACCAGCCGGCGGTACTTCGGCAGCATGCCCGCGTGGTGCACGCCGATGCCGTGGCGGACGAAACGCGACAGGTTGCGGCCGAACTTGGTGGTGAAGCGGAAGCCGCCGATCAGGTCGGCGATGGCCTCCTTCTCCGCCTTCGAGCACATGTTGATGCTCATCAGCGACTGGGCCCGCTCCACCGCTTCCTTCTGGGTGAAGTGCACGACGTAGACCGGCGCCTGGCCGGTCTGCAGCAGCTCCTCCAGGGTGTCGTGCATGCTGGTGCGCCGGTACTCGTAGAACAGCGGCACCGGGCGGGTCGCGTTGCGCACCACCGTGGTCGGACGGCCCGTCCGACGGGTCAGGTCCTCCTCGAAGCGGCGCACGTCGCCCAGCGTCGCCGACATCAGCAGGAACTGCGCCTGCGGCAGCTCCAGCAGCGGGATCTGCCAGGCCCAGCCGCGGTCCGGCTCGGCGTAGAAGTGGAACTCGTCCATGACGACCTGGCCGATGTCCGCCCGGGTACCGTCGCGCAGCGCGATCTGCGCCAGCACCTCGGCCGTGCAGCAGATGATCGGCGCGGTCGGGTTGACGCTCGCGTCACCCGTCATCATGCCGACCTGCTCGGTGCCGAACATCTTCACCAGGTCGAAGAACTTCTCCGACACCAGCGCCTTGATCGGCGCCGTGTAGAAGGTCCGCTGCCCCTCCGCCAGCGCCGCGAAGTGCGCACCCGCCGCCACCAGGCTCTTTCCCGAGCCGGTCGGCGTCGCCAGGATGACGTTGTTCCCGGAGACCAGCTCGATCAGCGCCTCCTCCTGCGCCGGGTACAGCGTGATCCCGCGCTCCTCCGCCCAGGCCGCGAAGGTCTCGTACAGCGCATCGGGAGTGGCGGGCTTCGGCATCAGATCAAGGAGGGTCACCGGGCTATCTTGCCTGCTGGCCGCCACCCCCGGCAAAGCCCGGCGGCGGGGCGCCGGGCTCGGTACGGGCCGCCGGGGTCAGAACGGCGCGGTGGGGGACTGCCCGGCGAGCCGGGGGTCGTTCGCGCAGCCCTGGGCGCGGACCAGTTCCCGCGCGGTGCGCAGCGCGGCGTCCACCCGGATCTGGTGGACCCTGGCGGCGGGCGTCTGCGCGGACCCGCGGTCGCCGGTGATCGTGATCTTGCGGTACGGGAGCGGGGCGCTGCCGGGCTTGCCGGCGGGGGCGGGGGCGGGGGCGGGGGCTGGGGCGGTGGCGGTGGAAGCGGGGGGAGCGGCGGTGGGCGGATCGCAGCGGACCATCAGCTGCACCGTGCCGTCGTGGAAGAGCCAGCCCTGCGCCCCTGCGCCGAACTCCAGCTGCGCGGGGCGGTCCGGCTCCCAGCCGGAGGCCTCCGCGTCGGTCTTCGCCCGCAGGAACCGCTCGTCCGCGTGCGCGACCTCGATCTTCGCGACCCAGTGGGTCCGGGCGTCGTCGCCCTCCCAGTCCACCGCACAGACCGGGTCGGCCTGGGCGTCCCGGGCGCCGAGCTGCTCACTGCCCTCCCAGACCACGGCCTGGTGGCCCGCGCCGGACAGCGCCGCGAGGTCCTCGTGGGTGAAGGCGTTCCAGCAGGCGGCCTGCGGGACCTCGACCGCCTGCGCGGACCGCCACCACCAGAACCCGCCGCCGAGACCGGCGGCCAGCACGGCCGTGCCGAGGGCGACCGGCAGCACGCGTCGGTGCGAGCGCTCAGCCATCGGCCTTCTCCTTTCCCTGCGTCCCCTGCGTTCCCTGCGTCCCCTGCTTCTCCGGCACCAGATCGGGGATCGCGGGCGCGGCGTCGGGCAGTTGGACCCGGTTGCTGCACCGGTACTCGGCGGCGGCGGCCCGGGCGATCTTCAACGCGATGTCGCCGTACGCCTGACGGCCCTTCGCCGCCGGGTCGGCGTAGACCCCGTCGCTCCCCACGTCCACCCGGAAGTACGGCGGCGCCTTGCGCTTGGCCGGGTCGCTCGCGGCGGGGACCTGGAAGTCGCACCGCACGTACAGCCGGACGCGGTGGCTCCCTTCCGCCGTGGCCAGCCACGCCGCGCCGGGGCCGCCGTCGAGCGGGGTGGCCGGGCGGTTGCGCGAGGCGTCCTGGGCGCGGTCGGCGTCGATGCCGCCCCAGGCCGGATCCACCCGGACGGCCAGCAGCTTGCCCTGGCGGCCGTCGTCCCCCTGCCAGGAGAGGCGGCACGCGTTGCTGCGGATCTCGGTCTCCTCCGGGGAGGTCGGCGTCTGGAGCCGGGGGTGCGGCCCGACCTCCGACACCTTTCCGTACGCGCCGGTGAGCGGCCTCAGGTCGTTCCCGGAGAGAGCGGACCAGCAGGCGCTGCGCGGGATCTCCAGCGACCGCCACGGCCGCCACACCCACAGCACGCTCCCGGCGATGAGGGCCACCCCGAGGACCCCCGCGGACCACGGCACCCAGCGCCGCCGGGGCGGGCGCGGGGCGTCGAGCGGATTCGGAACGAAGTACGGGACGTCGGCCATGTTCAGCTTTCCGTCCGTATCGGGGTTGCCAGGGCCCGGGCCGGGAATAGTCGTTTCGCTGCCCCGGGTGAATCGCCAGGTCCGGCCGAGGCCGGGCCGACTAAGGCAGTGCCGACTAAGACCGGGCCGACTAAGAGCCTGGTATTCATTCGACGATCGAATTCGAAGTTCGCCACGTGTCCGTCCTCCAGGTGGATAGGCACGGAGCGTACCGAAATCATCGACGCCCCGTCGGCGAATCCGGCGAATCCGGCGGGAACGGTTGAATGAGAATACGGAATGGGCGATTCGGCATTTTCGGTATTCACTTCCGGTGAACCCCGTGTGGACGGCGACAAGAAAACCCGGCTGAGCTGTGCGGAGTCGCACATTGCCCCGCTCTCGCCGCCCGTGCCAGAGTGCCGGGCATGGCCCACCCCCTCGCCTCCCAGCCCCGCCCCGCCGCCGGGCCCGCCCCCGCACACGTCTTCGACTGGCTCGACGAGGCCGCCGCGCTGCGCGCCGACGCCGGGCTGACCCGCACGCTGCGCAGCCGGCGCGCCGAGGACGCGGTCCTGGACCTCGCGGGCAACGACTACCTCGGGCTGACCAGGCACCCGGCGGTGACCGGCGCCGCGGCGGAGGCCGCGCTGCGGTGGGGCGGGGGGTCGACCGGATCCCGGCTGGTCACCGGGACGACCGCGCTGCACACCGAACTGGAGCAGGAACTCGCCGAGTTCTGCGGCGTCGAGGCCGCGCTGGTGTTCTCCTCCGGGTACACGGCCAACCTCGCCGCACTGACCGCGCTGACCGACCCGGACACCCTGATCGTCTCCGACGCCTACAACCACGCCTCCCTGATCGACGGCTGCCGGCTCGCCCGCGCCGACGTCCACCGCGCCCCGCACAGCGACCCGGCCGCGGTGGCCGAGGTGCTGGCCGGGCGGCAGCAGCGGCGGGCCCTCGTGGTCAGCGACTCGGTGTTCTCGGTGGACGGCGACGCGGCACCGCTGCGCGCACTCTCCGAGGCCGCCCGGGCCGGCGGGGCCGCGCTGCTGGTGGACGACGCCCACGGGCTGGGCGTGCTCGGCCCCGGCGGGCGCGGCGCACTGGCCGCCGCCGGGCTGGCCGGGCAGCCGGACACCGTCGCCACCGTCACCCTGTCGAAGTCGCTCGGCTCCCAGGGCGGCGCCGTCCTCGGCCCGCGCCGGGTCGTCCGGCACCTGACCGAGACGGCCCGCACCTTCATCTTCGACACCGGCCTCGCCCCGGCCGCCGCCGGCGCCGCCCTCGCCGCGCTGCGCCTGCTGCGCGCCGAACCGCAGCGCGCCGACCGCGCCCGCGAGGTCGCCCGCACGCTCTCCGCCCGCCTCACCGCCGCCGGCCTGCACGCCTGCGAACCCGACGCGGCCGTGGTCTCGGTCCGCGCCCCGGGCCCGGAGGCCGCCGTCGCCTGGGCCGCCGACTGCCTCCGCGCGGGCCTCGCCGTGGGCTGCTTCCGCCCCCCGTCCGTCCCGGACGGCATCTCCCGCCTCCGCCTGACCGCCCGCGGGGACCTCACGGACCAGCAGATCGCCGACGCCGTCCGCACCATCGCCGACCTGGCCCCGGCGGGCGCCCGGAGGGCGTAGATGGCCGAGTCGCTGGTCTGGGACGACCACGTCGCGTGGCTGCTCGACCCGTCCGGCGGGGGCCACCTGCCCGACGTGTACGTCGCCGACACGACGGTGGCGGACTGGCAGGCCCTGCTCGACCTGGTGGTGGAGCGGGGCTGGGGCTTCGAGTACGCCGAGGGCCGTGCGGTGCTTCCGCTCCCGCGGGCCGAGCCGGTGCTCTCCCGCCCGGCGGACGCCGAGTGCCCGAGTCTGAGGGTGTGGCCGGACCCGGAGGTCTGCGCGGTCTTCCGGTTCCTCGGGGACGAGCAGATCGACTTCGACGTCGACCTGCGGGAGCTCCAGGGCCAGGAGCGGCTGGACGTCCTGTGCGGCTTCCTGACGGCGATCGGGCGGCGGCTGGGCAAACCCGTACCGATGTATTTCGAGGGCGACACCAGGGCGCCCTTCCTCGGGTACGACCCCGAGGCCGACCGGGTCGTCCTGCTGCGCGCGGAGCACAGGGATGGCTGAGCCGCTGCGCTGGGCGGACCACGCCGGGTGGCTGCTCGATCCGGCCGCCGACGGCTGGCTGCCGGGCGAGGGCATCCCGGACACCACGGCGGCGGACTGGCAGGCGCTGCTGGACCTGGTGGTGGAGCGGGGCTGGGAGCGACGGTTCCTCGTGGGCTGCTTCGAGACGGCGCTGCCACGGGCCGAGGAGGTGCTGTCCTGGCCTCCGGGCGGGGCCGCGCGGCCGGTGCTGAGCGTGCGGCCGGGCCCCGGGGTGGGGGCGGTGTTCCGGTTCGGCGGCGCGGAGCGGATCGACCTGGACGTCGACGTCGCACAACTCCGCGACCAGGAAGGGCTGGACGTGCTGTGCGGCTTCCTGGCCGCGGTCGGGCGGCGGCTGGGCAGATCGGTACCGACGTACGTGACGGGCACCGGCCCGTTCCTCGGGTACGACCTGGCGGCCGACCGGGTCCTGGTGCGCTGACCCCGGGACCGCGTGCTACGGCTGCCCGAGCACCAGCAGGGCCTCCGCGCCGGCCGGGCGGTAGCCGGCGGCCTGGAAGGCGCGGACGCTGGGGGCGTTGCCGGGAGCCTGCTGGGCCCAGACGACCTCGCCCTCCGGCAGCAGGTGGCGGGCGGCGGTGGCGAGGGCGCGGCCGAGGCCCCGGCCCTGGGCGTGCGGGTCGACCTCGACGGCGGACTCCCAGCGGCCGGCCACGCCCCGGCCCAGGATGAGCACGCCGCCGTCGGCCTCGTACACCCGGACGTCCTCGCGGTAGCGCAACGCCCGGACCACGCGCGGGTGTTCGCGGTCCTCGACCGGGCGGAGCGGCAGCGGCGGACCGCCCGGGAGGCGGTCGGCGACGGAGAGCAGGTCGATGTTGTTGACGGTCCGTCCGGTGCGCTCGGCGAAGGCGGTGAGGAAGGGCGGGCAGAGCGGTGCGGACAGCGGGTCGCCCGGGGCGGCGGCGAGTGCGGCGCGCACCCAGTCCGGGTCCTGGTCGGTGAACACCACGGCGTGCGCGGCGAAGGCGATCACCCCGGCCTCGCGCGGCGAGGGCTGCGGCACCACCGTCACCGAGCCGTCCGGCGGCGGGAACACCCCGCCCGCCGCGTCCGCCAGGATCTCCGCCAGCCCCCGCGTCCCCATCACGCATCCCGTCCCGTCGTGGTCGATGATCGTCAGCGCCGTCAGCCTAGTCGCGCCGCCAGACCAACAGGTAGCGCCAGAAGAGCAGTTGCCGCAGCGCGTACCCCGGCAGCTCCCGGGCGGCGTACGCCCGCACCTCGGCGAGCGTGGTCCGCGGCCACATCACCGGGGCCGGGACGACCGCGGGCGGGGCGCCGCGTTCGCGCAGGTGGACGGCGAGGCGGCAGAGCGCGTTCACCGGGACGGCGGCCAGGCTGACCAGCCGGTCCCGGACGGTGGCCTCGCGGTAGCAGCCGAGCACCACCAGGACCCCGCCGGGCGCGAGCGCCTCGCGCAGCCGGGCCAGGGTGTCCAGCGGGAGGTGGTGGAGGCTGGCCAGGCAGGAGATGACGTCGTAGTGGCCGGGCGGCAGGTGGAGTTCGGCGAGGTCGCTCTGCCGGTAGTGGATGCCGGTCGGCCCGCCGGCGGCGCGGGCGGCCGCCAGCACGGCCTCGTCCCGGTCGACGGCGTCCACCTCCAGGCCCCGGCGGGCGAGCGCCCGGGCGAAGCGGCCGGTGCCGCAGCCGACGTCCAGGGCGCGGCGGGCGCCGGGCGGCACACGGCGCAGCAGCGGCCGGTGGTAGTGGTCGTTGTGGTCGAAGGGCATCCGGTCAGACTAGACGGGCCCGTGACGGCCCCTGGGCGCGTCAGGCCGGCTTCCTGCGGGCCCGGCTGGGCTGCACCCGGGGCGGTTCGCCGGCGGCCTTGGGGTGGTCGGGCGGGTAGGGGAGTTCGCCGAGGCCCTCGTCGTGCAGCTGCTTGTCGTAGAGCTCCAGCAGGGCTTCCAGCCGGTACGCGTGGTCCGCCATCTCCGCGTTGGGGTCGCCGAGTTCGGCGAAGCGGGCGGGGACGGTCCGCAGGTCGAAGTCCTCGGGGGAGGCGTCGTCGAGTTCGTCCCAGTGCAGCGGGGCGGAGGCGGTGGCGCGGGGGCGGGCGCGCAGCGAGTAGGCGGAGGCGATGGTGCGGTCGCGGGCCATCTGGTTGTAGTCGACGAAGATGCGTTCGCCGCGTTCCTCCTTCCACCAGGCGGTGGTGACCTTTCCGGGCATCCGCTGTTCCAGCACCCGGCCGAGGGCGATCACGGCGTGCCGCCCGTCGGTGAAGGTCCACTCGGGCGCCAGCGGGACGTAGACGTGCAGGCCGCGCCCGCCGGAGGACTTGGGCCAGCCGCGCAGCCCGTGTTCCGCCAGCAGGGCGCGCAGTTCGTGGGCGGCGCGGACGGCGTCGTGGAAGTCGGTGCCGGGCTGCGGGTCGAGGTCGATGCGCAGTTCGTCGATGTGGTCGGTGTCGCCGCGCCGGACCGGCCAGGGGTGGAAGGTGAGGCAGCCCAGGTTGGCGGCCCACAGCACGGCGGCCGGTTCGGTGGGGCAGATCTCGTCGGCGGAGCGGCCGCTGGGGAACTCGATCCGGGCGGTGGGCAGCCAGTCCGGCAGGCCCTTGGGGGCGCGTTTCTGGTAGAAGAACTCGCCGTCGACCCCGTCGGGGAAGCGCTGGAGGGTGGTGGGCCGGTCGCGCAGCCCGTGCAGCACCCCGTCGGCGACGGCCAGGTAGTACTGGGCGACGTCCAACTTGGTGAAGCCGCGCTCGGGGTAGTACACCTTGTCCGGATTGGACAGCCGGACGGTGCGCCCGGCGACTTCCAGTTCGACGGCTGTGCCCATGCCTCTCACGCTAAGGGCGCCGTGCCCGGCGCGCGCCCCGGGGCGAACCGCGCCAGGCTGGGACGCATGGACCTGCCCGTGATGCCGCCGGTGGCCCCGATGCTCGCCAAGTCGGTGGCGAAGATCCCGCCGGGGATGCAGTACGAGGCCAAGTGGGACGGCTTCCGCAGCATCGTGTTCCGCGACGGCGACGAGGTGGAGCTGGGCAGCCGCACCGGCAAGCCGCTGACCAGGTACTTCCCCGAGCTGGTGGAGGCCTTCCGGCGGGAGCTGCCGCCGCGCTGCGTGCTGGACGGCGAGGTGGTGATCGCCCGGGACGGGCGGCTGCGCTTCGAGGAGCTGCTGGAGCGGATCCACCCGGCGGCGAGCCGGGTGAAGCTGCTCGCCGAGCGGACGCCCGCCTCCTTCGTGGCCTTCGACCTGCTCGCCCTCGGTGACGATTCGCTGCTGGACGAGCCGCTGTCGGTGCGCCGCCCGGCCCTCGAGGCGGCGCTCGCACGGGCCGCCGACCCGGTGTTCACCGCCCCGGCCTCGACCGACGCCGAGCTGGCGCGGACCTGGTTCGCCGAGTACGAGGGCGCCGGGCTGGACGGCGTGGTGGCCAAGCCGCTGGACCAGCCGTACCGGCCGGGCGAGCGGACCATGTACAAGATCAAGCACGAGCGCACCGCCGAGTGCGTGGTGGCCGGCTACCGCGAGCACAAGAGCGGCCCGGTGGTCGGCTCGCTGCTGCTGGGCATCCACGACGACGCTGGCCGGTTGCAGCACGTCGGGGTGTGCGCCGCCTTCTCGATGGCGCGCCGGCGCGAACTGGTCGAGGAGCTGGCCCCGCTGAGGATGGACGACCTCGCCCAACACCCTTGGGGTGCCTGGGCGGAGGAGTCCGCGCACGCGGAGGGCCGGCTGCCGGGGGCGGTCAGCCGCTGGACCGGCGGCAAGGACCTGTCCTGGATCGCGCTGCGCCCCGAGCGGGTGGTCGAGGTGGCCTACGACCACATGGAGGGCAGCCGCTTCCGGCACACCGCCCAGTTCCGTCGCTGGCGGCCGGACCGCACGCCGGAGAGCTGCACCTACGCGCAGTTGGAGGAGCCGGTCTCGTACGACCTCGGCAAGGTGCTGGGGATCTGACGGTCGGTCAGGAGTGCGGAAGGCCCGACCCGTTCGCGCCGGGTCGGGCCTCCTGCTCTGTCCGCGCGCTGCGGTCAGGCCCGCACGGTGGTGGGGGCGTTGCCCGGGAGCGAGGGCGCGCCGCTGCCGGAGCTGCCGGCCGAGGGGGAGCCGGACACCGAGCCGGACGCGCCGCCCGAGGCCGGGGCCGACGGTGCGGCGGTCTCCGCCGGGAGCGCGTAGACGTTGTTCGGCGAGATGATCTTGGTGATCGCGTTCGCGAACAGCGTGGACGGCTCCTGGCCCTGGGAGATCACATCGGTGTTGAGCAGCAGCACCAGGGTGGCCTGGGTGTCCGGCATGTACACCGCGACGCTCTCGTAACCGGGCATCGAGCCGTTGTGCCCGATCCAGCCGTTGTTGTCGAACAGCCCGAAGCCGTAGGTGACACCCGCGTCGCCGGTGGGCAGGGTCTTCAACCGCTCGGTCTGGCTGGCCGGGCTGATGATGGCGCCGGTGGCCATGGTCTTGGCCCAGCTCTCCAGGTCGGCGAGCTGGGTGATGACGGCCCCGGCCGTCCAGGCCCAGGACGGGTTCCAGTTGGTGGCGTCCTGGATGTCCCCGTTGGGCGTCTGGTCGGTGTAGCCGTGGGCGTGCGGGTCGGGGAGCGTCCCGTCGGTGGGGAAGCTCGTCTTGGCCAGCGAGGCGGGCGTGAACACCTGGGCCTGGAGGAAGTCGCCCGCACTCTGCCCGCCGACCTTCTCGATCAGCTTGCCCAGGATGATGTAGTTGCTGTTGTTGTACTGGAACCGCTGGCCGGGCGGGAACACGGCGGGGTGCTTGTAGCCGTAGGCGAGCAGCTGGTCCGGGGTGAACACGTGGTTCGGGTCGCCGATCAGGGTGTTCACGAAGTCCGGGTCGGAGCTGTACGGGAACAGGCCGCTGCGCATCTCGCCGAGCTGGCGCACGGTGATCCCGTCGCCGCCGGGGACGCCGTCCACGTACTTGGAGATCGGGTCGTCCAGCGCCACCTTGCCCTGGTCCACCAGGCGCAGCACGGCGGTCGCGGTGAAGGTCTTGCTCTCGCTGCCGATGCGGGTGAACAGCCCGGGGTCCATCGGCGTGTTGGCGGTCTTGTCGGAGACGCCGAAGGACTTCTGGTACGTGCCGCCCGGCGTGATGATCCCGACCGAGATGCCGGGCACCGAGTTCTGCTTGAGTACCGACTGGATCGCGGCGTCCAGCTTGGCGCCGACGGCCGGGGTCAGCTGCACCACCGCGTTCGAGGAGGCGCTCCCCGAGGGGGAGTTGCCAGGGGACGGGCTGAGCGCGGCCGGTTCGGCGGTGACCGCCGGCTCGGCGGCCTGCCGGGCGGGCGTCGACTCTCCGGAGCAGGCGGTGGCGGCCAGCAGGCCGGCCAGTGCGAGGGCGGCTCCTGCGGCCAGCCGGGCGGAGCGGGGAGCGGCCGGGCGGGGCCGTCGGGTGTTGGTCATGGAGTGGGGCGCCTCTCTGCGGCGAAGGGCCCCGGAGCGCTGCTCCACGGGGCCGTGGGGGAGCGTCGCCACCGTAAGCACCGCCCTCGAACACCCGCGCGCCGGTGGCGGCCGGGCTGGCCCGAACGGACCCAACCCCACCCGACTGGCCCGCTCCCGCTGGCGGATCGTTGTCAAGTACCCCGCCGGTACGGCCGGTTGGTGTCGTCGCGGGTGCCGCGCGCTCGGCCGGACGGGTGAGCACCGGCACGCCGCACCCGCCCCCGGGCCCAGCTCGGGCACGATCGTTTAGCCCAGCTGTGGCCGCCCTTAAGAATTCCTCGATGGACCGCACCCCCTCCCACCAGGCAGATTTCTGCTTGCCGGAGCGTGCCCGTCAGGAGCGGCCGAACCGAGCCACCGGCCTGCCCGACCCTCGAAGGCCGTCCCCGATCAGCACGTCAGGAGCCGTCTCCCGTGAAGGCACTCGTCAAGCAGCATGCCGAGCCCGGCCTCTGGATGATCGACGTCCCGAAGCCCGAGATCGGCCCGGGCGAGGTGCTGATCAAGGTGCTGCGCACCGGCATCTGCGGCACCGACCTGCACATCCGCAAGTGGGACGGCTGGGCGCAGCAGACGATCAAGACCCCGCTGGTGCTCGGCCACGAGTTCGTCGGCGAGGTCGCCGAGCTCGGCACCGGCGTCGCGGACATCGCGATCGGCGACCTGGTCAGCGGTGAGGGCCACCTGGTCTGCGGCAAGTGCCGCAACTGCCTGGCCGGCCGCCGCCACCTGTGCCGCAACACCGTCGGCCTGGGCGTGAACCGGGACGGCGCCTTCGCCGAGTACGTGGCGCTGCCCGCCTCCAACGTCTGGGTGCACCGGGTGCCGGTGGACCTCGACGTGGCCGCGATCTTCGACCCCTTCGGCAACGCCGTGCACACCGCGCTGTCCTTCCCGCTGGTCGGCGAGGACGTGCTGGTCACCGGCGCCGGCCCGATCGGCATCATGGCGGCCGCCGTCGCCAAGCACGCCGGCGCCCGCAACGTGATGATCACCGACGTCTCCCCGTACCGCCTCGACCTGGCCCGCCGGGTCGGCGTGACGCTGGCGCTCAACGTCGCCGAGCACACCATCGAGGAGGGCCAGCAGAAGCTGGGCCTGCGCGAGGGCTTCGACGTCGGCCTGGAGATGTCCGGCCGCCCCGAGGCGATGCAGTCGATGATCGCCAACATGACCCACGGCGGCAAGATCGCCATGCTGGGCCTGCCGGCCGAGGCCTTCCCGGTGGACTGGGCCTCGATCGTCACCTCGATGATCACCATCAAGGGCATCTACGGCCGCGAGATGTTCGAGACCTGGTACGCGATGTCGGTGCTGCTGGAGGGCGGCCTGGACCTCAGCCCGGTGATCACCGGCCGCTACGCCGCCACCGAGTTCGAGGCCGCCTTCGACGACGCCGCGAGCGGCAACTGCGGCAAGATCATCCTCGACTGGACCGCCTGAGCACCGCCTGAGCACCGTCTGAGTCCTGCCCGAGCCCTGCCCGAGCCCTGCCCGAGCCCGCCGATCCGCCGCCCCGCCGCTACGACTAGGAGTCTGCCCGTGTTCGACAACGTGCGCGCCGACATCGCCACCACCCTCGACGAGATCCGCGAGGCCGGCCTGTTCAAGCCGGAGCGGGTGATCGGCAGCCCGCAGAGCGCCGAGGTCACCGTCACCTCCGGCGGCCGCCCCGGCGAGGTGCTCAACTTCTGCGCCAACAACTACCTCGGCCTGGCCGACCACCCCGAGGTGCTCGCCGCGGCCAAGGACGCGCTGGACCGCTGGGGCTACGGCATGGCCTCGGTGCGCTTCATCTGCGGCACCCAGGACGTGCACAAGGAGCTGGAGGAGCGCCTCTCGGCCTTCCTCGGCCAGGAGGACACCATCCTCTACTCCTCGTGCTTCGACGCCAACGGCGGCGTCTTCGAGACCCTGCTGGACGACCGCGACGCCGTCATCTCCGACGCGCTCAACCACGCCAGCATCATCGACGGCATCCGGCTCAGCAAGGCCCGCCGCCACCGCTACGCCAACCGCGACCTGGCCGACCTGGAGCAGCAGCTCAAGGAGACCCAGGACGCCCGCCGCCGCCTGATCGTCACCGACGGCGTCTTCTCGATGGACGGCTACGTCGCCCCGCTGCGCGAGATCTGCGACCTGGCCGACCGCTACGACGCCATGGTCATGGTCGACGACTCGCACGCCGTCGGCTTCGTCGGCGCCGGCGGCCGCGGTACCCCCGAACTGCACGGCGTGATGGACCGGGTGGACATCATCACCGGCACCCTGGGCAAGGCGCTCGGCGGCGCCTCCGGCGGCTACGTCGCCGCCCGCCGGGAGATCGTCGCCCTGCTGCGCCAGCGCTCCCGCCCGTACCTGTTCTCCAACTCGCTGGCCCCGGTGATCGCGGCCGCCTCGTTGAAGGTGCTCGACCTGGTCGAGCAGTCCAACGAGCTGCGCGAGCGGCTGGCGGCCAACACCGCGCTGTTCCGCTCGAAGATGACCGAGGCCGGGTTCGAGATCCTGCCGGGCGACCACCCGATCGCCCCGGTGATGATCGGCGACGCGGCGAAGGCCGGCCGCCTGGCCGAACTCCTGCTGGAGCGCGGCGTGTACGTGATCGGCTTCTCGTACCCGGTGGTCCCGCACGGCGCCGCCCGGATCCGGGTGCAGCTCTCCGCGGCCCACTCCACCGAGGACGTCGAGCGCGCCGTCGCCGCCTTCGTGGACGCCCGCGCCGCGCTGGAGGGCTGACCCCCGCGCGGGGCCCGAGCCCGACGAAGGGCCCGACCCCCACGAGGGGTTGAGTCCCACGAGGGGTTGAGTCCCACGAGGGGTGAGCCCCACAAGCCGCCCGCGGGGCCGAGCCGCTCGGAACCGGCCCGTCCCCGCGGGCTCACCACCGCGCTGCGGTGGTGGTGAATCGATTCGCCACCGCCGCGCGGCCCGAAGACCAACTGCCCCACCCTCCCGCCTCGGGGGTGGGACACCGGCTCGCACCGGTGTCCCACCCCCGTTCGCGGTTCCGCCGCCAGGTCACGTTACCGGCCAGTAATTTGGCTGATCACCACCTCCTCCGGGGCCGGCTGTGATCACTAGGCTCGTCGTGATCACATCAAGTGGACCGAGGGAGCAGCGCGTGATGGCACGACCCCACCGAACCGGCGGACACCGGGCGGCGAGCACCGCCCTGGCCCTGGCCCTGGCGCTCGGGGCCGGTGCGGTGGCCCAACCCGCGCTGGCCCAACCCGCGCCGGCCGCAACCGCGTTCGGGTCCGCCGCCGCGTCCGCGCTCGGCGGCTTCCGGCTGGCGGACATCACCGCCCGGGACGGCGTCGTGCTCAAGGCCGACGTCTTCACCCCGCCCGCCGGAACCCCGGGCGCCGACGCCCGCGGCCGCTACCCGGTGGTGGTGCAGCCCGCGAGCTGGGGGCAGAACGACCTGGAGTACGTCGCCCAGGGGCACCGGTTCGCCGCCGCCGGGTACGTCGTCGTGACGTACACCGTGCGCGGGTTCTGGGGTTCGGGCGGGGAGGTGGACGTCGCCGGGCCCAAGGACGTCGCCGACATCTCGACGGTGATCGACTGGGCCCTCGCGCAGACCCCGGCGGACCCGGACCGGGTCGGCATGATCGGCCTGTCGCTCGGCGGCGGCCTCACCCTCCTCGGCGCCGCGTTCGACCCGCGGATCAAGGCCGTCGCCTCGCTCAGCGGCTGGGCCGACCTGACCGACGCGTTGTACAGCGGGCAGACCCGGCACACCGCCGCCGCCACCCGGCTGGCCCGGATCGAGGGCCTGACCGGGCGCAAGAGCCCGGAGTTCGCGGCCGCCCTGGACGACCTGTTCGGCGACCACGACCTCCCCGACGTGATCGCCTGGGCGAAGCTCCGCTCGCCCGCGGCCTACCTGGACCGGATCAACGCCAACGGCGCCGCCGTCTACCTCGCCAACGGCTGGAGCGACAGCTTCTTCAACCCCGGCCAGATGACCGACTTCTACCGGCGGCTGACCGTCCCCAAGCGCCTCGAACTGCGGCCCGGCGACCACGCCAGCCAGGAGTTCACCGGCCTGCTCGGCTTCTCCAACGCCACCTGGGACGACGCCCGCGGCTGGCTCGACCAGCACCTCAAGGGCGTGGCGGGCGCGGGCCTGCCGCCGGGCGTCGGCCTGGAGGTCCGCCCGAGCGGTGCCCACGAGGCGTACCCGGACTGGGAGTCGGTCGCCTCCCGCACCGAGCGGCTGGACCTGGCCGGCACCGCCACCGTCCGCGGCGACCGGTCCTCCGGCGCGAGCGGCGGCACCGTGCTGCTCTCCGGCCTGGTCGACCAGTGGCTGCACCAGCCGCCGACCGTCCTGGTCCCGCTGCTGGACCGCGAGGCCGCCGCCGTGCGGCAGTCGGAGCCGTACGAGCGGGGCCTGTCCGTGCGCGGGGCCGTCCGGGTGCACACCACCGTGACCGGCTCCGCCCCGCAGGGCACCGCCGTCGCGTACCTCTACGACGTGGACGCGCTCGGCGTCGGGCGGCTGATCGCGCACGCCCCGCAGAGCTGGTCCGGCCGTACGGCGGGGCAGTCCTTCCCGCTGGACGTCACGCTGTTCCCCACCGCGTACGACCTCCCGGCCGGCCACCGGCTCGCGCTGGTGCTCGGCACCCGGGACGGCCTGTACGGCGGTGAGACGCCGTCGGACGGCACGGTGGCCTTCGGTCCGGCGGAGGTCTCGCTGCCCGTCCGCTGAGGCCGGCGCCGCCCCGCCCTCCCGCAGTCGGAGGGCGGGGCGGCGCCCGGTCGGACAGGCCCCCCCGGGCGGTCGGTCCGGGAACGAGCCAAGCGCCGGACGGCCCCCGGGTCAACAGCTGAGATGAATCCGGGCGGAAAATACGTCAACAGACGTAATCGGGCGGCGGGCCGTGCGGACAGGGTGGAGAGGGTGGAGAGGCCGGGCGCGGTTCAGAGGCGGCGGCGGAACACGTCCGTGACGGTGTTGGTGTCGCCCGGCACCAGGTTGCCGTCCTCGGCGTCGAACAGCACCGTGCCGCCCTCGGCGTCCACGTACGGGTTCTGCGCGGCGGCGGTGCTCTGGGAGCCGTCCGAGGCGAGGCTGACCCGCTCGATCCGGCCGGTCCACAGGTCGCGGCGGAACACGTCGGAGGACTGGTTGGTGTCGTCGGCGACCAGGTCGTCCGCGGCGGAGTCGAAGTAGACCCAGCGCCCGTCGGCGGTGATCGCCGGGTCGTAGGAGCCGTCGGTGGGCGTGGTGCCGGGCAGCGGGGTGTTGACCAGGGTGACCTTGCCGGTGACCAGGTCGTGGACGTACAGGTCCATCCGGAGGCCGTGGTTGCCGGGGCGGGGGCCGACGCCGTAGGTCGGCATGCCGTACAGCGCGTAGCGGCCGTCGGGGCTGATCCGGGCGTCCATCAGGCCGACGCCGCGCTCGGCGCCGGTGGTGTCCACACCGGCGACGACCGTCCGGCCGGTGGCGGCGGACCACACGTAGTACGGGTAGAAGCGCGGGCCGGCCAGCTCGGCGTCCGCCGCCGCCGGGGCCGCGGGGGTGCCCGGGGCGGGGTCGGTGAGGTTGTAGGCCCGGGAGACGAAGCCGACCGTGCGCCCGTCCGCGCTGATGGTCGGACGGTAGGAGTGGTTGTCCGCGCCGGTGCCGCCCGCCGGGCCGGTGGTGACCAGCTGGGTGGTGTGGGTCCAGCGGTCGGTGACGTAGATGTTGATCTTCCCGCGGCGGATGCCGGTGGTCAGGTCGGTGCGGTTCGAGGCGTAGGCGACGTAGCGGCCGTCCGCGCTCAGCGTGGGGTTGTCCGCGCTGCGGATGGTCTCGTCGTCCGGGGTGGCGAGCAGGCCGCCGGTGATCAGCTCGGTGCGCCCCGTCCAGCGGTCGCGGACGAACACGTCGTTCTCGTGCTTCGCCTGGCCCGGGACGACGTTGGTGGCGGCGGTGCTGAACGCCACGAACCGGCCGTCCGCGCTGATCGAGGCGTCCGTGGTGGGGGCGTTCAGCTGCGAGCCGTCGTCGGCGACGCTGACCCGCTCGATGTGGCCGTTGCGCAGGTCGCGGACGTAGACCTCGCCGGAGTTCGGGGTGCCGGTGGACGGCAGCAGGTCGGTCGCGGCCGACGAGAACAGCGCCGAACGGCCGTCCGCGCTCAGCCCGAGCCCGGTCGAGGCGCCGTTCAGCTGCTCCCCCTTGAAGCCCTCGCTGACCCGGGCGGTGTCGCCCTTGGGCGGCCGGGCCTCGGCGGCGGGCATCACGGCGCCGACCGCGAGGGCGGCCACCAGGACGCAGCCGGCGCGGGCGAGCCGGCGGCGGGAACGGGCGGTGATCATGGACATCCTCCCCAGATGACGAGTACCGGGCCCCGGAGTCCCCGGCCCGGTCCGTTCCCGAGCCAAGCGCCGTGCGGACCGGGCGGTCAACGGGCCGAGACGATCTCGGGCCGAAATACGCCACCGGTGGTACTGCCCCGGAAACCGCCCTGCGAGCGGCCCTGCCGACGGCGCCCCGCAGGCCCCGCAGGCGGCGTCCCGGAAGCCCCGGACGGCCCCGGGAGCGGCACCCCGGACGGCCCGCTCCGCCGCGCTGGCAGAATTGACGTGTGATCGACGCACGACGGCTGCGGACCCTCCGGGCCGTGGCGGACCACCGCACCGTGACCGCCGCGGCGGCCGCCCTCTACCTGACCCCCTCCGCGGTCTCCCAGCAGCTGGCCGCCCTGGAACAGGAGACCGGCCACCACCTGCTGGCCCGGGAGGGCCGGGGCGTGCGGCTGACCGCCGCCGGGGAGATCCTGCTCGGCCACGCCGACGCGGTGCTCGCCCAGCTGGAGCGGGCCGAGGCCGACCTCGCCGCGTACAGCGCGGGCGTCGCGGGCGAGGTCACCGTCGCCTCCTTCGCGACCGGCATCTCGCACGTGCTCGCCCCGGCGATCGGCCTGCTGGCCGGTCGCGCCCCCGGCCTGCGGCTCAAGGTGCTGGACGCCGAGGGCGACGCCAGCCTCCCGATGGTGCTGGACGGCCGCGCCGACCTCGCGGTGGCCGTCGAGTACCGCGGCGCCCCGCGCGCCGACGACGCCCGGCTGACCAGGGTCCCGTTGTACGCCGAACCTTTCGAGGCCGTGCTGCCGCTGGCCCACCCGCTGGCCGCCGAGGCCGGGCCGCTGGCGGTGGCCGCGCTGGCGGACGAGCCGTGGATCGGCCCCTACCCGGGCAACCCCTGCCACGACGTGGTCCTGCTCGCCTGCGAGCACGCCGGCTTCCAGCCGCGCCTGCTGCACTCCTCCGACGACTTCCGCGCCGTCGTCGCCCTGGCCTCGGCGGGCGCCGGTGTCGCCCTGGTGCCGCGCTCCGCGCTCCGCGGGGTGGACCTGGCCCGGGTGGCGGTCCGCCCGGTCGACAGCGACCTCGCCACCCGCCGGGTCTTCGCCGCCGTCCGGGCCGGCGCCGACGGGCACCCGCTGCTCCGCCCGGTCCTCGACTCCCTCGCCGAGGCCGCCGCCGCGGGCGCCTGACCCGCCGACGGAAGCCGGCTCACGGAAGCCGCACCCGCACCCGGAGCCTGCCCCAGGGCCCGTCTCAGGGGCGTCCCGGCGGGCGGTGGCCCGCCCGGCGCGGTGCCGTCGCGCCCTCGGCCGGGCGGGGCATGCGCTCGATGGCGGAGATCAGCGAGGAGCGGGCCACGCCGTGGGCGTCGGCCACGGCGACCAGCTGCCGCAGTTGTTCGGACAGGCCCGCGACGTCGCCCTGCGCGGCCCCGGAACGCGCCACGACGATGATTCCGCGACCGCGGCCGAAATCGATGAGTCCTTTGGCGCGCAATTTCCGCAGCGCGCGCAGAACGGTGTTCCGGTTGGCCCGGAAATTCGCGGACAAGTCGCTCGCCGGGGGCAGTGACTCGCCTTCGGCATATTCCCCCCGCTCGATCGACCACTGGATCTGACGCTCGATCCGGACGTGCAGTGGCGATGGTGAGCCCGGCATTGCAATGCTCATGTCGGCAATGTTAACCGACTTGGTCAACGGGGAGTCAAGCTTCGGCTGTGTCAGGATCGCCGGAAGGGGGTCCGCCCGGTAACCGGCGGGTCGAATTCCGGATTCCCCGCGCCGGTTTCCGCCGATCGCCGCACCGGGCACCGTCGAAGGCCTCCACGGACGGTGAGAATGGTGCCAATGGAACCATCCCCGCCGAATGGCGGGGGTTTCGCCGGAGCGCCGCCTTCCGCCTGTGCGGGGAGTCCCCCGGTGCCACCGGACACCGCCGCCGGAGGCCCGGACGCCACGGTCCGGCGCCGTCCTGACGCTCCGTAGCCAACGGCGGAACACGGTTGCTTCCGGTTCGAACAGTGCCTACGTTCTGTCCTGTGCGGCCCGGACGGAGCCGCCCCACCGAATCCGTCGGATGGACAACGGGGAGATGACGTGAATGACTTCGCGACCACGACGGCGGCCGCCTCAGGCGGACCCGCCTGGACCCACGCACTGGACCGTGTCGGCCGACTGACACCCCGTGAGCGCGAGGTTTTCGTGATGCTCGCCGAAGGCCTGACCAACCAGCAGATGGCCGCCCGGCTACAGGTCACCGAACGCACCGTGCGGGCCCATCTCACGGCCGTCCTGGAGAAACTCGAACTCGAATCCCGGCTCTCCGGCTGCCTGGCCTCCTACGCCCACCTCATTGCGCCGGACCGCACCCCCAGGGCGCCCGCCGCCTGAATCACGGAAAGCCGCCGGACCGTCGCCGGACTGTCGCCCGCGACAATAGGCACGGAAAGCCCGCCGGGACATCATCGAATCACGGGGGAGGCACCCCCGAACCCGCCCGGGAAACCGGAACGGGACGATTCGAAGGGAATTCGCGATGTCCGACAACGCATTCGACCTGGACGCCCGCATCAGCTCGCCGGTCCAGGGCGGCGGCCAGCTGCCGACGCCGTCGATCAGCACCCTCGCCACCCGCACCATCTGCACCCGGATCGGCTGCAAGGTGACCTCGACCTGTGTCTGCACCACCCTGTGCACCTCGGGCATCTGCTCGAACCCGCAGCAGGACTGACCTCCGGTGAGGTGACGGGTGCTGCCGTGGATACAGGACACGGCAGCACCCGTCCGCCCATTCTCGCGCCGGGCCGCCGCGAACTCCACAGCCGCCGCGAACTCCAGGGCCGCCGCGGACCCCCGGCCCGCCGCGAACTCCGGGACCGTCACCAGGCCGGGGCCGCCACCGCCCCGGCGCCACCCTCCGAGGGAGAACACATGTACACCGTCCGGGAAACCGGCGAACCGTCCGTCCGCACCCCCGACGCCCCGCTCGCCGAACGGGTCCGCGACACGGTGCGCCTCGTGGTGTCCCGGACCGCGACGACCGAGCAGTGGACCGAACTCGCGCTCCGCGCCGCCGACCAGGCCGCCGTGCCGATGGGCTGGTACCCGCCGAGCCTGAGCCACGGCCAGGCCGGCCTCGCCCTGCTCCACCTGTACGCCGCCCGGGCCGGCCTCGGCGACCGCGAGCACGCCCACGGCCACATCCGCGAGGCGGTGCTCGCCACCCAGGTCGAACCGCTCTCCGGCCCCGGCCTGTTCGGCGGCACCGCCGGCCTGGCCCTGGCCCTGGCCGACTGCGCCGAGGACGAACCCCGGTTCCGGCCCAGCCTGCTGCGCCTGTACGACCAGCTCGCCGAGCAGGCGATCGCCACCCCGTGGCCGGAGGACGGGCAGCCGATCAGTGACACCGACTACGACCTGGTCAACGGCGCGGCCGGCGTGCTCACCTGCCTCAGCGCCCTGCCCGAGCCGGGCCCGCGGGTCCGGGAGGCCGCCGCCGTGCTGCTCGACCGGCTGATCCGGCAGGCCGGGCCGGCCGGAACCGCGCGGGGCTGGCTGCTCCGTCCCGAGGCCTACCCGCCGGTCGGCGACCAGCACCGGCAGTACCCGCACGGCTACCTCAACCTCGGCGTCTCCCACGGCGTGCCCGGGGTGGCCGTCGCCCTCGCCGCCGCCTGGGCCGCCGGCCACCGCCGCCCCGGCCAGCGCGAGGCCCTCACGGCGCTCACCGGCTGGCTGCTGGGCCACCGGCTGACCGACGACCAGGGCCCGCTGTGGGCCAACGGCGTCCCGGTCGACGAGTCCGGCGCCGAGCGGCCCGTCGCCCACTGCCACGACCAACTCGCCTGGTGCTACGGCACCGCCGGGATCGCCGCGGCCCTGCTCGCCGTCGCCGACTGCACCGGGGACGACGGGCTGCGCGCCAGTGCCGTCGAGGCCTTCGAGGCCGCGCTGCGCCGGGCCGCCGGCGCCGAGCCGCGCACCCCCACGCTCTGCCACGGCCTGGCCGGACTCGTCATGCTGGCCGAGGAGTTCGGCCCGCACAGCGCGGCGGCCGCGCAGGCGCTGCCCGGACTGCTGGAACGGCTGCTGGCGTACGCCGACCCCCGGCACCCGGTGGTGTTCGCCGACGAGGACCTGCCCGGCAACACCGTCGACGATCCGGGGCTGCTCTCCGGCGCCGCGGGCGTCGCCCTGGCGCTGCTGGCCGCCCTCGCGGACGAGCGGCCCGTCTGGTTCCGCGTCTTCCTGGGGCGGTGAGCCGGGTGTCCCGGTACGTCCCCGCCGACTTCTTCCTGCTGCGCGCGCCCGCGCTGCCGGTCGACGCCTACCACCGGATCACCGCCGACCCGGCCCGCACCCGGGCCGAACTGCTCGCCCTCGCCGAGGACCCGGAGGTCCGCCGGGCGCTGCTGGTGGCCAGCGAGGACCTGGTGGCCGCCCTGGAGCGGCCCGACCGGGCGGACGGGCGCCGCACCCGGCGCCTGCACTCCACGCTGCTGCGCTACCTCACCCGGATGTCCACCCGCCCCACCCCGTTCGGGGCGTTCGCCGGGGTCGCGATGGGTGAGTTCGGCGACCGCACGACCGCCCGGCTGGGCAGCCCGGCGGTCCGCGCCACCCGGGTCCGCAGCGACCTGGAGTGGCTGTTCGCGCTCGTCCACCGGCTGGAGGGCGACCAGGCCCTGCTGCCCCACCTCGACGTGGTCGCGAACTCCACCGCGCACCTCGCCGGGGACCGGATGGTGCTGCCCTTCACCGAGGTGCACGGCGAGGAGGACAAGCGGGCCGTCCGGATCCGGGCCACCGGTCCGGTCCGGCTCGCGCTGGGGACCGCGGCGGCGCCCGTCCCGTACCGGCGGCTGGTCGCGGAACTGGCCGAGGCCTTCCCGGAGGCCGGTGAGGACGCCGTCACCGGTCTGGTCCGCCAGTTGTGGGAGCTCGGCTTCCTCGGCAGCGACCTGCGCCCGCCGCAGACCGAGGCCCGGCCCGACGAGTACCTGCTGAAGAAGGTCGCCGGGCTGCCCGGGGCCGAGGACGTGGCCGAGGGCCTGCGCGCGGTCGTCGACCTGACCCGGACCGCCCACGACGTCGCGGGCCTGCGCGCGCTGGCCGCCGCCCAGACCGCGCTGGTCCCCGAACACCGCGGCCGCACCTACCAGTTGGACGCGGCCCTCGACCTGCGCACACCTACCCTGAACCGTGCCGTCGGCGAAGCCGCCGCCGACGCGGTCGACGTACTGCTGCGGCTGGCCGCCGCCTCCGGCACCGACCACCAGCACCTGGCGCGCTACCGCGAGGAGTTCGTCGAACGCTACGGCGCCGGCGCCCGGGTGCCCGTCCTGGAGGTGCTCGGCGCCGACACCGGCCTGGACGCGCCGCCGCTCTACACCCAGCCCGGCCGCGCCTTCGACCTGCCGCCCACCACCACCCCGCCGGACACCGCCCGGTTCGACGCCGCCCTGCTCGACCTCGCCCAGGAGGCCTGGTGGGAGCGGGCGTTCGAGGTCGAGCTGACCGACGCCAGACTGGACCGGCTCGCCCCGCCCGGCAAGCCCGGCACCGCACCCGTCCTGCCGGTGGTCGACGCCTACCTGAGCATCGAGGCCGCCGACCGGGAGGCGATCGACCGCGGCGAGTGGCGGGCCGTGCTGCGCTCCGACGGGATGGCCCAGGGCGGGCGCACCTTCGGCCGCTTCTTCGACCTGCTTGGGGACGGCGCCGTCGAGCGGCTGCGCGAGTACGCCCGGCGCGAGGAGGCGCTGTTCCCCGACGCCGTGCACGCCGAACTCGCCTTCCAGCCGACCTGGGGCCGCGCCGCCAACGTCGCCGTCCGGCCGCGGATCCGGCCGTACGAGATCCCGGTCAACAGCACCCCGTCGGTGCCGCCGGACCGGGTCGTCCCGCTCGACGACCTGCTGCTCGGCGCCACCGAGGGCCGGCTCTACCTGTGGTCCCGGCGGCTCGGCCGGGAGGTGGTCGTCGCCCAGCACCACATGCTCAGCCCGCTGGTCGCCCCCGACACGGCCCGGTTCCTGCTGGAGGTGTCCTACGACGGGTACGTGCTGCCGGTCGCCTTCGGCTGGGGGCGGCTCGCCCGGGCGCCGTTCCTCCCCCGGGTGGTCCGCGGCCGGGTCGTGCTCCGCCCCGCCCAGTGGCGGCTCACCGCGCCCGACCTCGCCGACCTCGCGGCCTGGCGGGCCCGCTGGAACGTCCCCCGGCACGTCTACCTGGTCGAGGACGACAACCGGCTGCTGCTCGACCTCGACCACCCGCAGACCCTGCCCGAACTGCGCGAGGCGCTCGGACCGGGCGCGGCGCTGACCTTCCAGGAGCTGCTGCCCGTCCACGACCGGCTCTGGCTGACGGACGGGCACGGGCGGCGCCACCACGAGGAGGTCGTCGTCCCGCTGATCGTCCGGGACGCCGCCTCGGCCGCCCGCCACCCGGCCGGCGGCCGGACCACCGCCCCGGTGCCGCGGCACCTGCCCGGCGGCGAGTGGTCGTTCCTCCAGGTCTACGCCGGCCCGGAGCGCCAGGACGAGATCCTCACCGGCCCGCTGCCCGACCTGCTCGCCGAGCTGCGCGCCGAGGGCCTGCTGGACCGCTGGTTCTACCTCCGCTACGCCGACCCCCACCCGCACCTGCGGCTGCGGGTGCGCAGCACCGACGCGCCGCGCACGCTGGCCCGGCTGCTCGCCTGGGGGCGTGACCTGGCGGGCCGGGGCCTCGCCCGGGACCTCGCGGTGGCCTCCTACGCGCCCGAGGTCGCCCGCTACGGCGGCGCCGACTGCTACGACGCCGTCGAGCGGCTCTTCGAGGCCAGCAGCGAGGCCTCGGTCGGGCTGCTCGCCGCCCGCCCCGACCTGCGGCCCGAGCCGCTGCTGGTCGCCGCCGTCGACCTGCTGTACGCCCAGTGGGGCGTCCCGCTGCCGGACCGCGCGGACCTCGCCCCCGGCGGCCGGGCCGACGACGAGGCCGTCCGCCGGTCCTTCCGCGCCGACCGCGACTACCTCTGCGAGCTGCTGCGGCCCTGGCCGCGCCGCCCGCACGAGGAGGGCGCCCGGCACCGGCTGCTGCTCGCCGAGGCCTTCGCCGCCCAGCGGCCCGCCGCCGGTGCGGCCGCGGCGGCGGTCCGCCGGGCCGCCGGGGCCGGGCGGCTGGTCGGCAGCGAGCGGCAGGTGCTCGCCAGCCTCGCGCACCTCCAGGTCAACCGGCTGCTGCCGATCGACCTGGCCCGCGAGGAGCGCGCCTACGGCCTGTGGCGGCACACCCTGCGCGCCGTCCGCGGCCGGCTCGCCGCCGAGGCCGCTGCCGAGCCCGCCGCCGAGCCCCCCGCCGGGAACGGCGGCCGCGGCACCGGACGGGAGGGCGGACGATGACCTGGCTGCGCGTCATCGCGCTGTTCTGGCGGCTCAGCCCCGGCAAGGTCACCGGCTACGCGCTCTGCACCGTGCTGAACGCCGCCGTCCCCGGCCTGCAGATCGCGCTCACCGCGCAGGTCGTGCAGAGCGTCGCGGACGCCGTCGGCGGCGTGGCCGGGGCCCGCGACGACGCCCTGCGGGCCGGCTACCAACTGCTCGCCCTCGCCGTGGCGGGCCACCTGCTCGGGGTCGCCGTCCAGTACCTGGACTCGCTGCTGCGCCTGGAGCTCACCACCAGCATCGGTGAGCAGGTGATGCGCAAGGGCATCACCCTGGACCTCCAGCAGTACGAGGACGCCGACGCGTACGACAAGCTCCAGCGGGCCTTCCAGGAGAGCAACGGCGGCCGCGTCTACCAGCTGTTCGCCGAGATGCTGGAGGCCGCCCGCGAACTGGTCACCCTGCTGTCCGTCAGCGCGGTGCTGTTCGCCTGGAGCCCCTGGGTGGCGCTGGTCATCCTGGCGGCCCCGGTCCCCTCGGTGATCGCCCACATGGCGTTCGGCCACAAGGTCTTCGAGATCGAGTACGCCCGTACGGCCGACCGTCGGCGGCTGTACTACTACCAGTACCTGACCACCACCGACCACTCCTTCAAGGAGGTCCGGCTCTTCCAGCTCGGCCCCTACCTGCTGGACCGCTACCGGGAGCTGGTCCACCGCTTCTTCCGGATCGACCGCGGCGTGGCCCGCCGCCAGTCCGTCACCGTCGGCGGCTTCGGTCTGCTGAGCGTGCTCGCCTCCTCCGGCGCCCTGCTGTGGGCGATCCGGGACGCCGCCGACGGCAGCCGGGTGGGCGAGCTGGCCGGCTACCTCCAGGCCATCGGCACGGTGCAGGTGGCCGCGCACGGACTGCTGCTCGGCGCCGCCGCCCTCTACAAGGACACCCTCTTCCTGGGCAACCTGTTCGGCTTCCTCGACCTCCCGGAACGCCGGATCGCCGGCGGCGACCGGCCCTTCCCGGCCACCCTGCGCGAGGGCATCGAGTTCCGTGACGTCAGCTTCCGCTACCCCGGCACCGACCGGCCCGTTCTGGACCGGCTGAGCTTCCGCATCCCGGCCGGCGCCTGCGTCGCCCTGGTGGGCCAGAACGGCGCCGGCAAGACCACCGTCGTCAAGCTGCTGACCCGGATGTACGAGCCGACCGGCGGCCAGATCCTGATCGACGGCGTCCCGATCGAGGAGTACGACATCGACGGGCTGCAACGGAACATGGGCGTGATCTTCCAGGACTTCATCCGCTACGAGATGAGCGTGCGGCACAACATCGGCTTCGGCCGGGTCGAGTCGCTGGACGACCTCGACCGGGTCCGGCAGGCCGCCGGGTCGGCCGGCGCGGCCCCCGTCGTGGACGCCCTGCCCGGCGGCTACGACACCATGCTCGGCCGGCACTTCGAGGAGGGCCACCAGCTCTCCGGCGGCCAGTGGCAGAAGATCGCACTGTCCCGGGCGTTCATGCGCCGGGCCCCGATCGTCGTCCTCGACGAACCGACCGCCGCGATCGACGCCGAGGCCGAGGCCGAGATCTTCGGACGGCTGCGCGAGATCGCGGGCGAGTCCACCTCCCTGGTCATCGCCCACCGGTTCTCCACCGTCCGGATCGCCGACCGGATCGTCGTCGTCGCGAACGGCCGGCTGGCGGAGGAGGGCACCCACGACGAACTGCTCCGGGCCGAGGGCGTCTACGCCCGGCTCTTCCGCCTCCAGGCGGCCGGCTACCTCGCCGACAGCGCCCCGCACTGACCGTCCCTGTACTGCCCGTCCCCGTACTGCCCGCGACGCACCGACTGCCGCCGTGCTGCCCGTCCCGGTTCCGACCGTCCCCGCACCGAAAGCCGACCCGTGCCCATCTCCGTCGTCCTCCCGGTCATGCCCAGCGACCCGGCCCAGCTCGTCCCGTACGCCGAACTCGTGCGGGAGGGCCGGGCGGCGCGGCTGTGGCAGGGCCAGTCACTGCGCCTGGAGACCCACCAGGCCTTCGCCTACCTGGCCGGGCTCGGCCACCGGGTGCCGGTGGGCACCGCCGTCGCGCTGATGCCCCTGCGGCACGAGCTCGACGCCGCCCTCCAGGCCCGCTCGCTGGCCCGGCTGACCGGCCACCGGACCGTCCTCGGCCTCGGGCCGGGCGCCGCTGACTTCGTGGCCGAACTGCGCGGCGCGCCCTACCCGCGCCCCGGCGAGGCGGCCGCCGGGTACCTGCGCACCGTCCGGGCGCTGCTCGCCGGGGCCGCCCGCGGCGGACTGCCGGACGAACTCGACCACCCCGGTGTGGAGCTGGGCCTCGGAGTGCTCCGCCCGGCGCTGGCCCGGGTGGCCGGGCGGGAGGCCGACGCGGCCATCACCTGGATGACCCCGCCCGGGTACCTGCGGGACGTCCTCACCCCGGCGCTGGCCCGGGGCGCGGCCGAGGCGGGCCGGCCGGTGCCCAGGCTGGTCACCGTCGTCCACGCGGCCCTGGACCGCCCGGGGCGCAACCCGTACCGGCTCGCCTACGACGCCGCCCACGCGCACCTGGCCTCGCCGCACTACACCGACATGCTCCGCCGGGCCGGGTTGCGGGTGCACCCGTCCAGCCCCTCGCTGGGCGCCCGGGCCCTGGTCGACTCCGGCACCTTCGTCCACGGCGACGCCGACGCGGTGGCGGCCGGCCTGGCCGCCTACGGCCGGGCCGGGGTCGACGAGGTGGTGGTCAACGTCGCGGGCGTGGCCGTCGCCGAAGGGGCCGAATCGGCGCTGGCGGACCTCCGGGAGATCCTCGACGCCGTTCGGCGGAACGATTGTTGACCAGGCGTCAGATCCTGGGCAACCGTGGTCGGACCCGCCCACTCGTTCGCGTAGGATCGGATGCCGGGGCGGCGCGGAAGGGGCGGACGTGGGCGATGACGTGACGGACTGGCTGGCGGCGAACGCCGTCCCGCTCGACAGTCTGGACGCCGGGGCCCCGGCCGGCGACCTGGCTCCGCTGCGCCGGGTGCTGGGGGAGGCCCGGGTCGTCGGGCTCGGCGAATCCACCCACGGGACGGCCGAGTTCTTCCGGCTCAAGCACCGGCTGCTCGAATTCCTGGTCCGCGAACTCGACTTCGGGGCCCTGGCCATGGAGGCCAGCGCGGCCTCCGCCGGGGCGGTGGACGCCTACGTCCGGTACGGCACCGGCGACCCGGTCACCGCCCTGGACCGGCTGGGCTTCTGGACCTGGAAGACCTACGAAGTGCTCGCCCTGGTCGAATGGTTGCGCGAGCACAACCGGGCGCTGCCCGAGGCCCGGCGGGTGCGCTTCGTCGGCGTCGATCCGCAGCGCAGCGCCGGATCGGCCGAGGAGGTCCACGCCTTCCTCCGGCAGGTGGCGCCCGGGCGGGCCGCCGCCGTGCACCGCACCCTGCGGGCGATCGGCGACAGCACCCCGGCCGGGGACCTCGAAGGCGGCGGTGAACTGCACGCCGGTGCCCGGCAGTTGCTCGACGAACTGGTGGACCGCCGGGAGGACCATGCGGCCCTGGCCGGTGCCGCCGCCACCGACCGGGCGATCGCCCACGCCCGCAACCTGGTCCGGGCCGCCGACCTGGCCCGCCGCCCACCGCTGGGCACCGACGGCAGGACCGAGGAGGGATCGCTCGCCGCCCGGGACCGCCACATGGCCGAGGCCGTCGCCGAACTCCACGACGGCACCGGGGTGCGGACGGCCGTGTGGGCCCACAACAGCCATGTGATGACCGGCCGTTACGCGGCAGGCGTCCCCGCCATGGGCCGCCACCTCCGGGAGCGCTACGGCGACGGCTACTACGCCCTCGGCCTGCTCCTCGGCAAGGGCGCCTTCCGGGCCCGCACCGGCTCCACCCGGGCCCGCCCGCCGCGCCGGCACGGCATCGGCGGCGGCGGACCGAAGTCCGTCGAGGGCCGGCTCGCCGCCGCCCACCGCGACGACCACCTGATCGACCTGCGCGCCGCCCGCGGCGAGCCCGCCGTCGAGGCCTGGTTGGCCGAACGCCACTACCTGCGCAGCTTCGGCGCGGGCGTGCCCCGGTTCAGCTACCGCTTCGAACTGGCGCCGACGGTGCTGGCCGAGGAGTACGACGGCCTCGCCTACGTCCGCCGCTCCACCTGCACGCGGCCCCTGCCACTGCCCCCGGAGCCCGGCAGCCGCTGACCGGTAGCCGCGCGGCACGGAGGGGGTGCGCCCGGCGGATCAGCGCTGGATCTCGACCCGGGCCCGCTCGTCCGGCGTGCCGATGTCCCAGAAGCGGACCGTGCCGCGCGCGCCGCCGTAGGCGCCCGTGCCGCCGGTGACGGCCATGTCGAGCGGGGCGCCCGAGCCGTTCGTCCAGAGCGACTGCATCGTCAGCGAGCCGCCCTCGACCTCGATGGTGAGCAGGCAGTGCTTGGTGACCTCCGCGCCGTGGACCTGGACGACCTGGCAGCTTCCGCCCCCGCGGCCGACGGTGCGGCCGTCCTGGACGGTGCCGCCGGAGTAGACGTCCTGGTCGCCCAGGCTCGGCCCGGCCGGGCCGACGTCCACGGTCTCGTACTGGTCGTTCTGGAGCTTGAGTTCGAGCACCTCGACGCGGCCCGGCCGTGGGGCGTCGGCGTCCGCGCTGCCCACGGCGGCGAGGCCGATCGCAGCGGTGGCCAAGGAGGCGGCGACGACCCTCCTGGCCGTCAGGTGCCTGCTGATGCGTGCGGTGGTGGCCATGGTGGACCCTTTCGTCGAGAACCCTGGTGTGCACTCCCTCGACGCTATGACCTGCGGGCCCGTCCCTTCCAAGACCGATTCCGCTATCACGCCATGCCCTCGCGGGCATGATCGGCAGGGGCGGACCGCGGCCGCACCCGTCCCGGAGGCCCCCGAGCCGCCCCGGACCGCCCCCGGACCGCCCCCGAACCGCCGTCGGCCCGTCGCCCGGTAGGGTCGGGCCGCAGGGTTCGTACGCGTCCGGGGAGGGGGAGTGCCATGAGCGCCGTGCCGGTCACCGTCCGGTCGGTCACCGTCCGGACAGTCACCGTTTGGGCGGAGTTGCGACGGCGGCCGCTGGGCTTCCTGTGGTCGGCGTGGCCGCTGCGCGTCTGGGCGTTCCTGCTGACCGGCACCCTCCAGGGCACCGCCGTGCTGGTGCTGCTCGCGGTGCTGCTGTTCGTCGGCCTCGGGCTGTCCGTGGTCGGGATCGGCCTGCTGGTGCTGGCCGGGACGGCCGTGCTCGGGGTGCCGCTCGGCGCGCTGGAGCGGCGGCGGCTGCTGCTGGTCGAGCCCGTGCCGCTGGCCGACCCGCACGGTGCGCTGCCCGGCGCGGGGGCGGCCGTCCGGCTGCGGAGCAGGCTCAGGGAGCGGGCCACCTGGCGCGAACTGGCGTACCTGCTGGTCCAGGCCGTGCTGTTCACGGCGAGCGGCCTCGGCTTCGTCGCGCTGTTCGGGTTCTCGCTGCTGCTGTCGGCGGCGCCGGTGTTCGTGTGGGCGGTCAGCCCGGACACCGTGATGCTGATCCCCGGTCAGCCGATCTCGCAGCCGCTCGCGGCCCTGCCCGGCACCGCCGCCGGGCTGCTCGGCCTGGTGGTCTGCGCCTACACCGGGGCCCTGCTGGCCGGGGCGCAGGTGTGGACGGCGCAGCTGCTGCTCGCGGCGCGGGACGAGGACCTGAGCGGCCGGGTCACCGAACTCACCCGCTCCCGAGCCCGGTTGGTGGACGCCTTCGAGGCGGAGCGGCGCCGGATCGAGCGCGACCTGCACGACGGCGCCCAGCAGCAGCTGGTGGCCCTGAGCATGACCCTGGGCCTGGCCGAACTGGAGCTGCGCGGCCGGGAGCCGGCCGCCGCCGAACTCGTCACCCGGGCCCGCGGCGAGGCCCGGCGGGCGCTGGAGCAGCTGCGCACCCTGGTGCGCGGGATCCACCCCCAGGTGCTGACCGATCACGGACTGCCCGCCGCCGTCGCCGAGTTGGCGCTGCGCCACCCCGTCCCGGTCACCGTCGACATCGACCTGCCGCACCGGCTGCCCGGCCCGGTGGAGACCGCCGCGTACTTCACCGTCACCGAGGCGCTGACCAACGCCGCCAAGCACAGCGGCGCCGACGAGGTCGACGTCGCGGCGCGCCTGGAGGACGGGAAGCTCGTGCTGCTCGTCACCGACAACGGCCGTGGCGGGGCCGATCCCGCCGCCGGCGCCGGCCTCCAGGGGCTGGCCGACCGGGTGGCCATCCTGAGAGGACGACTCATCGTGACCAGCCCCGTCGGCGGACCGACCCGACTGCGCGTGGAGGTCCCGTGCTCCGGGTAGTGCTCGCCGAGGACGCCGTACTGCTGCGGGCCGGCCTGGTGGAGCTGCTCGGCCGGGTCGGGCACCGGGTGGTCGCCGCCGTCGGCGAGGCCGGGGAGCTGGCCCGGGCCGTCGACGCCGAACGGCCCGACGTCGTCATCACCGACGTCCGGATGCCGCCGGACTTCCGCGACGAGGGGCTCCGGGCCGCCGTCGAACTGCGGGCCCGGCACCGGGGGTTGCCCGTCCTGGTGCTCTCCCAGTACGTGGCGACAGCCTACGCGACCCGGCTGTTCGGCGAGGACTCCGCCACCGGGGGCGGCCTCGGCTACCTGCTCAAGGACCGGGTCGGCGAGGTCACCGACTTCATCGACGCGCTGGAGCGGGTGGCGGCCGGGCAGACCGTGCTGGACCCGGAGGTGGTCCGGGTGCTGCTCGGGCAGCGCACCGCCGACGAGCCGTTGAAGCGGCTCACCCCGCGTGAGCGGGAGGTGCTGGGGCTGATGGCGGAGGGGCTCAACAACCAGTCGATCGCCCAGCGGCTGACCGTCACCGAGGCCTCGGTGGTCAAGCACGCCGGCAACATCTTCATGAAGCTGGACGTCGACCCGGTGGAGGGCAACCGGCGGGTGCTGGCGGTGCTGGCGTACCTGCGGGGGCGGCCGGTCATCCCGCCGGCGGGGCGGTGACGGGGCGCAGCTCCGCGCCGGGGGTGAGCAGGTGGGTGAGCCGCTCGGCCGAGGCCTCCCAGGACCACTGGTCGGCCACCCAGCGGCGGCCCCGCCGCCCGAACTCCCGGGCCCGGTCCCGGTCCAGCAGGGCCGCCGTGACGGCGTCGGCCACGGCCGGCACGGACCGGCCGTCCACCACGCTCCCGGTCCGGCCGTCCAGGACGGCGTCGGGCGCGCCGCCGGAGCGGCCGGCCACCACGGGCAGGCCGCCGGCCGCGGCCTCCAGCAGGACGATGCCGAGGCCCTCCGCCTCCAGGCCGGCCCGCCTGGTCCGGCACGGCATGGCGAAGACGTCCGCCGCCGCGTAGTACCGGGCGGTCGCGTCGTGCTCCAGCCCGCCGGCGAACACCACGGCGCCCGGCGCGAGCCGGTCCGCCAGCCCGCGCAGCCGCCGCTCGTCGGGGCCCTGCCCGACCAGCAGCAGGACGGCGTCCGGGACACTCCGGCGGATCAGCGGCAGCGCCCGGATCAGGGCGTCCTGGCCCTTGCGGGGCACCAGCCGGGACACGCAGAGGACCACCGGGGCGTCGCTGAGGCCGTACTCGGCGCGGACCGCCCGGCGGTGCTCCGCCGAGGGCCGGAACGTCCCCGCGTCCACACCGGGGACGAGCCGTTCCAGCCGGGCCCGCGGCCCCAGCGCGGGGGCGATCCGGCGGCGGGTGTACTCGCCGAGGTAGGTGACCACGTCCACGTGGTCGCCTATCCGGCGCAGCAGCCGACGGGCCAGCGGGGCGCGGGCCCACCAGATCTCGTGGCCGTGGGTGGTGGCGACGCTCCGTTCGATCCCGCCGCGCCGCAGCGCGGGCGCCATCGCGGCCAGCGGCGCGGCGGCGCCGAACCAGACCCGGTCGCAGCCGTGGGCGCGGGCGATCTCCAGCGTCCGGCGGGTGACCCGGGCGGTGGGCAGCAGGGTGCGGGCCGGGTCGCGGACCACCGGGAAGGGCAGGGTGGCGTCGTACCGGGCGGCGCCCGGCTCGGCGGAGGTGTGGACGACCACGTCGTGGTCGGGTACGCGGACGGCCATCGCGTGCACGAAGGTCTCTATGCCGCCCTGCCGGGGCGGGAAGTCGTTGGTGACGATCAGGGTGGTGCCCATGGGTGTCGGTGCCTCGTATCCGGGAGGGGTGGTCGGTCAGACGAAGAGGGGGTTCGGGCGGTCGGCGCCGGTCCGCGGGGCCGGGGTGGAGGCGGCGGCGGGAACCGGGCGAGCCCCGGGCACGACGCGGGCCCAGAGCGCCAGCACGACGGGCAGCGCCAGGTAGCCGAAGCGGCCGGCCGGGGCCAGCAGGAAGGCGGCGCCCAGGCCGAGGGCCAGCCGGTCGGCGGCGGCGACCAGAGAGCGGGGCGGCCGGCGCACCAGGGAGACGGCGACGGCCAGGCCGGCGGCCAGCAGCAGGGCGAGCGCCGCGTACCAGCCGGCCGGGCCGAGGTCGGCGAGCAGCTTGCCCGGCAGCGGGCTGGCGGCCTCGGTGCGCAGCTCGCCGCGGCCGAGCGGGAAGGCCAGCACCTGGGAGACCATCGGTCCGGGGGCGAGCAGGGCGGCGGGCAGCACCAGGGCGGCGGTGCCGAGCAGCGCCGTGCCGCAGCCGCGGGCGGCGGCCCGCCGGCCGGCCGTGGCGGCCAGCAGGGCGACGGCGACGGCCACCGCGGGCCAGGCCGTCCACTTGAGCGCGCAGGCCGCGGCCAGCGCCAGCCCGGTGGCGGTCGGGCGGCCCGCCGAGGCCAGCGCGAGGGCCAGGCAGAGCAGGCCGGTCATCGGGAGGTCGACACCACTGACCGTGAGCGGCAGCGCCACGACCGGCGAGGCGACCAGGGCCGCGAGGGCCGCCCCGGACGGTACCGGGCCCCGGTTCCGTCCGGGGCCCGTTCCGTCCTCCGGCGCGGCGGCGCGCAGCACCCGGTGGGCGAGCCACAGGCCGCCGAGGAACACGGCGGCGCACCACAGCCGGGGATCGCCGGCCGGCCGGGCCGGCAGGCCGTCGGCGCCGAGCACCGCGCGCGGCACGCCCAGCAGGGCCATCGCCGGCAGGTAGGGCGTCACCTCGGCCACCGTGCGCGGCTCGTCGAGGTACGGGGAGCCCTGGTGCAGCAGCAGCGAGCCGGACCGTTCGATCACCCCGACCTCGCTCTGCCCGGCCCCGGAGAGCACCAGCAGCAGCAGCGGCAGGACGACCGCCCCGGCCAGGGCGAGCGCGGTCGAGCGGGCCGGGGCGTCCCGCCGCGCGGGCAGCAGGACGGCGACCGCCGCGACGAGGTAGCCGACCGCGGCGACGGCGCCCCAGGTCCGGTGCGGCCCGAGCGGCGAGACGAGGGGGAACACGGCGGCCCAGGCGGCACAGGCGAGCCAACCGGCGCACCAGTACCACCTGCGCCCGTCCGCTCCCGGAGCCCGGCGGGGCTGGTGAGTGAGCACCTCACCATTGCAGCCGCGGCGGGCGGGTGACGTCATGACAGCCAGGTCGAGGAACGGTGGTCGGGTTTCCCCTACCGTCCCGGCCCCACCGACCGGCCCCACCGAGCCCCACCCCACCCTCCCGACCCCGGCCGGGGATCGTGCCCGAACCGCCGTACGACGGACCGCGCAGGGTGGCGGAACCATGACCCCTCGGATACCTACCTGGATTCCCCGAGTGTTGATCAGGATCTGATTCGCCTGACAGGGGCACGGCTGATCAGCATCCTTGGAACCACGGAGAACCTGATCGACGGTGGAGGGCGGCATGGCTCTGGAGTTCCTCGGGATCTACCCGAACACCCCGGATGACGGCTCCCCGACCATTTGGCGGGAGACGGAGACGGGGGACCTGCTCATCCAGTCCTACAAGGCCAGCGCCGAGGACATCGCGGCTGCGCAGGAGGTCGGTTCGATCCCCGGCCACACCACGGACATCCCGGACCACGAGTTCATGATCCGGCTGCCTGCCAACATGATCCAGTTCATCCCCCGACCCGAGGACGAGGACAACAGCGGTGGCAACAGCGGTTCGTGAGCAGTTGGCGAAGGCCGAGCACTCTGCGGTGCACCTGGAGATGCGGGACAGCTACATGCTGGACGATCCCGAGTTCATCGCCTGGCAGCAGGGCAAGCGGCTCGACCCGGCCGACCAGGAGTCGTGGTGGCGGTCGTGGCTGGACGTGGTGACCGAGGTGACGGGAAGGGGTGTCTCCATGCGCCGCCTGCGGGTGGTCTCGGAGCCCGTCACCGACTACATCCGGTACGAGTACGACGTGACGTTCCCCAACGTCGCTGCGGGCGAAGAGGTTCGGTGGCTGCCCCGCTCCCGTACGGGTGACCTCCTGCTCCCCGGCCTGGACGGGTGGGTCATGGACGGCCGGGTGGTGGTCCTGCACCACTTCACCGGCGAAGGTCAGTGGGCCCCGGCCAAGATGGAGGTCCGCGAGGACGCCGAGCTGGCCGCCCGGTACCTGGCGGCCTACGAAGCAGCTTGGGAGAGGGCCATCCCGCACGCGGAGTTCCACCCCGCCTGATCGGTACCGAGCACATGGCTGATTCGGCATCCTCGAGTGTCCAGCGTGCCCGCCAAGGTCTTGCGGACCAGCTCCGCGAGATACAGCGGGACGCCGGGCTCAGCGGGCGCGACCTGGCCGCCGCCTGCGGCTGGTACCCGTCCAAGGTCAGCCGCTTGTTGAACGCCCGCACCCCGCCGTCCGAGGACGACATCCGGGCCTGGTGCGAGGCGTGCGGTGTGCCCGAGCGAGCGGCTGACCTGGTTGCCAAGCTTCGAGCCGTGGCGGGCATGTTCGTGGAGTGGCGTCGGATGGAGCGGGCCGGGCTCAAGCAAGCCCAGGAGGCCCGCCGTCCGCTGTACGAGCGCACGCACCGGTTCCGGTCGTACTCGTCGTGGCTGATCCCCGGGCTGATCCAGACACCTGGGTACACGGAGGCAGCTCTCCGAGCCATCCAGCAGCGCCGCGGTCTGGTGGACGACGTAGCCGCTGCCGTGGCCTCCCGCATGGAGCGCCAGCGGGTCGTCCGCGAGGGAGGCCGCCGGTTCGCGTTCCTGGTGGAGGAGTCGGTGCTCCGGTCCGGCATCGGCGGTGCCGCCGTGATGCGCGGCCAGCTCCACCACCTGGCGACCGTGGGGTCACTTCCCAATGTCAGCATGGGAATCGTGCCGATGCGACCGGATCGGGTGCGGTGGCCGGCTGAGGGGTTCTGGATCTTCGATACCGCCCAGGTGAACGTGGAGCTCATCTCCGGCTACCTGACGATCACACAGCCCTCGGAGGTCGCGATGTACGCCGAGACCTTCGCCGAGTTGTCCGACCTGGCCGTCTACGGCCCAGCTGCGCAGGAGCTGATCGGCGCGGCGGCTGGGCTGCTCGGTTGACCTGCACCAACTCGCGTGGAATCCCGTAGAACTTCATGGCGACGGGCTCCGGTCACTCCGTACCTTCCTGCTGACGGACCAGCAGATCCGAGGAGCCGGAGGCGAACCCCCAGGGCGGAAGGAACTCAGGAACGGCGCATCACCCGCCCCGGGGCAAGCAGGCCGGGCTCAACCAGCATGACGGAGGTACTGACATGGGCAAGCGCGGAAGCGGCTCGGGCGACGGCAAGGGCGGCAAGCAGCAGGACGACAGCAACAAGGGCTCCGGCCACGGCGGGGGCGGCTCGGACGAGGGGGGCAACACCTCCGACGGCCAGAACCCGGCGGGCGGTAAGTAGTCAGTGAGCGAGACGCACAAGGAGGCGGGCCCTCAGGGGCTCGCCTCCGCGCTGGTGGCCAGCGGCGCACTTTCATCGGACTGGCTTCCCTCCTTCACCGCCGTAAAGCGCGAGTTGTTCGTCCCGGACCGCATCTGGCCGGGCATCTCCGACGGCACGAAGCAGAACGCCCTCGTGGACCGCTCCAAGGACCCGGAGGTGTGGGAGCGGGCGGTCTACTCGGACATCCCGCTCACTACCCAGTGGGACGACGGCGAGCACGAGGGTGACGGGCTCGGGACGACCCCGAGTTCGTCCAACTCCATGCCCACGATGGTGGTCTCGATGCTCCGGGACCTGGACGTGCAGCCGGGGGACAGGGTGCTGGAGATCGGCACCGGCACCGGCTGGAACGCCGGGCTTCTCGCGGACCGCCTGGGGAGTTCCCATGTGGTCACGGTGGAGGTCGACCCCGAGGTGGCGAAGGGGGCCCAGGAGAACCTGCACCGGGCCGGGCTCTCGCCGACCGTGATCGTCGGCGATGGCCGGGACGGGTGGGCAGGGGGCGGGCACTACACCCGGATCATCGCCACCTGCTCCGTGGTGGAGATCCCTCCGGCGTGGCTGGAGCAGTCGGCCCCGGGCGGGGTGATCGTCGCCCCCTTCGGCACCGAGTACGGCGGCGAGCAGATCGTCCGCCTGGTCGTGAACGAGGACAGGACGGAGGCCCGCGGGAACTTCGTCGGAGGGTCGGCCTTCATGAGGCTTCGCCAACAGCGCACCGAAAGGCCGTTGTTCGAGGAGTACCTTCACGGGGTCGAGTGGCCGGCGGACGGCGTGAAGAGCATGACCACGCTGTCCCCGAGGGACACCGGCGACTGGTTCCAACTGTTCGTCATCGGGCTCGGGGTCCCGCGCGCGTTCTGGCGGGCCGAGCGCATGGAGAACGGCGCGTACACGCTGTGGCAGTACAGCCGGGACAAGCAGTCGTGGGCGTCCGCCGACTACGAGAAGGGCCGCACCGAGTACGAGGTGTACCAGTCCGGTCCGCGCAAGCTGTGGGACGAGGTGGAAGCCGCGTACCGCTGGTGGGACGGGCGGGGCCGTCCCGGCTTCGAGCGCTTCGGCCTGACGGTCACCGCCGAGGGCCACACGGCGTGGCTCGACTCCCCGGCCAACCCGGTGCCGCGGCAGGGCTGACGGGCCGACACCCCGCCCGTGCGTCGATCCCCCAGGGCGCACGGGCGGGGCTTCGCCGTTCCTGCGGTAGGACCTCGGTCCCCGGGGGGCGGAGGGGGCGATGGTCCTGTCGATCGGAGCTCGGCACGTAGGGTGGGTGTGCCGATGATCGTCCACACACCACGGGAGATCCCATGAGTCAGACACCGGCCTCCGCCGCCCTGCTACCGGTCGGGGTGATCGGCCTCGGCGACATCGCGCAGAAGGCATATCTGCCGGTCCTCGGAGCTCTGCCCGGTCTTGACCTTCGGCTGATGACCCGTAACCGTGCGAAGCTCGACGGTCTCGGAGACGCCTACCGGATCGACCCGGCGGCTCGCTTCACCGATCTTGGCGAACTCATCGGCAGCGGCATCCGAGCCGCCTTCGTGCACGCCGCCACGGACCAGCATGTCCCCATCGTGGAGCAACTGCTCACAGCGGGTGTCGACGTCTACGTGGACAAGCCGCTCGACTATCACGTGGACGGAGCCCGTCGCCTGACCGACCTGGCCGAGAGGCTGGGCCGCTCGCTGATGGTCGGCTTCAACCGCCGGTACGCCCCCGCGTACGTGCAGGCCAGGGAGCGTCCCCGCGACCTCATCGTGTTCCAGAAGAACCGAGAGGGTCTTGCCGAAGAGGCTCGCTCGCTGGTTTTCGACGATTTCATTCACCTTGTCGATCTTCTCCGCTTCCTGGTCCCCGGCGAGATCGAGCAGGTGGACGTCCGGGCCCGCAAGGACCGCGAGGGCCTGGTGGAGCACGTGGTGCTGACGCTCGGCGGGGAGGGCTTCACCGCACTCGGCATCATGAACCGGGTCTCCGGCTCGACCGAGGAGGTGCTGGAGGTCTCCGGCGGCGACTCCAAGCGCGAGGTGCGCAACCTCGCCGAGGTCATCGACCACCGGGGCCAGCCCACCGTCCGGCGGCGCGGCGACTGGGTGCCGGTGGCCCGTCAGCGCGGGATCGAGCAGTGCGTGCTGGGCTTCCTGGACGCCGTCCGGGCCGGGAAGACCCTGGACGCCCACGACGCGCTGCGCACCCACGAGTTGTGCGAGCTGATCGTGGAACGGATCGGGTAAAGCCGGGCAAAGGCACGGTCAAGCTGGGGAATTGCTGGGCGGCTGCTGGAAGGAGCCTGGGAAAGAGCCGGATCGACGCTTCCGCACGTCACCGGGCCGGAACCGACAGTTCATTGACGAGGTCTTGTCGGGGCATTTTCTACGCGCGTATCTTGAGGGCGCCGCGGGGGAACGGGAGCCGTCCCCCGCTCTCTCCCGACCTTCCTTCTACGCGAGTAGCGTCCGCTGCCCGAGCTAGGAGCCATGCCCCGGTGACCACCGCCTCCGCCCCCCGCCCCCGCAGAGCCGCCCTGTTGCGCGCCGCCGTCGCCCCGGCCGCACTCGCCGTCTCGCTGGTGCTCGTCCCGCTGCCGTCCGCCGTCGCCGCCGGTGCGGCCGCCGCCCCGCCCGCGCCCACCGAGGCCGGGCCGCTGCGGATCCACGACATCCAGGGCACCACCCGGGTCTCCCCGCAGGCCGGAAAGCCGGTCACCGGCGTGCCCGGGATCGTCACCGGTGTGCGCGCGTACGGCAGTTCCAAGGGATTCTGGCTGCAGGACCCGAACCCGGACGCCGACCCGGCCACCAGCGAGGGCATCTTCGTCTTCACCGGCGGAAACCCGACCGTGAAGGTCGGCGACTCGGTGCTGGTCAGCGGAAAGGTCACCGAGTACTACCCGAACTCCTCGGGCGGCTCGCAGTCCGTCACCGAGCTCACCGGCCCCGCCGTCACGGTGCTCTCGGCCGGCAACCCGCTGCCCGCCCCCGTGGTGGTGGACACCCGCAACATCCCCGGCACCTACGCCCCGCCGGCCGGGCCCGACGGCAGCATCGACGCCGGGCGGCTCGACCCGGAGAAGTACGCCCTGGACTTCTACGAGTCGCTGGAGGGCATGCTCGTCCAGGTCAAGGACGTCCGGGTGATACAGGCGACCGACAAGTACAACGAGCTCTGGGTCGCCGCCGACCGCCAGGACCAGCGCAGCAAGCGCGGCGGCGTGCTCTACGAGTCCTACCGCGAGCCCAACGTCGGCCGCCTGATGGTGCAGCAGCAGGCCGCCGTCACCCAGCAGCCCTTCCCGGTCGCCAACGTCGGCGACGAGCTGACCGGCACCACCACCGGCCCGCTGGACTACAACTCCTTCGGCGGCTACACCCTGGTGGCCGGCACCCTCGGCACCCTCAAGGACAACCACCTCCAGCGCGAGGTCACCCCGCAGGCGAGCGAGCGCGAACTCACCGTCGCCACCTACAACGTGGAGAACCTGGCCGCCACCAACCCGGACGCCAAGTTCGCCGAGCTGGCCCAGGGCGTCGTCACCAACCTGCGCTCGCCCGACATCGTCGCCCTGGAGGAGATCCAGGACAACAACGGCGCCAAGAGCGACGGCACCGTCGACGCGAGCCAGACCGTCGCCAAGTTCCTCGCCGCGATCAAGGCGGCCGGCGGCCCCGCCTACGACTGGCGCTCGGTCGACCCCCAGGACGGCAAGGACGGCGGCGAGCCCGGCGGCAACATCCGCCAGGTCTTCCTGTTCAACCCCCAGCGGGTCTCCTTCACCGACATCCCCGGCGGCAGCGCCACCACCGCCGTCGGCGTCACCGGCAGCGGCGCCGCCACCGCGCTCACCGCCTCGCCCGGCCGGATCGCGCCCACCGACGACGCCTGGACCAACAGCCGCAAGCCGCTGGTCGGCCAGTTCGCGTTCCGCGGCCAGAAGGTCTTCGTGATCGCCAACCACTTCAACAGCAAGGGCGGCGACCAGGGCATCGACAGCCGCTTCCAGGCCCCGACCCGCAGCTCCGAGGTGCAGCGGGTCAAGCAGGCCACCGTCGAGCAGGCCTTCGTCGCCGGGCTGCTGGCCGCCGACAAGCAGGCCAGGATCGTCTCGCTCGGCGACTTCAACGACTACCAGTTCTCGCCCGCGCTGGCCGCGCTCACCAAGGGCGGCGTGCTGCGCGACCTGGTGAACGAGCTGCCGGAGACCGAGCAGTACTCCTACGTCTACCAGGGCAACTCCCAGGTGCTCGACCACGTCCTGGTCAGCCCCGAGCTCGGCTACGCCAAGTACGACGTGGTGCACATCAACGCCGAGTTCGCCCAGCAGGCCAGCGACCACGACCCGCAGGTGGTCCGCCTCAAGCCGTGACCTGAGCTGCGGTTATCCTGCCTCCGTCGTCGGCGACCGCCGACGGCGGAGGCTTTTCGCCGACAGGGGACGACGTGCAGTACCGGATCGAACGGATCGGCCGCGACGACTGGGAGCGGCTGCGCACCATCCGGCTGGCCCAGCTCCTCGACACCCCGCTGGCGTTCGGCGAGACCCACGCGTACGCGCAGCTCCAGGGCGAGGGCAACTGGCGGGCCCGTACGGACTGGCTGAACGAGCCAGGCCGGATCGGCCTGGTCGCCGTGGACGGCGACGACCGGTGGGTCGCCACCATGCTCTCGATCCCCAGCCGCAAGACCGCGACCGTCGACCTGATCGGCGTCTGGGTCGACCCGGCGCACCGCGGCCGCGAGCGCGGCGTCGCCGACGCCCTGCTGGACGCGGTGATCGCCTGGGCGCGGGAGGGCGGCGCCGAGTGGATGCTGCTCGGCGTCCACGAGGCGAACGACCGCGCCGCCGCCTTCTACCGGCGGCGCGGCTTCACCTGCACGGGCGGCGAGACGCCGTACGTGCTGGACGAGCGGGCCCGGATCCTGGAGATGGTCCTCCCGCTCGGGTAGCGGGCGCCCCGGCGGTTCACCTCATGGGCGTCTCACTTCATGGACGTCTCACTTCACGTACTCCGCGAGGTGCTCGCCGGTCAGCGTCGAGCGGGCCGCGACCAGCTCGGCCGGGGTGCCCTCGAAGACCACCCGGCCGCCGTCGTGCCCGGCGCCCGGCCCGAGGTCGATGATCCAGTCGGCGTGCGCCATCACCGCCAGGTGGTGCTCGATCACGATCACCGACTTGCCGGAGTCCACCAGCCGGTCCAGCAGGCCGAGGAGCTGCTCGACGTCCGCCAGGTGCAGCCCGGTGGTCGGCTCGTCCAGGACGTAGACCCCGCCCTTGTCCGCCATGTGGGTGGCCAGCTTCAACCGCTGCCGCTCACCGCCGGACAGCGTGGTCAGCGGCTGCCCGAGGCTGAGGTAGCCCAGGCCGACGTCGGCGAGCCGCTCCAGGATCCGGTGCGCGGCCGGCAGCTTCGCCTCGCCGTCGCCGAAGAACGCCTCCGCCTCGCCCACCGACATCGCCAGCACCTCGCTGATGTCCCGGCCGCCCAGCCGGTACTCCAGCACCGAGGCCTGGTAGCGCTTGCCCTCGCAGTCCTCGCAGGTGGTGGCCACCCCGGCCATCATCGCCAGGTCGGTGTAGACCACGCCGGCGCCGTTGCAGGTCGGGCAGGCGCCCTCCGAGTTGGCGCTGAACAGGGCCGGCTTCACCCCGTTCGCCTTGGCGAAGGCCTTGCGGATCGGCTCCAGCAGCCCGGTGTACGTCGCCGGGTTGCTGCGCCGGGAGCCCTTGATCGCCCCCTGGTCGACCGAGACCACGCCCTCGCTCGGCGGGATCGAGCCGTGGATCAGCGAACTCTTCCCGGAGCCCGCCACCCCGGTGACCACGGTCAGCACCCCGAGCGGGACGTCCACGTCCACGTCCCGCAGGTTGTGGCTGTCCGCGCCGCGGATCGCCAGTGAGCCGGTGGGCTTGCGCACCTCCGCCCGCAGCGCCGTCCGGTCCGCCAGGTGCCGGCCGGTGACGGTGCCGCTCTTCCGCAGCCCGGCCACGCTGCCCTCGAAGCACACCGTGCCGCCTGCCGCGCCCGCCCCGGGACCGAGGTCCACCACGTGGTCGGCGATCGCGATGGTCTGCGGCTTGTGCTCCACCACCAGCACCGTGTTGCCCTTGTCCCGCAGCCGCAGCAGCAGGTCGTTCATCCGGCTGATGTCGTGCGGGTGCAGCCCGGTGGTGGGCTCGTCGAAGACGTACGTGGTGTCGGTGAGCGAGGAGCCCAGGTGGCGGATCATCTTCACCCGCTGCGCCTCGCCGCCCGACAGGGTGCCGGAGGGGCGGTCCAGCGAGAGGTAGCCGAGGCCGATCTCCACGAAGGCGTCCAGCGCCTGCCGCAGCGCGTCGAGCAGCGGCGCCACCGAGGGCTCGTCCAGTGCCCGGGCCCAGTCCGCGAGGTCGCTGATCTGCATCGCGCAGGCGTCGGCGATGCTGACACCGCCGATCTTCGAGGACCGGGCGGCCTCGCTCAGCCGGGTGCCCCCGCACTCCGGGCAGGAGGTGAAGGTGACGGCGCGCTCCACGAAGGCCCGGATGTGCGGCTGCAGCGCCTCCTTGTCCTTGGACAGCATGGACTTCTGGAGCTTGGGGATCAGGCCCTCGTAGGTCAGGTTGACCCCGTTGACCTTGACCTTGGTGGGTTCCCGGTGGAGGAAGTCCTGGAGCTCCTTCTTGGTGTACCTGCGGATCGGCTTGTCCGCGTCCAGGAAGCCCGAGTTGGCGTACACCCCGACCGTCCACCAGCTGTCCGGCTTCCAGCCGGGGATCAGGATCGCGCCCTCGGCGAGCGACTTGGTGTCGTCGTACAGCTGGGTGAGGTCGATGTCGGTGACGCTGCCCCGGCCCTCGCAGCGCGGGCACATGCCGCCGGTGATGCTGAAACTGCGCCGCTCCTTGACCGTCCTGCCGCCGCGCTCCACCGTCACCGCGCCGGCGCCGCTGATCGACGGGACGTTGAAGGAGAAGGCCTTGGGGGAGCCGATGTGCGGGGTGCCCAGCCGGCTGAACAGGATCCGCAGCATCGCGTTGGCGTCGGTCGCGGTGCCGACGGTGGAGCGCGGGTCGGCGCCCATCCGCTGCTGGTCGACCAGGATCGCGGTGGTCAGGCCCTCCAGGACGTCCACCTCGGGGCGGGCCAGGGTCGGCATGAAGCCCTGGACGAAGGCGCTGTAGGTCTCGTTGATCAGCCGCTGCGACTCGGCGGCGATGGTGTCGAAGACCAGCGAGCTCTTGCCGGAGCCGGACACCCCGGTGAACACCGTCAGGCGGCGCTTGGGGATGTCGACGCTGACGTCCTTGAGGTTGTTCTCGCGTGCCCCGTGCACGCGGATCAGGTCGTGGCTGTCGGCGGCGTGCGGCTCGGCCATCGTGGTCTTCGCTCCGTGTCTCGGTGGCTTCTCGGCGGTACTTCGGTGGCTCTTCGGTGGGGCGTCGGGCGGGGTCAGCGCACTTCGTTGAAGCGGACCATGTTGCCCGCCGGGTCGCGGAAGGCGCAGTCGCGGACGCCGTACGGCTGCAGGGTCGGCTCCTGGACGAGCTCGGCGCCGCCGGACTTCAACCGGTCGAACACGCCGTCCAGGTCGGCGGTGGCGAGCACCACCCGGGCGTACGTCCCCTTGGCCATCATCTCGGTGATGGTACGCCGCTCGTCCTCGGTGATGCCCGGGTCCGCGAACGGCGGCTCCAGCACCAGCGACACGCCGGGCTGGCCGGCGGGCCCGACGGTGATCCACCGCATCGGGCCGCCGCCGACGTCCTGGCGGACCTCGAAGCCGAGCAGGTCGCGGTAGAAGGCGAGCGAGGCCTCGGGGTCGGTGTGGGGGAGGAAGGTCCAGTGAATGCTGATGTCGTTCATGACTGCAACGCTAGGCGCGGCCCCCGGGCGGGCGCTTCTCGAAAACTGATCGCCTCCCCGGGAAACCGATCGACCCCGGGGAGCGGCGGGTGTGGTCGCCGTCCCCCGGGGTCGATGGTCACGCGCAGCGTGCGGTGCTCAGCGCTTGCCGCTCAGGCGCGGCAGCGCAGCATCTCCAGCGGCGGGTGGGCGAGGACGTCCGCCCAGAACTCCTCGCCGTACTCGCGCAGGCCCTCCTCGGAGATCCCCAGCGGCACCCACTCGAGATCGGAGAACCCGGCCCCGCGCAGCGCCTCCTCGTAGACCTCGCGGCGCGGGACGGTCCCGAGGATGCTGATCGGCCGGGGGTCGAGCAGCGCGGTGACCCGTACCCGCGGGCCGGTCTCGACGTGCTCCCCGGTCGGCTCGCAGCGGAACCCGTACTGCTCCAGGGTGAGACAGTCGAAGGCGTAGTCCGGCTTCTGGGCGAAGACGAAGAGCTCCCCGCCCGGCACCAGGCTGCGGTGGACGGTGCGACACATCCGGTCCAGCGACGCGCGGTCCTCCGCGTAGTTGAGGCACTGCACCGCCAGGACCACGTCGAACTGCCGCTCCAGTTCGCGCAGTTCGGCCACATCGCCGACCTCGTAGCGCACCCCCAGCGGGTCGCGCTGCTCGAACGACTCGGCGGCGGCGATCATCTCGGTGGAGATGTCGACCCCGAGCACCTCCGCGGCGCCGCGCCGACGGACCTCGCGACTGTAGAAGCCCGTTCCGCACGCCAGGTCGAGGACGGCCTTGCCGCGGACGTCCCCGACCATCGCGAGGAAGCTCGGCACCTCCCCGAACCGCGTCAGCGGCAGGGCCTTGAAGCCCTCGAACGCCTCGCCGATCCCGTCGTACTGCTGCACGCTCATCGTGTCGTCCTCCCGTGTGCGCAGCCCAGTGCTGTGCTGGGAAGTCTGGCGCAGCCCGACGCGCCGTCGTACTGGCAGAAGCCACGAATCAGCGGCGCCGAGCGAGGTGGACGGTGATGTCCGCGTCCAGTCCGACGCGCTCCGGCAGCACCGCCAGGATCCGGCGGAACACCTCCGCCCGGGCGTCCTCCGGCAGCAGCAGATAGGCCGAGACCGTCGACAGGTGGCCGAGGTACTCCTCCGGACCGATCGTCAACCGCCTTGGCAGCAGGAGCTGTTGCACCTGGTCGAACCGCTCGGAGTGCTGCAGATCGGTGCCCGGCCACTGCAGCTCCTGCTCCGGCGGCGTGCCGTCCGGGGACGGCACGTCATCGCTCGCCAGGAACGGCGCCCGCACCACCCTTACGGCTTCCGCCAGTTCGGGGTCGGCCAACTGGACGGGCCCGCCGAAACAGGCGAACACGCCGCCCGGGCACAGCAGTTCGGCCACCCGCTGCCAGCGGCCCGCCGGGCTGGTCCAGTGCAGTGCTGCCGCCGCGTACACCAGGTCGTACGGCCCGTCCGGCGGCCGCTCCTCGAACGCGGCGCGCACCGTCCGGACGCTGCCCGGGGTGTGCCGGCGCAGCTCGGCGAGCATGGCGGCGTCCGGCTCGGTCGCGGTCACGGCGACGCCGTGCCCGGCGAACAGCCGGGTGGCCTTGCCCGTTCCGGCCCCGATCTCCAGCGCCGTCCGCACCGGTCCGCCCGCGTGCTCCGCGGCGTACCCCGCGACCAGCTCGAAGAGCTCCGCCGGATACCCGGGCCGGTACCGCTCGTAGGCCTCCGCGACCGTCCCGAAGCTCAGTGCGCGCTCAGGCACCCGGAGCCTCCGGCAGGGTCAGCCACTCCTCCCAGCTGAGGTCGCGCCCCAGGAACCGCGGCTGCCGGAACGGCCACTCGGCGGCGATCCACCGCGGCACCAGCGCGTCGAAGGCCCGCTCCACCTCGCTGCCGACCAGGCCGTCCACCACCCACCAGGAGACCTCGCCGTCCGCCCCGGCCCGCTCCGGCGGGTCGATGTACACGCACCCGTGCACGGCCGTCTCCGCGGCGTCCAGCAGTACGTAGTTGAACGACTGGTGGGCGGCGATCTCCCGCTCGTGCCGGGCGAGGTCGATCCGGTTCGCCTCGGCCGTGATCGTCGCCGCCGGCCACCCCCAGGCCGGCCCGAAGATCCCGAACAGCCGCTCCCGGGAGCCCATCACCGCCGGATAGTCCATCGGCGCGTCCGCCTCCCGGATCGGCCGCAGGTGGTACGCGCCGTCGAGCAGCGGCACGTGGACGGGATGGACGAAATCAGCAGGAAGCCAGGTCATACCCCCGAGGCTATCCACCGCCACCCCGCAGCCCCACCCAATATCCCGCGCCACCGGAGAGCCGCCCGTTGCGAGTGCGCCGGTGCCGCTCGGTTCAGCCGAAGATCGCCTCGGGCTCACCGGTGAGCCACACGTTGTCGATCCGCACCCGGTGCATCAGCCAGCGCCCGCCGTCCCGGTGCAGCTCGACGTCGTAGCGGTTCTTCAACAGCGCGTGCGTCGCCGGGGCGGCCGTCAGCAGGTGCTGGGCCTCGACGAGGGCGGTGAGCCCGGCGCGGTCGCCGTCCACGGTGATCCGGGGGTTGGTGACCTGGTGGGTGGTGGTCACCCGCCCGGCGAACATGCCGAGGACGGTCGTGACGATGTGGTCCCGGCCGGTCATCAGGGGCGGCTCGGCGCCCCACGCGGCGGCCGCGGGGCGGAAGTCCAGTTCGGCGTCCGGGGTGAAGGAGGAGGCGAAGAGCTCGCGGTCGTGGAGGTCCTGGCCGAGGCCGAAGCGGAGCAGGGCGTCCAGGATCTCGGTCCGGTCACGCAGCTCGGCGGCGACGGCGGCCGGGTCGTCGGCGGGTGCGGTGAGGGCGCGGTCGGTGGTGATGTACACGGTGGAACTCCCGGTCGGGTGGCTGGTGTTCGGTGACGGGTCCACCCTCCCGCCGGAACGGCCGGACGATCAACGGGTGACTGTGCAACGATCGTGAACCGAGGCTTAACGAAGTGGTGGGGGAGAGGCGGCAAGGGTGCTGGAGCGGCACGAGATCGAGGCGTTCCTGGCGCTCTCCGAGGAACTGCACTTCGGGCGGACGGCCGAACGGCTGCACGTCTCCACCGCACGGATCAGCCAGACCGTACGGAAGCTGGAACGCCGCGTCGGCGCACCGCTGTTCGCCCGGACGAGCCGCCGGGTGGAGCCGACCGCGCTCGGCGCCCAGCTGGCGCAGGAGCTGCGGCCCGCGTGGGAGGCGGTGGGCGCCGCCGTCCGGCGGGTCGCCGACGCCGGGCACGGCCGCACCGGAACGCTGCGGGTGGCGTTCGCGGGCCCCGCGGCGGGGCAGCTGCTCATCGGCGTCGCGGAGCGCTTCCGGGAGCGGCTGCCGGGCTGGGAGGCGACCCTCCGGGAGGCCGAACTCGTCGACCGGATCCGCCTGTTGCGGGCGGGCGAGGTGGACCTGGTGTTCGCGGAGTACCCGCTGCGCGAGCCCGACCTGGTGCCGGGCCCGGTCCTGGTGAGCGAGCCCCGGATGATCGCCCTGCCCGCCGGCCACCCGCTCGCGCAGCAGGACGCCGTCACACCGGAGGAGCTGGCCGGGATCCCGCTCGTCCGACTGCCCGCCGCCGTGCCGGAGTCCTTCCGGGCCGACCGCACCCCGGCCCGGACGCCGGCCGGGCGGCCGATCCCGTCCGGCCCGGAGGGCGGCACCCTGAACGAGATCCTCACCCTCGTCGGCGCGGGCCGGGCCGCCTTCCCGCTCGGCGCCCAGGCCCGCCGCTACCACCCCCGCCCCGACGTCACCTACCGCCCGCTGACCGGCGCACCCCCGGTCCGGTGGGGCCTGCTCCACCACCGCGACCGCGCCACCCACGCCACGGAGGCCTTCCACCACGCGGCCCAGGACCTCCTCGGCACCGCGGACTGACCCCGGGGCCCCGGCGACCGGTCGGAGGTGAAGCCGATGGCGGGAAAACAAGCAGGCATGATTGCTTTTTTCTGCGGCCGGTGCCACGCTGCTGCGCGGCGCCGCTCGTGCGGGGCGGCGCCAACAGGCCGGTAGGGGAGGCGCTTTGGTGCGCGGAGGATCGGTGCTGCGGGTCGGCAATGCCTCGGGGTTCTACGGGGACCGGTTCGCGGCGGTGCGGGAGATGCTCACGGGTGGGCCGTTGGACGTGCTCACCGGGGACTACCTCGCCGAGTTGACCATGCTGATCCTGGCGCGGGACCGGCTGCGGGATCCCTCGCTCGGGTACGCCCGGACCTTCCTGCGGCAGATGGAGGAGTGCCTCGGCCTGGCCCGGGACCGCGGTGTGCGGATCGTGGTGAACGCGGGCGGCCTCAACCCGGCCCGGCTCGCGGAGCGGTTGCGGGAGCTGGCGCAGCGCCTGGGCGTCCCGACCGCCGTCGCCCACGTCGAGGGCGACGACCTGCTCCCGCGCTGGGAGGAACTCGGCCTGCCCGAGCACCTGTTGGCCGCCAACGCCTACCTCGGCGGGTTCGGCGTCGCCGCCTGCCTGGCGGAGGGGGCGGACGTGGTGGTGACCGGGCGGGTGACGGACGCCGCACTGGTGGCCGGGCCGGCGATCGCCCACTTCGGCTGGGGCCCGGACGAACTGGACGCCCTCGCCGGGGCGGTGCTGGCCGGGCACGTGCTGGAGTGCGGAGCACAGGCGACCGGCGGCAACTACGCCTTCTTCGGCGAGCACGACGTGGACCGCCCGGGCTTCCCGTTGGCAGAACTGCACGCCGACGGCTCCAGCGTGATCACCAAGCACCCCGGGACGGGCGGGGCCGTCACGATCGGCACGGTCACCGCCCAACTCCTTTACGAGACCGGCGGAGCGCACTACCTCGGCCCCGACGTGACCGCCCGGCTGGACTCCGTGCGGCTCACCGAGGACGGCCCGGACCGGGTGCGGATCGACGGCGTGCGCGGCGAGGCCCCGCCGCCGACCCTCAAGGTCGGCCTGAACCGGCTCGGCGGCCACCGCAACGAAGTGGTCTTCGTCCTGACCGGCCTGGACATCGAGGCCAAGGCCGCCCTGGTGCAACGCCAGTTGGCCGCCGCCCTGCCGCCCGAGGTCCGCCCGGCCGAGCTGCGCTGGACCCTCGCCCGCACCGACCACCCGGACGCCGACACCGAGGAGGCCGCGTCCGCCCTGCTCCGACTGACCGCCCGGGACCGGGATCCGGCCAAGGTCGGTCGCGAACTCGGCAAGTCCGCCGTGGAGTTGGGCCTCGCCGGCTACCCGGGCTTCCACCTCACCGCCCCACCCGGCCCGGGCGCCCCGTACGGGGTGTTCACCGCCGCGTACCTGGACGCGAAGCTGGTCGAGCACACCGCGGTGCTGCCGGACGGCCGCCGGATCACCGTCCCGCCCGCCGCAGGCACCGGCCACGTCGCCGCCGTCACCGGCCACGTCGCCTCCGTCGACGCCGAGTTGCCCGAGCCCCTGCCGCCGGGCCCGACCCGTCGCGCCCCGCTCGGCCTGGTGCTCGGCGCCCGCAGCGGCGACAAGGGCGGCGACGCCAACCTGGGCGTCTGGGCCCGCACCGAGGACGCCTGGCGCTGGCTGGCGCACACCCTCACCGTCGACCGGCTGCGCGCACTGCTCCCCGAGACCGCCGACCTGCCCGTCACCCGGCACCTGCTGCCGAACCTCAAGGCCGTCAACTTCACCCTCACCGGCCTGCTCGGCGAGGGCGTCGCCGCCCAGCACCGCTTCGACCCGCAGGCGAAGGCCCTGGGCGAGTGGCTGCGCTCGCGCCACCTCGACATCCCGGAGGCCCTGCTGTGACCGTCCTGCCCACCCGCGTCGACCCGGCCGAGCCCGAGTACGCGGAGCACCGTGCCGCGATGGCCGCCAAGTTGGCCGAGCTGGACGCCGAGCACGCCAAGGCGCTGGCCGGCGGCGGCCCCAAGTACGTGGAGCGCCACCGCAAGCGGGGCAAGCTGCTGGCCCGGGAGCGGATCGAGCTGCTGGTGGACCAGGACTCGCCGTTCCTGGAGCTGTCCCCGCTGGCGGCCTGGGGCAGCGACCACCCGGTGGGCGCCGCGCTGGTCACCGGCATCGGGGTGGTCGAGGGCGTGGAGTGCGTGATCACCGCCAACGACCCGACGGTGCGCGGCGGCGCCAGCAACCCGTGGACGCTGCGCAAGGCCCTGCGGGCCAACGAGATCGCGCTGCAGAACCGGCTCCCGGTGGTGAACCTGGTCGAGTCGGGCGGGGCGGACCTGCCCAGCCAGAAGGAGATCTTCATCCCGGGCGGCGCCCTGTTCCGCGACCTGACCCGGCTCTCGGCGGCCGGGATCCCCACCGTGGCCGTGGTGTTCGGCAATTCGACGGCCGGCGGCGCCTACGTGCCGGGGATGTCGGACCACACCGTGCTGGTCAAGGAGCGCGCCAAGGTGTTCCTCGGCGGCCCGCCGCTGGTGAAGATGGCGACCGGCGAGGAGGCCGACGACGAGTCGCTGGGCGGCGCCGAGATGCACGCCCGCAGCTCCGGCCTGGCCGACCACTTCGCGGTGGACGAGGCGGACGCGCTGCGGATCGCCCGCCGGATCGTCGCCCGGCTGGAGCACCGCAAGCCGGGCCCCGGCCCGGACCGCTGCGCCGCGCCTCCGGCGTACGACGAGGAGGAGCTGCTGGGCATCGTCCCGGGGGACCTCAAGGTGCCCTTCGACCCGCGCGAGGTGATCGCCCGGATCGTCGACGGCTCCGACTTCGACGAGTTCAAGCCGCTGTACGGCGCCAGCCTGGCCACCGGCTGGGCCCGGCTGCACGGCTACCCGGTCGGCATCCTGGCCAACGCCCAGGGCGTGCTGTTCAGCGCGGAGTCCCAGAAGGCCGCCCAGTTCATCCAGTTGGCGAACCAGCGGAACACCCCGCTGCTGTTCCTGCACAACACCACCGGCTACATGGTCGGCCGGGACTACGAGCAGGGCGGCATCATCAAGCACGGCGCGATGATGATCAACGCCGTCTCGAACTCCAAGGTCCCGCACCTGTCGGTGCTGCTCGGCGCCTCCTACGGGGCGGGCCACTACGGCATGTGCGGCCGGGCGTACGAGCCGCGCTTCCTGTTCTCCTGGCCGAGCGCCAAGTCCGCGGTGATGGGCCCGCAGCAGCTCGCCGGGGTGCTCTCGATCGTGGCCCGCCAGTCGGCGGCGGCGAAGGGGCAGCCGTACGACGAGGACGCGGACGCGGCGATCCGGGCGATGGTCGAGCAGCAGATCGAGGCGGAGTCGCTGCCGGTCTTCCTGTCCGGCCGGCTGTACGACGACGGCGTGATCGACCCGCGTGACACCCGTACGGTGCTGGGCCTGTGTCTGTCCGCGATCCACAACGCGCCGGTCGAGGGCGCGCGTGGCTACGGCGTCTTCCGGATGTGAGAGGTCAGATGATCACCAACCTGCTGGTCGCCAACCGCGGCGAGATCGCCCGCCGGGTGTTCCGCACCTGCCGGGAGCTCGGCATCGCGACCACCGCCGTCCACTCGGACCCGGACACCGGCGCCCCGCACGTCCGGGAGGCCGACGCGGCGGTACGGCTGCCCGGCGCCGCGCCCGCCGACACCTACCTGCGCGGAGAGCTGATCGTCCGGGCCGCTCTGCGGGCGGGGGCGGACGCCGTCCACCCGGGGTACGGATTCCTCTCCGAGAACGCGGAGTTCGCCCGGGCCGTGCTGGACGCCGGCCTGCTCTGGGTCGGTCCGCCGCCGGCCGCGATCGCCGCGATGGGCTCCAAGACGGCCGCCAAGCGGCTGATGGCCGAGGCCGGGGTGCCGGTGCTGGGCGCGCTCGCCGAGCCGACCGAGGCCGACCTGCCGCTGCTGGTGAAGGCCGCGGCGGGCGGCGGCGGCCGCGGCATGCGGGTGGTCGAACGGCTGGCGGACCTGCCCGGCGCACTGGCGGCGGCCCGGGCCGAGGCGGCCAAGGCCTTCGGCTCCGACGAGGTGTTCTGCGAGCGCTACCTGCCCAGCGGCCGGCACGTGGAGGTGCAGCTGCTCGCCGACGCCCACGGCACGGTGTGGGCGGTGGGCGACCGCGACTGCTCCTTGCAGCGGCGGCACCAGAAGGTGATCGAGGAGGCCCCGGCCCCCGGCCTGGCGCCGCAGGTGCGGGCCGCGTTGCACGCCGCGGCCGCGGACGCCGCCCGGGCGATCGGCTACGTCGGCGCCGGGACCGCCGAGTTCCTGCTCACCGGGGACGGCCGGTTCTACTTCCTGGAGATGAACACCCGGCTCCAGGTCGAGCACCCGGTCACCGAGGCGGTCACCGGCCTGGACCTGGTCGCGCACCAACTCGCCGTCGCGGAGGGCGAGGAGCTGCCCGCGGGCGGGCCGCCGCCGAGCACCGGCCACGCGATCGAGGCCCGGCTGTACGCCGAGGACCCGGCGAAGGACTGGCAGCCCGCGACCGGCACCCTGCACCGCCTCGAACTGACCTCGGAGCACCAGGAGTTCGGCGGGCCCGGGGTGGGAACGGACTCCTGGCTGCGGCTGGACTCCGGGGTGGCGGCCGGCAGCGAGATCAGCCCGCACTACGACGCGATGCTCGCCAAGGTGATCGTCCGGGCGCCGACCCGCGCCGCCGCCGCCCGGAAGCTGGCCGACGCGCTGGCCCGCGCCCGGATCCACGGGCCCTCCACCAACCGGGAGTTGCTGGTCCGCGCACTGCGGCACCCGGCCTTCCTGGCCGGGCGGCTGCACACCGGCTTCCTGGCCGAGCATGCGGCCGAACTGCTCGCCCCCGACACCAGGAGCGCCGGGCGGGCCGCCCTGGCCGCCGCCCTCGCCGACGCGGCCGCGCGCGGCACCGCGCTGCCGTCCGGCTGGCGCAACCTGCCCTCCCAGCCCCAGTCCAAGCGCTACCGGGCCCCCGACGGCGTCGAGTGGGAGGTCCGCTACCGCCGGACCAGGGGCGGCCTGGAGGCCGTCGACCACCCGGACGTCGAACTCGTCGAGGCCGAGGCCGGGTTCGTCCTGCTGCGCGAGGGCGAGGTGCAGCGGCGCTACGACGTGGCCCGCTACGGCGATCGGGTCTACGTCGACTCCCCGACCGGCAGCACCGCGCTCACCGCGCTGCCGCGCTTCCCCGACCCCACCGCCCAGCGCGACCCGGGCGCCCTGCTCGCCCCGATGCCCGGCACCGTCCTGCGCACCACCGCCGCCGTCGGCGACACCGTCACCGCCGGGCAGCCGCTGCTGGTGCTGGAGGCGATGAAGATGGAGCACCGGGTCACCGCCCCGGCCGACGGCACCCTGGTGGACCTGCGCGTCACCCCGGGGCAGCAGGTCCGGCTCGGCGCCCTGCTCGCCGTCGTCAAGTCGCCCGAAGAGTCCTGATCCCCCGAAGAGTCCTGAGCACCGCCCGATCACCCGCCCAGCGGAAGGACCGCGCATGTCGCCCGTCGGCAGTCAGCTCCTCGAAACCCCCGAACGCACCGCCCTGCGCCAGGCCGTCGGCGACCTCGGCCGCCGCTACGGCTCCGCCTACTACCTGGCCAAGGCCCGGGCCGGCGAGCCCGCCGAGGAGCTGTGGGCGGACGCGGGCAAGGCCGGCTACCTGGGCGTCAACCTGCCCGCCGAGTACGGCGGCGGGGGCGGCGGCATCAGCGACCTCGCCATCGTCCTGGAGGAACTCGGCACCGCGGGCTGCCCGTTGCTGCTGCTGATCGTCTCCCCGGCGATCTGCGGCACGGTGATAGCCCGGTACGGCACCGAGGAGCAGAAGCGCCGCTGGCTGCCCGGACTGGCCGACGGCAGCCGCAGGATGGCCTTCGGCATCACCGAGCCGGACGCGGGCAGCAACTCGCACCGGATCTCCACCGTCGCCCGCCGGGACGGCGAGGACTGGCTGCTGACCGGCCGCAAGGTCTTCGTCTCCGGCATCGACCACTCCGACGCCGTGCTGTTCGTGGCCCGCACCGAGGACGCCCGCACCGGCAAGCTCAAGCCCTGCCTGTTCGTCGTCCCCCGGGACACCCCCGGCTTCGAGTACCGGGCGATCCCGATGGAGCTGGTCGCCCCCGAGAAGCAGTTCCAGGTCTTCCTGGACGACGTCCGGCTGCCCGCCGACGCCCTGGTGGGCGACGAGAACGCCGGCCTGCTCCAACTGTTCGCGGGCCTCAACCCGGAGCGCATCCTGACCGCCGCCTTCTCCCTCGGGCTGGCCCGGCAGGCGCTCGGCAAGGCCGTGGAGTACGCGAAGACCCGCACGGTCTGGTCCACCCCGATCGGCGCCCACCAGGGCCTGGCGCACCCGCTGGCCCAGTGCGCGGTGGAGGTCGAGCTGGCCCGGCTGATGACCCAGAAGGCCGGGCTGCTCTACGACGCGGGCGAGGACCTGGCCGCCGGGGAGGCCGCCAACATGGCCAAGTACGCCGCCGGGGAGGCCGCCGCCCGGACGGTCGACCAGGCGGTGCAGACCCTGGGCGGCAACGGCCTCACCCAGGAGTACGGCCTGGGCGCCCTGCTCGCCGCCACCCGGGTCGGCCGGGTCGCCCCGGTCAGCCGGGAGATGATCCTCAACTTCGTCGCCCAGCACACCCTGGGCCTGCCCAAGTCCTACTGAGCCCCCGGCACCGAGGGGCGCGCGGCCGCCACCGCAGCGCGCAGGTCGTCACCGCACGCCGGTCGGGTCGTCCGAGCGCCCTTCGGAGCAGCTGCGCCACGCCTGCCCCGCCCCCGGTTTCCCACAATGGCCCAGCCCCGCCCGGACTGTCCGTATGCTCCTGAACACGCCCCGTGCCATCCGCTCACCGATTTGGTTGCTGCGTCAACTTCCTTACTGGAGGCATGCCTTGGTGTTCCGTAGCGAGTTCCCGGACGTCCCCGTCATCGACCTGCCGATCCATGACGCGGTGCTCGCCGCCGCCGCCGGGTACGGCGAGCGGCCGGCCCTGATCGACGGCCTCACCGGGGAGGAGGTCAGCTACGCGCGGCTGGCCGCCTCCGTCGAGCGGGTCGCCACCGGACTGGCGGAGAGCGGGGTGGGCAAGGGCGACGTGGTGGCCCTGTTCAGCCCCAACTCGGTCACCTATCCGATGGCCTACTACGGCGCCAGCCGGGCCGGTGCCACCGTGACCACGGTGTCCTCCCTCAGCACCGCCCGCGAGCTGGCCGGCCAGCTCGCGGACAGCGCCGCCCGCTGCCTGATCACCGTCTCCCCGTTCCTGGCGACCGCCCGCGCCGCCGCCGCGCTGCTGGCCGCCGACGGCCGCCCGCCGGTCGAGGTGATCGTGCTGGACGGCGCCGAGGGCCACCGCTCGCTCGCCGACCTGCTGGCCGCCACCGGCCCCGCCCCGGAGCCCGCGATCGACCCGGGCGAGGACGTCGCCGTGCTGCCGTACTCCAGCGGCACCACCGGACTGCCCAAGGGGGTGATGCTCACCCACCGCTCGATCGCCACCAACCTGGCCCAGACCGACGCCCTCTACCGCCCCTCCGTCGGCGAACGGGTGCTCGCGGTGCTCCCCTTCTTCCACATCTACGGCCTGACGGCGCTGCTCAACCAGCCGCTGCGGTGCGGCGCCACCGTGGTGGTGCTGCCCCGCTTCGACCTGGAGCAGTTCTGCGGTGCGGTCGAGCGGCACCGGGTGCAGGGCCTGGTGGTCGCCCCGCCGATCGTGCTCGCGCTGGCCAAGCACCCGGTCGTGGCCGACTTCGACCTCTCCTCGGTCGAGTACCTGCTGTGCGCGGCCGCCCCGCTGGACCAGGAGCTCGCCGAGGCCTGCGCCCGCCGGCTGGGCCTGCCGCACCTGCTCCAGGGCTACGGGATGACCGAGCTGTCCCCGGTCACCCACGTCGTCTCCCCGACGGAGAGCGACCCGGTGCCCGGCTCGGTCGGCCGGATGGTCCCCTCCACCGAGCTGCGGGTCATCGCCCTGGACGGCTCCGGCCGGGACCTCGGGCCGGGGGAGCCGGGCGAGCTGCTGATCCGCGGCCCCCAGGTGATGAAGGGCTACTTCGGCCGCCCCTCCGACACCGCCGCCATGGTCGACGCCGAGGGCTGGCTGCACACCGGCGACATCGGCCACGTGGACGGGCGCGGCTACCTGTTCGTCGTCGACCGGGTCAAGGAGCTGATCAAGTACAAGGGGTACCAGGTCGCCCCCGCCGAACTGGAGGCCGTCCTGCTCGGCCACCCGCAGATCGCCGACGCCGCCGTCATCGGCGTCCGGGACGCCGACGGGACGGAGTGCCCCAAGGCCTTCGTGGTCCGCGCCCCCGGCAGCGGGCTCACCGCGGAGGAGGTCACCGGGTACGTCGCCGGGCAGGTCGCCCCCTACAAGAAGGTGCGCGCGGTGGAGTTCGTGGACGCCGTCCCCAAGTCGGCGGCCGGCAAGATCCTCCGCCGCGAACTGCGCGCCCGCGAGGCCGCCCGCTGAGACCCGTCGGCCGGGACCCCGTCGGCCGGCGCCAGGGCGGCCAGGTCCAGGGCGCCCGGGACCCCGCAGCCCGGGACCCGGGCGGCCGGAGGGCGCGGCCCGTCTGTGAGGATCGACCCGCGGCGCCCCGACCCGCCGCGCCCCGACCGGAGCAGACCCCATCGACACAGGAACCGCCACCCGCCATGACCAGCCAACCCGCCGTCCGCACCCCCCAGCAGGACCGCAGCCGAGCGACCCGGGCCCGGTTGCTCGCGGCCGCCGTGGACTGCCTGGCCGAGCTCGGCTGGCAGGGCTCCACCGTCACCGTGGTCGCGGAACGGGCCGGCGTCTCCCGGGGCGCCGCCCAGCACCACTTCCCGACCCGCGAGGACCTCTTCACCGCGGCCGTCGAGCACGTCACCGCCGAGCGGCTGGCAGCCGTCCGCGCCCACGCGGACGAGCTGCCGGCCGCCGGCCCCGACCGGACCCGGGCCGTGGTCGACATGATCGTCCGCCTCTACACCGGCCCGCTGTTCCGGGCCGCCCTGCACCTGTGGACCGCCGCCGCCACCGAGGACGGCCTGCGCGAGCGGATCGTCGCCCTGGAGGGCCACGTCGGCCGGGAGGCCCACCGGGCCGCCGTGGAGTTCCTGGACGCCGACGAGACCCGCCCGGGCGTGCGCGAATCGGTGCAGGCCACCCTGGACCTCGCCCGCGGACTCGGCCTGGCCAACCTGCTCACCGACGACAGCCTTCGACGTTCCGGAGTGATCCGGCAGTGGGCGGGCGTTCTGGAGAGTACGCTGCGGCCGGTACGCCCATGACGCCCGTACAACCGAGCGACCGGACGGCCCCTGACCAAGGGGTCGCCGGGCGGCCGATGTCCGTGCAGTCTGGAGAAGAACCCCGGCCGGCACCGACCGCGAGGCCCACCCGGCCGGGCACGAGCCGAACCGGGGTGCTGCCTGAATGCACGGACACGAGTGGGACGCGACCGCCGCCGCCGGCCCCGCGCCGAGCGGCGATCCCGTACGTCCGGACGGCCACCGCCTCGTCCCGCTCGCCACGGCCCTGCTGCAGAGCGACGGTCTAATCCTGCACTGGAGCGAGGACGCCGAGGCGCTGCTCGGCTACTCCGCCGAGGAGGCCGTCGGCAGCTACGCCGCCCGGCTGCTCACCGACGAGACCGACCGGCCCGCCGTGCTCGGCCTGTTCCAGCGGATCATGTCCGGCAGCGGCGCCTCCTTCGTCTTCCCGGTCCGTCACCGCGACGGCCACCGGGTCGAGCTGGAGTTCCGCACCTATCCGATCGCCGGACCGGCCGGCACCCTGCTGCTGCTCGCCACCGCCTCCGACACCCGGGCCCTGCACGCCGTCGAGGCCGACCTCGCGGTGCTGGACGGCGTCTTCGGCCGCTCCCCGATCGGCATGGCCGTCTACGACAGCGACCTGCGCTACGTCCGGATCAACGAGGCGCTGGCCCGGATGAACGGCGTGCCGGTCTCCGCCCACCTCGGCCGCCGGATATCCGCCGTCCTGCCCGGCATCAACAGCGGCGAGATCGAACAGACCATGCGACAGGTCCTCAAGACCGGCAAGCCCGTGGTGGACGCCCGCTCGCACGGCCGCGTCCCGGGCGACCCCAAGCGGGACCGCGCGTGGTCCGCCTCCTACTTCCGGCTGGAGGACTCCACCGGCCGGGTCTTCGGCGTCTGCTCCTCGATCATCGACGTCACCGAACGCTTCCAGGCCGAGGCCCGGGCCGCCCGGGCCCAGGAACGGCTGGCCACCATCGCCGAGGCCACCGCCCGGATCGGCACCACCCTCGACCTCCAGCGCACCGCCGAGGAACTCATCGAGGCCGTCGTGCCCCGGTTCGCCGACTTCGCCACCGTCGACCTGCTGGAACCGGTGCTGCGCGGGTCCGAGCCCACCCCGATCCCCTCCGACCGCTCCGTCACCCTGCGCGCCGTCGCGGTCGGCGAGAACTACGACACCGGCCTGGCGCACGCCGTGGACGTCGTCGGCGAGACCTCCGAGTACGCCCCCGACCGCAGCTACACCCAGTGCCTGCGCAGCGGGCGGCCGCTGCTGCGCGCCCACGTGGACGAGGAGGTGCTGCGCGGCCTGGTGTCCAGCGAGGACCGGGTCGCCCCCGGGATGGCCGCCGGCATCCACTCGTACCTGATGGTGCCGATCACCGCCCGGGGCATGGTCCTCGGCGGCTCCGAGTTCATCCGGATGCGCAACCCCGAGCCGTTCAACGACGCCGACGTCGCGCTCGCCGAGGAACTCGTCGCCCGCACCGCCCTGGCCCTGGACAACGCCCGGCTCTACCGCCGGGAGCGGGAGACCGCCCTCACCCTCCAGCGCAGCCTGCTGCCGCAGGAGATCCACCGCACCCTCGGGCTGGAGATCGCCTACCGCTACCTGCCCAGCAGCGTGGTGAGCGAGGTCGGCGGCGACTGGTTCGACGTGGTGCCGCTGTCCTGCGGGCGGGTCGCCCTGGTGGTCGGCGACGTGATGGGCCACGGCATCCGGGCCGCCGCCACCATGGGACAACTGCGCACCGTCGCCCGCACCCTGGCCACCCTGGACATGCCGCCCGAGCAGGTGCTCACCCGACTGGACGAGACCGCCTCGGGGATCGGCGAGGGCCAGTTCGCCACCTGCATCTGCGCCGTCTACGACCCGCTGGAGCGCACCGTCCAGGTCGCCTCGGCCGGGCACCTGCCGCCGGTCTGGGTCGGCACCGACGGCACCGCCCGCAGGATCGAGGTGCCGCCCGGCGTCCCGCTCGGCGTCGGCGGGGTCGCCTTCGAGTCCATCGGCTTCACCCTCCCCGAGGGCGCGCTGCTCGCCCTCTACACCGACGGACTGGTGGAGCGGCGCGGCCAGGACCTGGACCACGGCATCGACCGGCTGGCCCGCACCCTGTCCGGGCCCGGCCGGACGCTGGAGGAGAGCTGCGACGCGGTGATCGGCGCCCTGGTCACCGACGGCACCGAGGACGACATCGCGATGATCATGGCCCGGGCGCTGCCGGTGCCGGCCGACCGGGTCGCCACCCTCCCGCTCACCGGCGGCGGCAAGCTCCCCGGCAAGGCCCGCCGCTTCACCCGGGCCGCCCTGGACGCCTGGGGCCTGAACGCGCTCTCCGACTACGCCGAACTGCTGGTCAGCGAACTGGTCACGAACGCCCTGCTGCACGCCGAGGCGCCGCGCCGGCTGCGGCTGTTCCGCGACCGGGTGCTCACCGTCGAGGTCTCCGACGCCGGCGGCGCGGCCCCGCAGCTGCGCCCCTTCGCGGAGCAGGACGAGGGCGGGCGCGGGATGTTCCTGGTCAGCGAACTCGCCCAGCGCTGGGGCAGCCGGCTGACCCGGGACGGCAAGGTGGTCTGGGCCGAGCTGGAACTGCCCTTCGGGGTCTCCTAGCCGCCGCCCGACATGCGAGAACGGTCGTTCCCGTCATCGGGAACGACCGTTCTCGCGTCTCCTTACGCGCGCACCTGGGGCTGCTCCGCCTGCTCCGGCTGTCCCGGCCCGGCGGCGACCGGCCCGGCGGTGACCGGCTCGGCCGCCGTCGGCGCGGACAGCCCGCGCAGCAGCAGCCAGGCCAGCACGCCCGCGCCGAGCAGCAGCACCCCGGCCAGCAGCCCGGCGCTGTTCATGCCGTGCACGAAGGCGTCCCGGGCGCTCGCCAGCAGCGGCTGGGCGAGGTCCGGCGACAGCCCCTCCGCCGTCTCCACGGCCGCGCCCAGCGACTCCCCGGCCCGGGCGGCGACCTCCGGGGAGGCCCCGGCCGGTACGGACAGCCCGTTCGCGTAGATCGAGCCGACCACCGAGCCGACCAGCGCGATGCCGAGCGCGGTGCCCAGCTCGTACGCGGTCTCGGAGACCGCCGAGGCGGCCCCGGCCTTGTCGGCGGGCGCGGCGCTCAGCACCAGGTCGGCGCCGAGGGTGTAGACCACGCCCTCCGCGGTGCCGGTGATCAGGAAGGAGACCGCCAGCAGCAGGTAGGTGGTGTCCTGCTGGAGCCAGCCCAGCGCGCCCGCCGCCAGGCCCATCGCCAGCAGGCTGACGGTCAGCGCCCTGCGCGCGCCGAAGCGCCGGGCGATCCGGGCGGTCAGCAGACCTCCCGCCACCGAGCCGGCGAAGGCCGGTAGCTCCGCCAGGCCCGCCTGGAGCGGCTCGTAGCCGCGCACCAGCTGGAGGTACTGCGAGACCACGAAGATCACGCCGGACAGGCCGACCAGGGAGATCAGCGAGGCCGTGACGGCGGCGGTGAACCGCCGGTCGCGGAACAGCCGGACGTCCAGCAGCGGGGTCTCCAGCCGCAGCTGGCGGCGGACGAACAGGGTGAGCGCGGCGGCACCGAGCAGGAAGGTGACCGGGACGTCCCAGCGGGCCACGCCGTGCGCGGCGGCCTCCTTGATCGCGTAGACCACGCCGATCACCCCGGCCATCGACAGCCCGACGCTCAGCACGTCCCAGCGGCCCGGCTTCGGGTCCTTGGACTCCGGCAGCAGCCAGGCGCCGAGGACCAGCAGCAGGAGCAGCACCGGGATGTTCAGCAGGAACACCGAGCCCCACCAGAAGTGCTCCAGCAGCAGCCCGCCGACCACCGGCCCGAGCGCGGCACCGGCCGTGGCGGCCGCGCCCCAGATGCCGATCGCGGTGGCCCGCTCCCGGTCGTCCGGGAAGAGGCTGCGGATCAGCGACAGGGTGGAGGGCATGATCGTCGCCCCGGCGACGCCGAGCAGCGCGCGGGCCAGGATCAGCCAGCCCGGCCCCGGCGCGTACGCGGCCAGCAGGGAGGCCGCGCCGAAGGCGGCGGCACCGGTCAGCAGCAGCTTCTTGCGGCCGATCCGGTCGCTCAGGGCGCCCATGCTGACCAGCAGGCCGGCCAGCACGAAGGAGTAGGAGTCGCCGATCCACAGGAGCTGGGTGCCGCTGGGGCGCAGCGTCTCGCTGATGGACGGAATGGCGAGGGAGAGCACGGTCGCGTCGAGGGCGACCACGGTGACGGCCAGCACCAGGACGGCGAGGCCGGTCCAGCGCTGGCGGACGGTCAGGGCGGGGGTACTGCTCATGCGCCCACCTCGCTGCGCTCGGCAGACGCTTCGCTCAATGCGCTGCCCTTGATGATTCGCTCGCTTCGCTCGCTCATGGTGTATCGGTTTCCGGTTTCCGGTCCGAGGTGCTGTGGGTCGTGGCGACAGGGATGGTGACAGGTGCGGGGGAGGGGGCGGGTGCAGCGGCCTCCGGCCGGCGCAGCGCGCCGCCGAGGAACAGCTCGGCGAGCGAGAAGGCGGCGTCGCGCGGGGCGAGCCGGCCGTCCTGGATGGCCCAGCCGATCCCGGCCACCAGGTCGAAGAAGGCCTCGCTCAGCCAGGCGGCGCTCAGCTCGATCCGGAAGACGCCCTCGCGCTGCCCGCGCAGGAAGAGCGCGTGCAGCCGGTCGATCTGGACCTCCCAGAGGTCGTTGATGTCCGCGTGGTCGTAGAGCTGGTTCTCGCCGGCCAGGAAGGCGCAGAGCATGGCGTCCGGGACGGCGGCGTCCACCAGGCGGCGCAGTGCGGCCTGGGCGTCGCCCTCCTCGGTGGCGGCGGTGTCCAGGGCGGCGGCGAAGCGCTGCAGGCCCAGCAGGCCGACCTCGCGGATCAGCGCGTCGCGGCCGGGGAACAGCCGGTGCAGGGTGGCCCGGCTGATGCCCGCGCTGCGGGCGATCTCGTCCAGGTGGGCGGTGGGGCGGCGGGACAGCACGCCGACGGCGGCTTCCAGAACGGTGTCGCGGTCGGTGGCCATGCAACGAGTGTAGGCCAGGTGAGACACCGGTGTCTCACTTTTACGGTGCGGATCTCATTTGCGAGGCCGGTGACCGGTCGGCGGGCAGCAAAAAACCGGGGACGGCTGGTGCCGTCCCCGGTCGGGGTGGAGCGGGCCGTACGGCCCGCGCCGCTGCGCTCAGCTCTGGTTGTAGAACCCGGTGTCGTCGATCGGCCGGTCGATCACCATCACCTCGACGTCCGCCGGGGTGAGCAGGAAGACCCGGCGGGCGATCCGCTCGATGCCGCCCTGGGTGCCGAAGATCAGCCCCGAGGCGAAGTCGACCATGCGCTTGGCCTCGGCCTCGTTCATCTCGGTGAGGTCCATCACCACCGGGATGGACGCCCGGATGTGCTCACCGACCGTGCGGGCCGCCTCGAAGCCCGTCGGCCGCAGGGAGACGATCTTCGCGGGCGCGGGGACGGCCGGCACCGTCTCCTGATCCACCCACTCGTCGTCGTACACCGCGGCCGGGTAGTTCCCGGAGGGCATCAGCCACCCGTTGTGGTGCTCGTCGCGAAGTGCTCCCATGCCGCGCCTCCCTGCCTCGTCCCGTCTGGTCCCCCGGGGGTGAGTGTCCTTCTTGACACGTCATCCACTCGACGGAACTGTCCGAGTATCGCACTGTTCACCGGTCCCGTGCCCGCTCGCGGCCCCCGTAAGAGTCGTGCCGTGCCGGAAACCCGGGCGGACCCGGGCAAAGAGAGCGACGCGGCGCAGCTCCGTACGGTTGCGCGCGTAGACCATATCGGTAGCGGTCACCGCGCAATTGACCTTCTGTCAACAATGCGGAAACGATTTCACTCGCCGGTCGAACCGTCCACCAGTTCGCGCAACAAATCCGCGTGACCGTTGTGTCGCGCGTACTCCTCGATCATGTGGACCAGGATCCAGCGGAGCGTCACCTCCTGGTCGTGGCGCGGCCGCTTGCCGACGGTGTCCAGCGGCAGACCGGCCGACGCCCGGCGGGCGGCCTCGATCTCGGCGCGCCAGGTGGCGAAGTCCGCCGCGACGTCGGCGGTGGCCACGTTGTCGAAGTCGCCGTCCGGATCCGCCTCGGTCCAGTAGTGACCGGTGGCGACCTCCGCGCCCAGCAGCACGCCCTGGAACCAGTGCCGTTCCACCTCGGCCATGTGCCGGACCAGGCCGAGCAGCGAGAGCGTGGACGGCGGGACGGAGCGCAGCCGCAGCTGGTCGTCGGTCAGGCCCGCGCATTTCAGGGCGAGCGTGCTGCGGTGGTAGTCGAGCCAGGAGGTGAGCATGGCGGCCTCGTCGGCGGCCATCGGCGGGTCGACCCGCGGGGTGAGTTCGGTCATGCCGGACATCCTGGCCGCCGACGGCCCGCCGGTGCGACCGAATTGTCGCCCGGCGGGTGGGTCGGTGGGTGGGGGAGGGCGACGGCGGCGGCCGGCGGGTGTTGGCCTTCTGTCCTGCGGCACGGGCTCGTTGGTGGATTTTCCGCCGAGATCACCCTGGGCCGTTGACCGCCGGGCCTCCCGACCGATTGGCTCGGTCGAGAGCCCGCCGCCGGGAGGGAGCCCGGCCGGGCGAGCAGAGGGGACTGAGCTCATGACACGTACCACCCGGACCACGCGTACCACCCGGGGCACCCGCGACCGCCGGCTGCTGGGCGCCGGCAGCGTGCTGGCCGCCGCCGTCGCACTCGCCGTCACCGCCGCGCCCGCCCAGGCCGACCCGGTGCTGCGCGGCACCGTCCGGATCAGCACCGGGGTGAACGGCGCCGCCCCCGACGACCAGTCCTGGAGCCAGGGGGTCAGCGCGGACGGCCGCTACGCCCTGTTCACCTCCTGGGCCAAGAACCTGGTGCCCCAGCCCACCGTGGGCGGGCGCGACGCCTATCTGCGGGACCTGCGCACCGGCCGCACCGAGCGGGTCAACCTCTCCGACTCGGGCGAGGCGCTGAACGGCTGGACCGACCAGGCCGCGATCAACGCCGACGGCCGCTACGTCGCCTTCGAGAGCAACGCCGACAACGTGGTGCCCGGCATGCAGGTCAAGGGCCGCACCGAGGTGTACCTCCGGGACCGCAGGACCGGCCGCACCGAGCTGGTCAGCGGCGGGCTCACGGCCACCGACACCGACCAGTTCCACGCCTCCTACGCGCCGCAGATCAGCGCCGACGGCCGGTACGTGGTCTACGTGTCCTCCCGGACGGACCTCGACCCGACCGTGGTGGACCCCGCGCCCGGAGCCGGTGCCGGTGCCGGGGCCGCACCCGGGGCCGCGCCCTCGCTGGCCAGGCCGTACACCTGGAAGATCAACGTCTACCTCACCGACCGCCGGACCCACACCACCCGGCTGATCTCCCGGGACACGGCCGGCAAGCCGGGCGAGAGCACCTCCTTCCGCCCCACCATCAGCGCGAACGGGCGCACCATCGGCTTCGGCTCGCTCTCCGAGCTGCTGCCGACCGGGCCGACCCCCGCCCCGGCGGCCCCCACCGCCCCCAGCGCCCGCGCCGCGGCGCCGGAGCTGGCCCTGGCCCGGCCGACCAGCGCTGTCTACTACACCTGGAACGCGGCCTCCGGGAAGCTCACGCCCGCCAGCTACGACGTCGACGGCAAGGTCGCCGACGCGGACTTCGACGCCACCGTCAGCCCGGACGGCCGGTACGCCGTCTACTCCCTGCCCGAGCCGGGCGGCTCCACCGGCGGCCACCGCTACCACACCGTGCTGCACGTCCGGGACCTGCGGACGGGCGCGGTACGGAAGGTGAGCGGCGGCCTGCCGGGGACCACCTCGGTCGGCTCCTCCGGGCACGGCTCGATCACCGCCGACAACCGCTGGCTCTACTTCGACTCCGCCGCCGACAACCTGGTGCCGGGCCCCCAGCACCCGGGCTGGGACGTCTACCGCCAGGACCTGCGCACCGGCCGCACCGAGCGGGTCACCACCGCGCCGGACGGCTCGGCCGGCAACGGCTCCTCCAACGCCCCGTTCGTGTCCGCGGCCGGGAATACCCTGGTGTTCGAATCGACCAGTGGCAACCTGGTCGCCGGCACCGACGCCCCGGCGGCCGAGGGCTCCCAGGCCTTCGCCCGGCCGACCGGCAGCCGGTCGGACGACGGCGACGACCAGGGCGAGGACCAGGACGACTGACCGGGACGACCGACCGGGCACCGCGGGCGGGGGCGCTCCCCGCCCGCGGCTCACCGGGCGCCCGGTCGCATTCCGGAATTCGTGCACGGAACGATGATCCGCGCGCCGGGATCGGCTCCTAGCAGTTGCCGACCTTCACGGCTCGCCACGGCATTCCGCACGGGTCCTGGGTCGGTCCCTGCGGGCGGACGAATCCCCAGAGGGTGCCGTTCTCGCACTTCTGGACCTGGGAGAGGTCCAGGCAGGCGTTGGGGTCGAAGGTCATCGCGCTCGCCTGCGGGGCGTTGACGGTGTTGACGCCCAGCAGCGGGATGGCCATGGCGGCCCCGCCGATGAGCAGGGAGACGGCCTTCGACTTCTTCGACTTCATGAATTGCTGCCTTTCCGTTCGTGCATGAACAGCCGAAAGGCATCGCCCCCCGGCCGGTCGAGAATGGCACGGGCAATTCGGCGAGATCAACAGGGTGCACAGCGGGGCAAGGGTGAACAAAATGGACGTGTGTCCGTGCACTAACTACGGAGCGAAGCGGGCTCGCCGTGGGTAGTGACGCTCCGTCATGTTGTAAATCTCATGGTTTACCGGAGAAGGGGTCAGTCGGTACGCGGACGACGGCGGGCCGCGTAGGCCCGCCAGGCGCCGACCAGGCTGCCGAGCACCAGCAGGGCGATCACCCCGGCCGAGACCAGGAAGGCCGCCGAGCCGGGCTGGTCCGCGCTGGCGGCGGCCGTCACGTAGACGGCGGTGGTCGGGACCACGCCGATCGCGGTGGCGAGCAGGAAGGGGAGGAAGCGGACCCCGGAGAAGGCGGCGCCGTAGTTCCCGGCCTGGAAGGGCAGGCCGGGGAGCAGCCGCAGCACCAGGACGCTGCGGAAGCCCTGGTCGGTGAAGCGCTGGTCGAGGGCGCCCAGCACCTTGCCGCGCAGGTACGGCCTGAGCGCCTCCCGGCCCAGGCCCCGGCCGAGGCCGAAGGCCAGGGCCGCGCCCAGGGTGGTGCCGAGGACGGCGAGCAGCACGCCCTGCTGGATGCCCAGCAGCACGCCGGCCGCGGCGTTCAGTGCGGGGCGCGGGACGAAGGCGAGCGTGCCGACGGCGTAGACCAGGGCGAACAGCGGGGCGAACCAGTAGCCGGGCAGCCGGTCCGCCAGGCCGCCGGAGAGCAGGTCCGTCGGGCTCCACAGCAGCAGCGACCCGGCGCACGCCCCCAGCAGGACCACCAGCAGGCCGAACCGCCACCAGGGCGAGCGGCCCGGGGCCCGCTCGGTGGTCTCCGCGGCCTCGGCGGGTTCGACCGCTTCGGCGGGAGCGGCCGGAGCGGCGGAGTCGGCGGGCGTGGTCAGGGCTGCGGGCACGGGCCGAGCCTAGCCGGTCCCCGCCACGGGCCGGTCCGGGGTGCGCGGGGCGGTCCGCCGGTGGATCGGCCCGCCCGGGGCGTACCACCCCGCCTTCTTCCGGACGGCCGGGCTGCGGTCCCCGGTGCGGGCGGCCGTCAGGGCGTCGGCGGCGCGGGCGTCGGTGTGGACGAACTTGCCGACCAGCTCGGCGGCCCGCGACCGGACCCGGGGGTCCGGGTCGTCGGCGAGGTGGCGGAGGGCGGGTTCGAGGACCAGGCCCGCGCCCGGCGCGCAGGCGTCGTCCTTGCAGCGGTCGCAGGCCAGGGCGTGGAAGGCGGCGATCCTGACCTCGGGGTCCGGGTCGTCGGCCATGGTGATCAGCCGGCCCATGGAGTCGGTGTCGACGAGGTGGTCCAGGAGCTGGCAGCAGCCCTCCCGGACGGCCGCGCGGTCGTCGGCCAGGCCGGCCCGGATGGCTTCGAGCGCGTCCGCCCCGCGCCGGAGCAGCTCCCGGTACGCGGCCACGGTGCGTTGTGGGTCGCCCAGGCAGGCGACCAGGGCTTCGTTGTCAGTTCTGACGAATCCGAGCACGGCCCCAGTGTCGGCCCGCAACGCCCGCCCGGGCAAAGGGATTTCGCCCCGGGGAGCGGTCGGTGGGGTGGCGGCGCGGCGTCCGGGCCGTCGCGCCCGGCGCGGGAATCCCCGTCAGATCGTCGAGAGGTCCTTGCCGGAGGCGTTCTCCGGCGGCAGCCCGGTCACGTTCTCCCCGGCGGAGTTCGGTTCGGCCCGGCGCAGGGCGCCGGCGCTCAGCAGGAGGGCGAGGGCGAGCAGGGTGACCAGGCCGAAGGAGACGGTCAGGGAGGTGGCCTGGGCGAGGGCGCCGATGACGGCGGGGGCGATCAGGCCGGAGGTGTAGGTGACGGTGGCGACGCCCGCGATGGCCTGGCTGGGGTTGTTGCCGATCCGGCCGGCGGCCGCGAAGGCCAGCGGGACGATCACCGCGACGCCGATGCCGATCAGGGCGAAGCCCGGGACGGCCAGCGCCGGGGTGTCGGCGGCCACCACCAGGACGCCGCCCAGGGTGGCGACGGCCCCGCTCAGGCGGCTGGTGCGGACGGCGCCGAGGCGGCGGACCACCGCGTCGCCGGCCAGGCGGCTGACCGCCATGGTGAACGCGAAGGCGGTGTACGAGGCGGCGGCCACGGTGGCCGAGGCGCCGGTGACGTCCTTGAGGTAGACGCCGCTCCAGTCCATCGAGGCGCCCTCGCCGAACACCGCGCAGAAGCCGACCAGGCCGATCACCAGCGAGCTGCGCGGGGGCAGGGCGAAGCGCGGCGGGGCCTCGGACTCCTCGGGGGAGCGGAGGTCGGGCAGTCCGCGGCAGACCGGCTGGGCGAGGGCGAGCAGCACGAGGGCGGTGACGGCCAGCTGGAGCCGGGCGTCCAGGGCGAGGTGGGCGGCCAGGATGCCGAAGCCGGAGGCCACCAGGCCGCCCGCGCTCCACATCCCGTGCAGTCCGGACATGACCGAACGGCCGAGGCGCTGCTCGATCTCCACGCCCTGGGCGTTCATCGCGACGTCCGCCGTGCCGGCCGTGGCGCCGTACACCAGCAGTACCGCGCACAGGGCGGGCAGCGAGGGGGCGAGCGCGGGCAGGGTGAGGGCCAGGCACCAGAGCGAGAGCAGTCCGCGGACCGCCGCCCGGCCGCCGTAGCGGTGGACGACGCGCCCGGCCAGCGGCATCGCCAGGGAGGAGCCGATGGCGGGCATCACCAGGGCGAGGCCGAGCTGCCCGGGGGAGAGGTCCAGGCGGTCCTGGATCCACGGGATGCGGGTGACGAAGGTGCCGCCGACGGCGCCGTGCACGCCGAAGACCAGCGCGATGCTCCGGCGGGCGCGGCGTGGTTCGGAGAGCGGTTCGAGACTGGTGGCGGTCATGCTGCGGTTCCCTCCCGGTCCTGGTGGTCGATAAACTATCAGGAAGGGACCCTGATAGAAACACTCTGGAAGGATGATCCGCCATGACCACCGTGCGTACGGCCACGCCGAGCACCGCCCGGGCCATCAACGACCGGCTGGCGCTCAACCTCCTGCTCGAACAGGGCCCCCTGACCGCGACCGAGCTGCGCGACCTCACCGGCCTCTCCCGGCCGACCGTCGCCGACCTGCTCGACCGCCTCCAGCGCACCGGCCTGGTCGCCGTCGTCGGCGAGCGCGGCGAACAGCGGCGCGGCCCCAATGCGAGGCTCTACGCGCTGGTCGCCTCCCGCGCCCACATCGCCGCCTTCGACGTCCGCGAGGGCGGCGTCAGCCTGGTCGTCGCCGACCTCGCCGGGCGCACCCTCGGCACCGCCGAGATCCCCGTCGAGGCCGACGGGCCCCAGGACACCGCCGCGGCGATCGTCCGCACCCTGCGGGAGACCGCGCGCGGCGCCGGCGTCGAGCGGCTGCACACCGTCGCCGTCGGCGCCCCCGGCCTGGTCGACCCCGCCACCGGCCGGCTGCACAGCACCGGCCAGCTCCCCCGCTGGCATGCCGAACTCCTCGCCGCGCTGCGGGAGTTGCCCGACACCGAGGTGATCCTGGAGAACGAGGTCAACCTGGCCGGCCGGGCCGAGTACCGGGTCGGCGCCGCCCGCGACCGCGACACCTTCGTGCTGATGTGGCTCGGCCACAGCGTCGGCGCCGCCGTCATCCTCGACGGGCGGCTGCGCCGCGGCTTCTCCGGCGGCACCGGCGAGATCTGCTTCCTGCCCGTCCCCGGCGCCACCGGACTGCCCAGCGCCGACAGCTGCGAGGGCGGCTTCCACGGCCTGGTCGGCAGCGCCGCCCTGTGCGCGCTGGCCCGCGCCCACGGGCTGCCCGTCGGCCCGGCCGACGACGCGGCCACCGCCGAAGCCGTCGTGCGCGCCGCCCTGGCCGGCGGGGACGCGGGTGCGGCCTTCCTGGACGAGCTGGCCGAACGGATCGCGCTCGGTGCGGCCAGCGTCTGCGTGGTGCTCGACCCCGGCTGCGTGGTGCTCGGCGGCGAGATCGGCCGGGCCGGCGGCGCCGAACTGGCCCGCCGGGTGGAGCGCTGCCTCGCCCGGCTCTCCCCGCTGCGCACCGAGGTGCGGGCCGGCACGGCGGGCGGCGGCGCCGTCCTCGCCGGGGCGGTGCTCACCGCCGGGGACGCCGTACGGCGGGACCTCTTCGGCGAGCTGTAGGGGGTGTCCTGTGGATCAGGCCGGGACCGCGCTGATCCACAAGACACTTCCTGGGCCTGTTTTCCGTCCGCGTCCCCGGTACGGCAGGATGGCCGCCGGGGGGCGCGAAACCCGCCGGGGGGCGCGTACCCCGTAGCTCGAACCACCGTCAGGAGTCGTACATGGGCCAGCCCGAGGTGCCGGTCAACCCGTACCGGATCGGCGAGGCGGCCGCGCTGCTCGGTGTCAGCGCGGACACCATGCGGCGCTGGGTGGACGCCGGGAGGGTCGCCGCGGTGCGGGACGAGCACGGGCACCGGATCATCCCCGGCGCCGAACTCGCCGCCTTCGCGCGGGAGCTGGCCCGGCCGGAGAACGCCGAGGCCGAGGGGCGCCCCTCCTCGGCGCGCAACCGCTTCCCCGGGATCGTCACCGAGGTGCGGCTCGGCGACGTGGCCGCCCAGGTGGAGGTGCAGGCCGGGCCGTTCCGGGTGGTGTCGCTGATCAGCCGGGACGCGGCGGAGGAGCTGAACCTGGTCCCGGGCGCACCCGCGACTGCCGTCATCAAGTCGACCAATGTGATGATCGAACGGCGCTAGTGCCGGTCTGCTGAACGAGAGGCCCGGATGAACCCCCCGAACCTGCCGACCACCCAGGCCGCCGTCCTGGCGATCGAGGCGGTCGCCGCCCGCCACGGCCGCACCGTCCGCGCCCAGCACGACATCGGCAGCGACCGGACCTTCGCCGGGCTGGTCGGCCAGGACGACGAACCGGGTGCCATCCCGCACGAGGCCCTGCTGGAGTTCGACGGCAGCCCGCACACCGCCGTCCGGCTGTTCACCCACGACGAGGCCGCCGTCACCGTGGAGGGCATCGCCTTCGACGTCCCGCGCGACAGCGTCCCGGCCTTCCTGAACTCGGTCTGGTCCGGCCTGGTGCACGTCAAGGTCCGCACCTTCCCGCCGTCCAGCACGCTGATCGTCACCGTCCCCGGGGAGTCCGGCTACCGCGAGGCCCTCGGCGTCCACGACCTCACCCCCTGGCTTTCTGGAAAGATCCGATGAGCATCCCCGCCGCCTCCGCCGCCGCCGTTCCCGCCCCCGCCGACCGCCGCCCGGTCCTCGCCGTCGCCCACCGCGGCGACCCGTACCGCCACCGCGAGAACACCCTGCCCTCGGTGGAGTCCGCGCTCGCCGCCGGCGCCGACGCCGTCGAGGTGGACGTCCAGCTCACCCGGGACCGGGTGCCCGTGCTGCTGCACGACACCACCCTCGAACGCCTCTGGGGCGACCCGCGCTCGATCGGCCGGGTCACCACCGAGCAGCTCGCCGAGCTGCGCCAGGGCGACCTGGCCGTCCCCACCCTCGCCGAGGCGATCAAGGCCGTCGCCGCGGCCGACGGCCCCCGGCTGCTCATCGACCTCGACGAGCCCGGCCCGGCCGCCGCCACCTGGTCCGTCGTCACCGGACAGGGCGCCGAGGACCTGGTCGCCTTCTGCGGGCCCGCCACCGCGATGCTCGCCGTCCGCGCACTCAGCCCCGACGCCGAGATCGCGCTCACCTGGAAGCAGCCGCGGATGCCCGCCCCCGCGCTGCTGCGCGACCTGCGCCCGCGCTTCCTCAACCCGCCGTTCGGCCTGGTCACCCCCGACTTCGTCCGGGCCGCCGCCGACGAGGGGCTCGCCGTCTCCACCTGGACCGCCGACCTGCGCCGCACCATGCGCCGACTGCGCGACACCGGGGCCGCCTCCATCACCACCAACCGGATCTCCGTACTGCGCTCGGTCCTGGACGGCCGCCGGTGACGGTGCTCGGCCCCCGGGCCCTGGGCCGCGCCCTGCTGGCCCGCCAGCACCTGCTCGCCCGCACCGACCGGACACCCGCCGAGGTCGTCCACCACCTCGTCGGACTCCAGGCCCAGGCCGTACCGCAGCCGCCCTACCTCGGGCTGCTCTCCCGGCTCGACGACTTCACCCCGGACGGGCTGAGCGACCTGCTCGACCGGCGGGCCGCCGTCCGGATCGCGCTCCAGCGCGGCACCATCCACCTGGTCACCGCCCAGGACTGCCTGACCCTGCGCCCGCTGCTCCAGCCCGTCCTCGACCAGGCGCTGCAGACCACCTACGGCCGACGGCTCGCCGGGCTCGACCGGGCCGCGCTCGCCGCCGAGGCCCGCACGCTGGTCGAGCGGGAGCCGCGCACCTTCCAGCAGCTCGGCACGCTGCTGGCCGCCACCCGCCCGGACCGCGACCCGGCCGCGCTGGCCCAGGCGGCGCGCTGCCTGCTGCCGCTGGTCCAGGTGCCGCCGCGCGGGCTGTGGGGGCGCAACGGCCCGGCCGCCCACACCACTGCCGAGGCCTGGCTCGGCCGCCCGCTGGACCCGGTGCCGTCGCGGGATGAGCCGGACCGGCTGGACGGGCTGGACGGGCTGGTGCTGCGCTACCTGGCCGCCTTCGGCCCGGCGAGCGCGGCGGACCTGCGGAAGTGGTCCGGCCTCGGCGGCCTCGGCCCGGTGCTGCGGCGGCTCGCGCCGCAGCTGCTCACCTTCCGGGACGAGCGGGACCGGGTGCTGTACGACCTGCCCGGGGCGCCCCGGCCGGACCCGGACGTCCCGGCGCCGGTGCGGCTGGTCGCGCCCTTCGACAACCTGCTGCTCTCGCACGCCGACCGGAGCCGGGTGCTGCCGGAGCGGTACAAGGACCGGGTGATGACCCGGAACGGCCTGGTGCTCGGCACCCTGCTGGTGGACGGGCTGGTCGCCGGGACGTGGCGGTACGCGGGGCCGGCGGAGGGCGTGGTCGTCGAGCCGTTCGTCCGGCTGGCGCGGGCGGACCGCGCGGCGGCGGAGGCCGAGGCGGAGCGGGTGCTGGCCTTCGCGGGCGCGGACGGTGGCCCGCGCGGACCGGTGCGGATCGAGGCGGCCGGCGGGGCGTAGAACGGGCGGATCGTCAGATTCTCTGCTGAGCTGGGTCGGGTCCGGACTCGTCGCCGCCGGACCCGATGACGACCCCGGCGGAGGTGGCCGTGTCCGTGGAGCGCCCGTCCGGTGGCCCGCCCGCTGGTCCGTCCGCTGGGCCGTCCGGTGGCCCGCCCGACCACCGCAGGCCGTACCTGATGCTGCCGCCCGCCGTGCGGCAGGCGGCCGCCTGGTCGGTGGCGGTGATCCTGCTGATCACCGTGGGCTCGCTGGTGGTGTTCGCACTGGTCGAGCTGCGGGCCGCGACCGTGCCGTTCGTCCTGGCGCTGCTGGGGGCCTCGCTGCTGTACCCGGTGGTGCCCTGGATGGTCCGGCGGGGCGTCAGCCGGGGCCTGGCGGCCGGGCTGACCTGCGTGCTGCTGGTCGCGGCGGTGGCCGGGGTGATCGTCCTGCTGGTCAACTCCCTGGTGCACAGCGCTCCGCAGATCGCCGGCTCGCTCCCGGCGGCGGGCCGCCGACTGGCCGAGTGGCTGGGGCCGTTCGGGGCGAAGGTCGAGCACGCGCTGGCCAATGCCAAGGGTGAGACCAACTCGCTGGTCTCGACGCTGACCAACGGCGTGCTGTCCGGCCTCGGCCTGCTCACCCAGTTGATCACCGGCGCGGTGCTGGCCCTGGCCCTGGTGTTCTTCTTCCTGCGGGACGGCCACCGCACCGGCGACAGCATCCGCGCCCACCTGCCAGGCCGCGGCGCCGAGACGGTGGTGGCCTGCGCCGAGCGGGCCTTCGAGGCGATGGCCGGCTTCATGCGCGGCACCACCCTGATCGCCCTGATCGACGCGGGCTTCATCACGGTCGGCTTGCTCGCCCTGGGCGTCCCCGGCGCCCCGGGCCTGGGCGCGCTGGTCTTCATGGGGGCGTACATCCCCTTCGTGGGCGCCTTCCTGTCCGGCACCGTCGCGGTGCTGGTGGCCCTCGCCGACGGCGGCCTGGGTACGGCGCTGTGGGCGCTCGGGGTGGTGCTGACGGTGCAGATGATCGAGGGCAACATCCTCCAGCCGATCATCCAGAGCCGGACGGTCGAGCTGCACCCGGCGACCATCATGGTCGCCGTGGTGGCCGGCTCCGGCATCGCGGGCATCCTCGGCGCCCTGCTGGCGGTGCCGGTCTGCGCGGCGGGGATGGGCGTGATCTCGGTGCTGCGGGGGCTGGGCAGCGATCCGGGGTGAAATCGGTTGCCCGGGGCGGGACGGGCGTGCGAGCATCACTAACGCGACAACGGTCGCGATAGTTTGAGAGGGGCGCGGGTGGAACTGATCGATGTGGCCGAGGCGGGGGACGGGCCGTACGGGATCACGGTGGGGCCCGACGGCGGGGTGTGGTTCACGCTCATCCGCGCCGGGGAGATCGGGCGGCTGGCGCCGGACGGCTCGGTGCGGCGGTTCGGGCTCGGCACGCCGCGCTGCGCGCCGTCGGTGATCACCGCCGGCCCGGACGGCGCGCTCTGGTTCGCCGAGATGAACACCGGCCGGATCGGCCGGATCACGGTGGACGGTGAGGTCTCCTCCTTCGCGCTGTCGGCGATCGGCGTCGGGCCGGGCGGGATCGTCACCGGGCCGGACGGGGCGCTCTGGTTCACTGAGGTGAACGCCGACGTGGTCGGACGGATCACCGTGGACGGGGAGGTGACGGAGTACCCGCTGCCCGTCGAGGGGGCGATGCCGGCGCACATCACCGCCGGGCCGGACGGCGCGCTGTGGTGCGCGCTCAACCAGGCCGACGCGCTCGCCCGGGTGAGCACCGACGGCGACGTGACCGTCCACCGGCTGCCCACCGCGGGCACCGCGCCGGTCGGGATCACCGCCGGCGCGGACGGCGCGCTCTGGTACGTCGGGATCGGCGGCGGACTGGTCGGGCGGATGACCGTGGACGGGGAGGTGACGGAGTACCCGCTGGCCGACCGGGGCGCCAGGCCGCACGCGATCACCGCCGGCCCGGACGGGCGGCTCTGGTTCACCGAGTGGGCCGCCGGCCGGATCGGCGTGCTCACCCCCGACGGGCGGCTGGACGGCCACGCCATCCCCGGCCGGGGCGCCGAGCCGCACGGGATCGTCGTCGACCCGGACGGCACGGTGTACGCGGCGCTGGAGCGCGGACAGCTCGCCCGGCTGAGGGGCTGAGGGGCTGAGGGGCTGAGGGGCTGAGGGGCTGAGGGGCTGAGGGGCTGAATCCGCCCGGGTCCCGCCCGGGTCACGGCCCGGGTCCCGGTCGGGAGGTCCCGGCCACGGCCGGGAACTCGGGCCCAGCGGCCCCGGGCGGGCGGGCCCAACGGCCCTGGGGTGCACGGGGCGTGCGTTCGGATCATGGATCGCCATCCATTCGCACGACGTTCCGAAGGAGCGCGTCCTTGAGCGCCACCCAGGCACAGGGCGACCCGACCCCACCGCCAACGCCCCTGTCGGCAGGGCCGGTTCGGCCCCGCCGACCCGGCTCGGCCGTGGTCAGGCTGCTGACCACCACCGACCACAAGACGATCGGCACCATGTACCTGGTGTCCTCGTTCGCGTTCTTCCTGATCGGCGGCATCCTCGCGCTGGTCATGCGCGCCGAACTCGCCCGGCCCGGAACGCAGATCCTCTCCAACGAGCAGTTCAACCAGGCCTTCACCATGCACGGCTCGGTGATGCTGCTGCTGTTCGCGATGCCGCTGTTCACCGGCTTCGCGAACTGGATCATGCCGCTGCAACTCGGCGCCCCCGACGTGGCGTTCCCGCGCCTGAACATGCTCTCCTACTGGCTGTTCATGTTCGGCTCGCTGATCGCCGCCGCGGGCTTCGCCACCCCGCAGGGGGCCGCCGACTTCGGCTGGTTCCTCTACGCGCCGCTCTCCGACGCCGTCCACTCGCCGGGCGTCGGCTCGGACATGTGGATCATGGGCGTGACGCTGTCCGGCTTCGGCAGCATCTTCGGCGCCGTCAACTTCATCACCACGATCATCTGCATGCGCGCGCCCGGCCTGACCATGTTCCGGATGTCGATCTTCTGCTGGAACGTGCTGCTGACCTCGGTGCTGGTGCTGCTGGTCTTCCCGGTGCTGGCCGCCGCACTGCTCGCGCTGGAGTGCGACCGCAAGTTCGGCTCGCACGTCTTCGACCCGGCGAACGGCGGGGCGATGCTGTGGCAGCACCTGTTCTGGTTCTTCGGGCATCCCGAGGTGTACATCCTGGCGCTGCCCTTCTTCGGGATCGTCTCCGAGGTCATCCCGGTGTTCAGCCGCAAGCCGATGTTCGGCTACTCCGGCCTGATCGCGGCCACCATCGCGATCGCCGGGCTCTCGGTCACGGTGTGGGCGCACCACATGTACGTCACCGGGCAGGTGCTGCTGCCGTTCTTCTCCTTCATGACCTTCCTGATCGCGGTCCCGACCGGTGTGAAGTTCTTCAACTGGGTCGGCACCATGTGGAAGGGCTCGCTGAGCTTCGAGACGCCGATGCTCTGGACGGTCGGCTTCCTGGTCACCTTCCTGTTCGGCGGGCTGACGGGCGTGCTGCTCGCCGCCCCGCCGATCGACTTCCACGTCTCCGACTCGTACTTCGTCGTCGCCCACTTCCACTACACGCTGTTCGGCACGGTGGTGTACGCGATGTTCGCCGGCTTCCACTTCTGGTGGCCGAAGATGACGGGCAAGAAGCTCGACGAGCGGCTCGGCCGGATCACCTTCTGGACGCTCACCGTCGGCTTCCACGCGACCTTCCTGGTCCAGCACTGGCTCGGCGCCGAGGGTATGCCGCGCCGCTACGCCGACTACCTGGCCTCGGACGGGTTCACCACCCTGAACACCGTCTCGACCATCGGGTCGTTCCTGCTCGGCCTGTCGATCCTGCCGTTCCTCTACAACGTCTGGAAGACCGCCAAGTACGGCGAGAAGGTCACCTCGGACGACCCGTGGGGCTGGGGCCGCTCGCTGGAGTGGGCCACCTCCTGCCCGCCGCCCCGGCACAACTTCGTCAAGCTGCCCCGGATCCGCTCCGAATCCCCGGCCTTCGACCTCCACCACCCGGACATCGCGGCCCGGGACGTCCTGGTGCACAGCGGGAAGCCGGCGACGCACCTGGGCGACGTCGAGCCGGTGAAGTACGACCGGCCGCTGAGCCGGGCGGAACGGGCCCGGGCCTCGTCCCTCGACGGCTGAGGCCCGATCCACACGGCACTCCCAGCCCCCCGAACGCCGTCCCCGCCCGCGTCGCTGCCCCCGGGCGGGCGGGGACGGCTCCTCCTCCCACCCTCCGTCACTCCCCTTGCGACACCGGAAGGCCGGCCATGACCCACACCGTCCTCGCCATCGGCACCGCCGCGCTCACCGCGAGCGGCTGCGTCTGGTACCTGCCCGCCATCGCCGACCTCCAGGCCGGCGCCGACCGGCCCCGCTCCACCCGCACCGCGGCGGCCGCCTGCGTGCTCTGGTGGGCCGCGCTCGCGCTGGCCGGCGGACTGCTGCTCGCCTGGCCCGACTGGCGCCCCGCCGCCCAGGTCGCCCTGGCCGGGCTGGTCGGCGGCACGGTCCTACGGGTGCGGGCGCTGCGGGACCGGCGCGGGGAGCGGCGGGAGACTGCGGCCCACTGGGCGGCGCTCGACGTCGGGCCGGTGCCGCGGGGCGGCCGCCCGTCGGCCGTCGCCCTGGCGGGCTGGCTGCTGGTGGGCACCGCCGTGGCCGTGCCGGCCGCGGTGTCGATCCTGCTCACCGACGGCGGCGGGTCGGCCGCGAAGGCGGCCCTCGCGGCGGTCGGCGGGGCGGGCGTGGCGCTGGCCTTCCTGCTGGTGGGCCTGGGGAACGCCCGGCGGCAGGGCCGCTGAGCGGTCGTCCGCCGGGAGCGCTGAGCGGTCGTCGGGACCGCGCTGCCGACGACGGCGTCCGGCCCGTGCCGGAAGGGGGCGGCACGGGCCGGACGGGTCCGGTGGGATCAGTACATGGTCGGGATGTACTTGTAGCAGGGCTGGGTGTTGCTGTAGATCATGATGTCGCCGGTGATCCTGCCCACGATGCCGTCCGGGACGACGCTCGGGTTGCTGTGGCTCTGGACCGTCTGGTAGCGGACCACCAGGGCCTTGGTCTTCGGGCCCCAGATGCCGTCCTCCTGCACCCGGGCGCCCGAGTCGCCCACGACGTTGGCGACCCAGTCGTTGAGGATCGTCTGCACGCAGTGGACGGAGTTGTAGCCGTTCGGGTAGCCGTCGCCGATGTAGGAGGCGCCGGTCGAGGCCTGGGCCGGGGCGGCCAGGGCGAGGGTCACGGCCGCGGTGGCGAGGGCCAGGGTGGTCCTGAGGGCGAGCTTCGTCCGCATCACGGGGTTCCTTCTCCGATCGGCCCGGTACGGAGTCCGGGCGGGCGGTCATCAGCCAAACAGCGGGCCGGACGTCCCACCAGCGCGGGACGTCCCGGGACGGCGGAGGGACGGGGGACGGAGCCGAGGACGGTGACGGTATCGGGCTAATGGGGCCGTTGGGCCCTGGGCCGCCGCAGGGCGGCGGGGGATGATGCGGTGGGCCCCGCCGGGAGTGTGCGGGGGTGACGAAGGTGGAAACCGCGTGATGGCGACCGAGGTGGAGGGCGTCGGGGCTTCGGCGCCGGTCCGGGTGTTCCTGCTGGACGACCACGAGGTGGTGCGCCGCGGGGTGCACGACCTGCTGGACGGCGAGCCGGACCTGGAGGTCGTCGGGGAGGCCGCGACGGCCGAGCAGGCCCTCGTCCGGGTGCCCGCGCTGCGGCCCGACGTGGCGGTGCTGGACGTCCGGCTCGGGGACGGCGACGGGGTCTCCGTCTGCCGTGAACTGCGGTCGCGGATGCCCGACCTGGCCTGTCTGATGCTGACCTCCTTCGACGACGAGGAGGCGCTGCTGGACGCCGTGATGGCGGGCGCCGCCGGGTACGTGTTGAAGCAGATCAGCGGCACCGACCTGGTCGCCGCCGTCCGTACCGTGGCCTCCGGCCGGTCGATGCTCGACCCCGGCGCGGCGACCCGGCTGCTGAACCGGCTGCGCAGCGACGCCGAGCCCGCCCGGCCGGTGACCGCCGGACCGGCGCTGACGGCGCGCGAGCAGGAGGTGCTGGCGCTGATCGGGGAGGGCCTGACCAACCGGCAGATCGGTGAGCGGCTCTACCTCGCGGAGAAGACGGTGAAGAACCACGTGTCCCGGCTGCTGGCCAAGCTCGGGGTGGAGCGGCGGGTGCAGGCGGCGCTGATCGCCACCGAGCTGCGGCAGTCGGCCGCCGCGCCGTCCTCGCCGCTGCGCTACGGCCGGGGCTGACGACCCGCCCGGGCGGGCCCCTCGGCGGGACCATCGGCCCTCGTGACCGGGCCCGGCCCCGGGCGAGCATCGCTCGCATGAACCGCGATCACGTCCCGTCCCCCCGGCCCGCGCCGTCCGACCCCGTCCACCGCTCGGACCCGTCCGGCCCCCGCGAGCTCGACCGGAGGCGGGCGCTGCAACTGCTGGGCCGGGCCCCCGTCGGGCGGGTGGTCTACACCGTCGACGCCCTCCCGGCCGTCCTGCCGGTGACCTTCCGGCTCGCGCCCGGCGGCGTGCTGGTCTCCGCACCCGCCGACTCCGAGCTGGCCCGGGCGGTGGACGGCGCGGTGATCGCCTTCGAGGCCGACGAGGTGGACGGCCGGGACGGATCCGGCTGGTTCGTCACCGTCCTCGGCCGTGCCCAGGTCCGCCCGGGGACGGCGACCGCCCCGGACGTGGTCCGGATCCGGATCCGGCCGGAACTGGTGATCGGCCGCTGCCTGCTCTAGCCGTCCTGGTACCGGGAGTTCAGGCGTAGTCGGGCAGGTCGAAGGCGGTGGCGGCCCGGAAGGCCGCCTCCAGTTCCACGCCGGGCCGGTCGAAGCCGGGGGCGCCGTCGGCGTCCGGGCCGCCGAGCAGCGAGGCGTCGGCCCCGTAGCGGTCGCGGGTCAGGTCGAGGATGGCCTGGTTGGCCGCGACGTGGCCGCGCAGCCGCCGCTCGTAGGCGGGGAAGGCGGTGCGGTGGTCGCCGCCGGCCGCGTGGAGTTCCCCGGCCAGGACGTAGGCGGCGGTCAGCGCCACGCTGGTGCCCTGGCCGGTGAACGGGGAGCAGCAGTACCCGGCGTCGCCGAGCAGGGCGACCCGGTCGTGGGACCAGCGGTCCATCCGGATCTGGGCCACGACGTCGTAGTGGAAGGCCTCGGTCTCCCACATCCCGGCCAGGAAGCGCGGCACCTCCCAGCGCAGTCGGGCGGCGCGCCCGGCGACCAGCTCGCGCTGCTCGGCGCGGTCGCGGGGCAGCATCCGGTCGAGCGGCTCGTCGGTGGAGAAGGTGACGAAGACCCGCAGTTCGGTGTTGTCGCGGACGGTCATCACCAGGCAGCCGTGGCCGTCCGCGCCCTCGTGGGCGATCTCCCAGCGGTCGAGGCCGAGGTGGTTGGGGACGCTCCAGCCGGCGACGTAGCTGCCGACGGGGTGCAGGTAGTCGTCCTCGGGGCCGAAGACCAGGCGGCGGGTCCGGGAGTGCAGGCCGTCGGCGCCGACGACCAGGTCGAAGGAGCGCTCCTCGCCGCTGCGGAAGCGGACCTGGACGCCGTCGCCGTGCTGGACGAGGGTGTCGATGCTGTCGTCGAAGCGGTACTCGACGCCCGGCCCGGCGGCTCCGGCGATCAGTTCGGCCAGTTCGTCGCGCAGGATCTCCACGTCGGGGCCGCCGACCGGGCCGCCGCTGGCCGTCCACTCGGTGGTGCGGCGCAGCTCGCGGCCGTCCCCGTCGACCAGGGACATGCCGCGCAGGCCGGTCCGGCGGGACCGGACCTCCGCGAGCAGGCCCATCCGGTCGACGACCTCCAGGGCGTTGCCGCGGATGTCCACGGGCTGACCGCCGCCGCGCAGGCCGGGGGCGCGCTCCACGACGGTGACGCGGAAGCCGTAGCGCTGGAGCCAGTAGGCGAGTGCGGTGCCGGCGATGCCGGCGCCGGAGACCAGGACCGAGGCCCGGGGTCCGGTGGCGCCGGGGTGCGCCGGGGAGTCGAGCGGAAGGAGGGTGGTCGTCACGGTGGTGGTCACGGTGGTGCCTCCGGTGGGTTCGGCGCTGCTGTCGTGGACCAGACTGCGCAGCGCCACCCACAGGACGCGGACAGACCGCTGACAGCACCGGCGGGCCACCGGCAGGGTGCTGACAGTGCGTCATCATCCACCCCCCCGCTCCCTACTCCCGGGGCCGCTCGTCCAGGACCTGCTGGAGCTTGCCGGTCCGCGGGTTGGTGACCAGCTCCGAGCGCGGCACCCACTCCACCGTGAGGGGGTGGATGCTGCCGAGGGCGGCCTCGGACGGGTAGAGCGGCAGGGCCCGGTGGACGGCGTCGACCAGCCGGTCGGACAGGTCGGCGAGGTCGGCGGGCGGCGGCTGGCCGATGTGGCCGAGCCGCAGGATGACCCCGTCGCGGCCGTCCCAACGCCGCTGCACCAGCTGCATCCCGGCGATGTGCCGGTCCGGGTCGGCGGCGACCAGCACGTTGCGGATCTCCTCGGTGGGCAGGGTGACGGTGCCGACCCGGGCGCCCTCGCTGGTGCGGCCGAGCAGGCGGAAGCGTCGGCACTCGCCGTCGACCCAGGCGGCGCGGTCGCCGGTGGGGTAGCGCAGGATCGGCATCAGGGTGCGGAACAGGTTGGTGACCACGACGCGGCCGGGCGTGCCGGGGGTGGTGACGGGCTCGCCGGTGACCTCGTCGAGCAGCTCGACCACGGTGCGGTCGGCGAAGGCCTCGTGCACCCGGACGTCGTCGCCGGGGACGGGCGCGCCGACCAGTCCGGCGTCGTTGGAGGCGTAGCCGACCGAGGCGACGGCCGCGTGGGGGAAGGCCCGGGCGAGCAGCGGGCGCAGGTCGGCGAAGAGCAGGTCGCCGCCGAACAGCAGCAGTTCGACGCCGTCGGCGCGTTCGCCGCGGGCGACCAGGCACTCGGCCACGGCGCTGAGTTTCATCGGCTCGCCGGCCAGGACGTGCACGCCGAAGCCGGTGATCAGGTCGGCGATGTAGCTGTCCGGGGCGGCGCCGCCGACGCCGAGGCGCACGTTGTCGACCGGTGCGTGGTGCAGGGCGTTCTCGATGTAGAGGAAGCCGCCGTAGAGCTCACCGGCGACGAACAGGTTGGCCACCCGGTGGCCGGGCCGCAGGCCGGCCCGGACCAGGCCGGCGCCGAAGGCCGTGACCGAGTCGGCGTGTTCGGCGCGGGTCCAGGGGGAGAACTTGGGGACGCCGGTGGTGCCGCCGGTCTTGTAGACGCCGGCGTCGGTGAGCGGGCCGGTCAGTACGCGGTTGTCGGGCCAGGTGTTGGCGGCCCAGAAGGCGGTCTGGTCGATCACCGGGAGCTGGTCGAGCCGGTCGGCGCCCTCGGGCAGCTCCCGGTAGAGCTCGGCGTAGAAGGGCGAGTGGGCGCGGGCGAAGCGGATCAGCTCGGCCAGGGGCTTGGCGGGCATGGGCGGGACTCCGTGGGTCGGGAGGAGGGCCGGGACGGGGGCAGGAGGCGGGCAGCGGGCGGACGGGGCTCAGCCGGTGGTGGCCGCGGGCCGTCCGAGCCAGCCGCGGGCGAGGGCCTGGACGGCGGAGCCGTCGGGGTCGGCGAGCTTGGCGGCCAGGTAGTCGGCGGCCCAGGCGTTGGCGGGCACCCGGAACGGCGGCCGCGGCTCCCGCAGGGTGCGGAGCACGACCTCGGCGACCTCCCGGGCGGGTTGGCCGGCCGACTCCCAGCCCGGGCCGCCGACCCAGTCGAGGTAGTCGGCGAAGGTGTCCGCGTACGGGCCGGAGGCGGCGTGCAGGGTGGCCCGGTTGACGTCGGGGAAGACGCCGAACCCGGTGTCCGGGACGAAGCCCGGCACCACCACCGAGACCCGGACCCCGTGCGCCGCCGCGACCGGGGCGAGCGCCTCCAGGAAGCCCTCGACGGCGAACTTCGCCGCGCAGTACGCCTCGTTGAAGGGCTGGCCGACCACGCCGTGCACGCTGCCGACGGTGACCAGGCGGCCGCCGGCGGCGCGCAGCAGCGGCAGCGCGGCCCGGCTGACGGTGGCGACGCCGAAGAAGTTGACGTCCAGGTTGGCGCGCAGCGCCGCGTCGGTGGACATCTCCAGGGTGGGGTCGGAGTTGGAGACGCCCGCGTTGTTGACGACGGCGTCCAGCCGCCCGTACCGCCGCTGCACGGCGGCCAGGCAGTCGGTGACCGAGCCGGGGTCGGTGACGTCCAGCCGGTGGACGTCCAGGGTGACCCCGGCGGCCTCGGCGGCGGCCCGCAGCGGCCCGGCGCGCTCGGGTGCGCGCAGGGTCGCGACGGTGGTGTAGCCGGCCCGGGCGGCGGCGAGGGCGGTGGCCAGGCCGATGCCGGAGGAGGTGCCGGTGATCAGCAGGACCCGGCCGGTGGGGTCGGCGGGTTCGGTGTCGTTCACGTCGGCTCCTCCGCCGGGACCGCCTCCGCCGGGACCGTCGTCGCCGGGACCGCGGCCGTGCCCTTCGCGCGCTCGGCGGTGTCCAGCAGCGGCTGGAGGCCGAGCGCGGGGACGAAGGAGCAGGCGGCCAGCAGGGTGCCGGCGGCCATGATGAGGCGGGCGGCGTCCAGGACGCCGAGCGGTCCGGTGAGCAGCGAGACGGCGAGTCCGCCGACCAGCGCGGCGAGCGGGATGACGCCCCAGGTGACGGTCCGGAAGGCGGCGTGCATCACGCCCTGGTTGCGCGCGGACATCCGGGACTGCCGGACGGGGGCGCTGCACACGTTGATGCAGGACATGAAGAAGCCGTAGCAGCCCATGGTCACGGCGATCACCGGGCCGGGCGGCAGTGCGGGCGCGGCGAGCACGCCCAGGCCGACCAGGCAGTGCAGCAGCAGAGACCAGGCCATCGTCCGGCCGAGGCCGAACCGGCGGGAGAGCCGGGGGGCGACCACGGCCCCGAGCAGGGCGCCGAGCGCGGCGACCGACATGGCCGCGCCGAACACGCCGACCTGCACGCCCAGGCCGCGGTAGGCGAGGACGGGCAGCACGGTGACGTACACCGGCCCGCCGCAGTTGAGGACCACGGCCGCCAGCACCACCCGGCGCAGCACCGGATCGGCCCAGTTGAGCCGGAAGCCGCGGGTCAGCCGCTCCCGGATCGAGCCTTCCTCGACGGTCCGCTCGCCCCAGGGGCGCATGCGGCGGAAGCAGGCCGCCGAGACCAGGTAGCTGGCCGCGTCGACCAGCAGGGCGGCCACGCCGAGCGCGCTGTAGAGGGCCGCGGCGACGGACGGCCCGGCGACCTCGGCGACCGAACCGCTGCCCTCCAGCCGGGAGTAGGCGCGGACCATGCCGTCCTCGGGGACGACGGCGGGGACGGCGACGAGGTAGCCGACGTTGAAGAAGATGGTCGCGCCGCTGATGACGGCCACGCAGCCGAACAGCAGCGGGGTGGAGAGCGCGCCCAGGGCGTGGGCGAGCGGGATCGCGGCGACGGCGGCCAGCCGGACCAGGTCGCAGACGAGCATGGTGCGGCGCTTGTCCCAGCGGTCGACCAGCACCCCGGCGACCGGCCCGAGCAGCGGGATGCCGAGGTACTGGGCCATCGCGACCACGCCGACCTGGAGGGCGGAGGCGTGCAGCACGAAGATCATCAGGGTCGGGACGACGAAGACGGTGACCTTGTCGCCGACCAGGCTGACGGTCTGTCCGGCCCAGAACAGCGAGAAGCTCCGCCCGAGCGGCGCCGGGGCGCGCTTCGCCGGGGTGGTGTCGGCCGTCACGACTCCTCCCGGACGACCAGGGCGGCGGTCTTGCCGGTGCGGCCGTTGCTGACCAGCTCGTCCACCGGGCGCACCCGGAAGGCCCACGGGTCGTGCTGGAAGGCGGTGCCGAGGGTGCAGGTCGCGGTGAACAGCTCGGTGCGCAGCCGCTCGACGTCCGGGACCGCCGCGGCGCCGGCGGTCACCACCAGCAGGTCCACGCCGGTCGCCCGGCCGTCCCGCTCAGTGAGAACCACCTGGGCCCGGGCCACGCCCGGGGCGCGCTCCGCCCGCTCGATCAGCTCGTCCACGTCCAGGCCGAGGCCGCGGACCTGGACGACGCTGTCGCGCCGGCCCAGCACCCGCATGGCCGGCCCGGGGCGCCCGCACGGGCAGTCGGTCAACTCGCCCGCGTCGCCGGTGCGGTAGCGCAGCACCGGGTTGAGCATCTCCGGGTCGAGGGCGGTGAAGTCCAGCAGTCCGCCGGGGTCGGCGTGCACCAACTGGTGCGGCAGCGGGTGGAAGACCTCGGCCGGGCAGTCCGGGGTGTTGGTGCCCACCACCCAGGTCTCGGTGCTGCCGAACATGCCCCAGCGCCGCGCCTCGGGGGCCACCTCGGCGAGGTCGGCGTCCAGTTGGGGCTGCCAGGCCTCGCCGAGCCAGAGCACCTTGCGCAGCGCGGGCAGCCGGATGCCGGCGGACCTGGCGTGCGCGAACCAGAGCCGCAGCACGCTGGGGGTGCCGCCGATGGCGGTCACCCGCCGCGCGGCCAGCAGCTCCAGCCAGGCGCCGTACTCGTCCTTGGCGACCGAGCCGAGGGCGATGATCCGGCAGCCGGAGAGGTCGGCGAGGGCGGCGGCGAGGAAGTGGGCGCCCCACATCCGGCCGGCGCCCCAGGCGTTGACGAAGAGGTCGGTGCGGTCGAGCGGCTGCCAGTGGGCGTGCACCCCGGCCATGTAGAAGCCGGTGGGGGCGTAGCCGACCTTGGGGGCGCCGGTGCTGCCGCCGCTCTGGAACAGCCAGGTCGCGGACTGCTCGGCGGTCGGCTCCAGGTGGGCGAGGGCGGTGTTGAGGTCGACCTTCGCCAGCGGGGGGAGTTGGGCGAGCGCGTCGAGGGAGTCGGCGTCGAGGTGCGCGGGGTAGTGCGGGGCCAGCGCGGGCACGCTGCGCAGCCGGTCCAGGGTGCGACGGGCCACGTGCAGCCGGGGCGCGGCGGCCTCGGGGGACAGCGAGAAGGCGGTCATCGGGGGTCCGTCCGGAAGGCGGGGGCAGGGGCGGGGACGAGAACGGGGGCGGGGACGGGGCCGGTGCGGGGCGCGGCGTCGAGGGTGAGCGGGCGGGCGCCGTCGGCGAGCCACCTGGCGTGGCCGTCCCGGTAGGCGGCGAACCGGGCGCGGGTGACGTCCCGTTGCAGGCTGCGGTGCGGGTCGGTGCGGTCCGGGGCGATCACGCCGTCCGGTTCCAGCTCGGAGAACCAGTACCGCTCGCCGTCGTACAGGAAGTCGACGCAGAAGAACGGGATCGGCAGCCGTTCGGCGAACCAGGCGGTGGCGGCGGCGAGTTCGGGCGGCACCGGGGGGAACTCCATGCCCCCGCCGCGGCTGGCGTTGGCGACCGGGGAGCCGGGTTCGGGGGTGCGCTTCATCACCGCGTACGGCCGGCCGTCGACCACGTACACCCGGTAGTCGATGGTGCCGTCGCCCAGGTAGGGCTGGACCACCAGGGTGGTGTCGCCGCCCTGGGCGAGGCTTGCCAGGCCGCGCACCTCCTCGGGGTTGCGGGCCAGGTTGATCCCGCCGCCGCCGCACCAGCCGGCCGGTTTGACGATGGCCGGGTAGGTCATCCGCCCGAGCGCGACCTCGTAGCCGTACTTGGCGGTGTCCCGCCCGGTGCCGATCCGCACGGTCGGGATGGTCGGCACCGGGGAGTCGGCCAGGAACAGCAGGGTGGCCAGCTTGTCGTTGCCGATCAGCGACACCTGCGGGGGGAACGGCAGGTAGAAGCCGGCCTGTTCGAGCACCGCGTAGAGGGCGTACTGGTTGAAGACGTCCATCGACTGGTACGGCAGCGAGTAGAGCGCCGTGATGAAGAGGGTGTCCTCGGGGGTCACCACCTCGTCGTCGACGTACACCCGGGGGCGGCCGGGGCCGGTGGCGTCCACGCTGACGGCGTCCGGGGCGTGCCTGGTCCAGCGCAGGCCGAGGTCGGCGGCGCTCTCGGCATAGAGGTCCCAGAAGAAGCCGTGCCACATCTCGGCCATCCGGGAGGACTCCCGGTCGGGGAAGATCCAGCACAGCCGGCGCAGCGGGCCGGGCGGGGCGGGGGCGGTCATCGGGCTCCTCGGGGTGCGGCGGGGGTGATGGCGGTCTCCGGGCGTGGGGTGCCGGGCGCGCGGCCTCTCGGGCGGGCGCCTGGGTGTGGTGAGGGGTGTGGTGCGGAGCGGGGGCGGTGGGGGTTCGGCCGGGGGAACGGTTGGGGCTCAGCCGCAGGGCGGACCTCGGCCTCGGCCCGCTTCGGGGTCGGTCGTGGTGAGGGTGGCGCCGAGGCCCGATCAGCCTGTCAGGGCGTGGAGTTCGAGGTGGCCCTCGCTCCTGCGGTGGCCGCGATGCTTCGGCCCGGGCCGGCCGGGGTGGGGGTTTCGACGGCGGTTCGGACGGCCTGATGGGAAGTCAGGACGGGTTTCGGCTGCCCGGTCGAACCCGTCGTGAAGCGTGGAGGGAATGCGGGCCGGTTGTTCCGGCGCCACTGTGGACGGGAGCGCCGGGGGGTCCCCGGGGTTTTTCGAAGGCTCTGCGGTCGGCTCCGGTAACTCCACTAATCGGATTGCGAGTTGAAGGCTTTCTCCGGTGCTTACGGAGACCGTCGTACGGCACTGCGCGGCCGCCGCCACGGTCTGTCGGCGGGCCGGTGGGAATACCGGGTCGACGGGGCGGCAGTGGCCCCCGGCGGTCGGCACGCCGAGGAGTGCGACCACCGTTTCCGGTGCGTGGACGGCCCGTACGGCGACCGTGCCGGGGTTCGATCCCGGGCCTGTGGCCAGGGAGTTCGCCGATTCCAGGAGTCGGCCGTGAGTCGGGGCGGGTCCGCGGTGGACGATCGCCGGACGGCGGGGATTTCGACGTGCGATATCTCTGAGGACGTCAAGTAGGTCGGGGGCGACCCGGGGGAAACCGTGAATATTTGACATGCCCGCCCCAAATGCGCTGAGAACTGCTCATCCGTGCTCGGCGAACGGCGACTCTACCTTCGAACATGCGTGGCGACAATGGATGTTGAGGGTGTTCTTCCAAGGCTCCGTGGTGGAACTGTGAACCGCTCCCGACCGGGGAAATCGTTCGGGTGAGGACGGTGCGCCCGGGCGCCCCGAGGAGTTCACCGCCCACCCGCTGGGCTCCTCCGTCCGCCGCCCGCACGGCAGTTCGCCCCACTCAGTGCGGGTCGCCGGCGATCCGCCCGGCCAGTGCCCGTACGGTGGGCGGTAGTTCGCGCAGCCGCAGGGCGAGCAGCGGCAGGGCCAGGCCCAGGTACACCCAGCTGAGCACCAGCCGGGAGGACTCTCCGGGCAGGGCGAACTGGACGCCGAACAGCACCAGCAGCAGGGCGGCCTTCCAGGGCAGGAACCGCAGGTCGAGGAGGAGGACGACGGCCAGCACGGTCTGAGCGGCGGTCAGCAGCACCTCGTCCACCTGGCGTTCGACCAGGGGGAGCGAGGCCGGGCCGCCGCCCAGCAGGTGGGCCAGCGGCAGGCAGCCGATCAGCAGCGTCCACTGGTTGACCTTGCTGGAGAGCAGCGCGCCCAGCCCGTCGTCGCCGCGCAGCCGCCAGGCGAACACCACGGCGACGATCAGCTCCGGGGCCTCGGAGGCCAGCGGGGCGAGCCACTGCACCAGCAGGAAGCGGTCGATGCCGAGCGAGGAGCCGGCGTCCACCAGCGAGGTGGCGAAGGGCTCGGCGCAGGCGAAGACGACGGCCGCGGCCGCGAGGAACACCAGGACGGTGACGGGCCGTCGCCGGGCCGTCGGCAGCAGGGCCAGTCGGGCCGGAACACCGACGAGCTCCTCCTCGTCGGTCTCGCTGCACCGGCTGATCCGGAACAGGTAGTAGGCGTACCAGGCGATCAGCACCACCGCGAGCACCCAGGAGATCCGCCGCATCGCCGGCATCACGAAGGCCACCAGCGCGGCGGCCCCCAGGAACGCGGTGTCGATCCGGCGGTGCTCGCGCAGCACGATCCCGGGGGCGACGCCGCGGCGCCGGGCGGCCAGGTACGCGGCCAGCGCGACCAGCGGCCAGCCGACGCCGACCAGCAGCCGGTTGGCGCCGGTCATATTGGCGGCCGCGTAGGCCGCGTACTCGGGGCGGGTGCCGGCCGTGTAGGCGAACCAGAGGTCGACGGCGTACTCGGGCAGCACCGCGATGAAGGCCAGCAGGGCGAGCGCCAGCGGCCCGGAGATGTCCGCCCGGGCGGTCTCCGCCGCCCACATCAGCAGCAGCGCCGCCGACAGCACCCCGAGACCGAACAGCAGCATGGCCGGCACCGGCGAGGGGTGGATCCCGGCCAGCCGCAGCACCACCGCGGGCAGCGCGCCGGCGGCGGCCGCCGCGAGCCGCAGCGCCGTCACCGACCCGCTGGGCGGCGGCGCGGACGGCACCTCGGCGGTGCCCGGGGGCGGGGTGGCGGTCGCGGGTGACTCGTGGGCCATCGGCCGTCCTCGTGCTCGACGCTCGGCGGGGCGCACGGCGGGGGCTCGGCGCAACGCTCGGGGGACGCGAAGCAGGCTAGGGGCGCTCCGGGGCCCCGGCGCCGCTACGGGGCGGGGCCGCGGCGGAGTTCCCCCGTACGGCGGCGGGCGCGGCGGGGTGCGGCGCCGGTCGCGCCGGGGACGGGGTCACCGGTCAGGGCCCGGGCGGCGACGCTCAGGACCCGAGCGGGGCCTCCCACACCAGCCGGGTGCCGCCGCCCGCGTCGTCCGCCGGGCCGTGGGTGAAGGCCCCGCCGACCCGTGCGGCGCGTTCGGCGAGGTTGCGCAGCCCGCTGCGCCGCCCGCCCTCGGGGATGCCCGTGCCGTCGTCCGTGACGGTGAGCACCACCCGCCCGGCCAGGGCCCGCAGGTTGACCTCGACCCGGCCGGCCCCGGCGTGCCGGGCGGCGTTGCTGAGCGCCTCCGCCAGCACGGCGACCACGTGTTCGGCCAGCTCCTGCGGGACGTCGGTGTCCAGCAGCCCCTCCAGGCTGAGCCGGGGCGCGAAGCCGAGCGGCCCCTGGGCCTCGGTGACCACCCGGGTGGCGCGGGCGCGCAGGCCGCGGTCCGGTTCGCTGTGGGCGCGCAGGCCGAAGATGGTCGAACGGATGATCTTGATGGTCTCGTCCAGGTCCGCCACCGCCCGGGCGACCCGGTCGGCGGCGGCCGGACTCTCGATCAGCCGGCCCGCGCTCTGCAGCGTCATCCCGGTGGCGAAGAGCCGCTGGATCGCCAGGTCGTGCAGGTCCCGGGCGATCCGGTCGCGGTCCTCCAGCAGGTTCAACTGCTCGGCATCGCGCCGCCGTTCGGCCAGCTCCAGGGCGAGCGCCGCCTGGTCGGCGAAGCCCAGCAGCGGGCCGGTCTCCTCCGGCCCGAAGGCGGGCTGCCCCTGCGCCCGGGCCAGCAGCAGCACACCCCGCCCGTACCCGGGGCCGGTGCCCAGCGGCACCGCCACGGCCGGGCCCAGCCCGTCGAAGCGGCCCGCCGGACCGGCCGGGAAGCGGGCGTCGGCGGCCAGGTCGTCGCTGGTGGCCGGGGAGCCGGAGGCGTACGCGGCGCCGGAGAGCGTGCCGTCCACCGGCACCGTCACCCCCAGCCGGGCGGCGGGCTCGGCGCCGAGCGCGACCTCCACGGCCAGCTCCTCGGCCCGCTCCTCCGGCCCGGCCAGTGCCACCGAGACGTCCGCCAGCTCGGCCCCGGCGATCTCCCGGGCCCGGCGGGCGATCAGCTCGACCACCTCCAGGCGCGGCGCGCCCGACAGCAGGCTGCGGGTGATCTCGGTGCTCGCCCGCAGCCAGCGCTGGCGCAGCTGGGCCTCCTCGTACAGCCGGGCGTTGTCGATCGCGACCCCGGCGGCGACCGCGAGGGTGGAGATCACCGCCTCGTCGTCCTCGTCGAAGTCCAGCCCGCCGCGCTTGTCGGTCAGGTAGAGGTTGCCGAACACCTCCCCGTGGATCCGCACCGGTACCCCCAGGAAGGTGTGCATCGGCGGGTGGCCGACCGGGAAGCCGATCGAGGCCGGGTGCTCGGACAGCACCGGGCAGCGCAGCGGCTGCGGGTGGCGGATCAGCTCGCCGAGGATGCCCCGGCCGGAGGGCGGCGGGCCGATCTCCTCGATCTCCGCCTCGGACAGACCGACCGTCAGGAACTGCGACAGGGTGTGCCCGTCCGGCCCGATCACGCCCAGCGCGCCGTAGCGGGCGTCCACCAGGTCGACGGCGGCCTCCACGATCCGGTGCAGGGCCTGGGCGAGGTCCAGCTCCCGGCCGACCGCCAGCACCGCCTCCAGCAGGCTGTGCACCCGGTTCTGGGTGCCGCGCGCCGCGTCGATCCGCCACTGGAGCTCCTCCAGCAGCTCGTCCAGGCGCAGCCGGGGCATCCGCGCGCCGCCGCCCGCCGCGCTGCCGTCCGCTCCGCCCACCGCTGTCCTCCTCGTTCGCACCGCGACCCGTCGGCCCGCGCCGCCCGGTCCGATCAGGGACCGTCCGACCAGCGGGTATTCCGTGTCCACACCGTAGTGCCCGGGTGTCGACGGGGTGGCGGCCGGGGTCGCCCGTACTGTTCGGCGGGGGTCTTTCGTCCTGTGGGCGGGGGCCTTGCGGCCTCTGGCGGCTCGCCGTCGGCGGGCGACAGGGTGGGAGCAGAGCGGACGGGGCGTCAGTCACGCACCGTCCCCGGTGCCGAGACAGTGGAGGAACCGTCATGACGTCAACCGTGGTGGCCGGGGTCGACGGCTCGCCGGCGAGCACCGCCGCCGCCCAGTGGGCGGCCGAGGAGGCGCGGCGGCGCGGGGCGGCGCTGCGGCTGGTGCACGCCTGGCCGTGGCTGACCGACGGGGTGTCCTCCTACGCCGAGCCCGACGACCTCCCGGCAGCCGCCGAGCGCACCCTGGCCGAAGCCGCGGACGCGGTCCGCCGGCACCACCCGGAGCTCGCCGTGCACACCGACACGGTGCTGGACGCCCCGGTGGACGGGCTGGTGGCGGCCGCCGCCGACGCCGAGCTGCTGGTGCTCGGCTCGCGCGGACGCGGCGGCTTCACCGGGCTGCTGCTCGGCTCGGTCAGCATGGCGGTGGCCGGGCGCAGCGGCACGCCGGTGGTCGTGGTGCGGGAGGTCGGCGGCGAGGGGGCCGGGGAGGGAGCCGGCGAGGTGGTGGTCGGCGTGGACGCCCACGCGCCCGAGGAGGAGGTGCTCGCCTTCGCCTTCCAGGAGGCCGCCCTGCGCGGCGCCCGGGTGCGGGCGGTGCACGGCTGGGACCTGCCGCCGCTGTTCGGCTACGCGGGCGGGGCCGTGCCGGCGGGGGAGGTCGCCCAACTGGAGGCGCTGGATGCGAAGCTGCTGTCGCTCGCCCTGGCCGGGCCGCGCGAGCGGCACCCGGCGGTCGAGGTGGTCGAGGACGTCCGGCTGGGCGCCGCGCGCGGCCTGGTGGAGGCCTCCGCCGGGGCCGGGCTGGTGGTTGTGGGCCGGCGCCGCCGTCCGATCGAGCTCGGCCCCCGGCTCGGCCGGATCGCCCACGCGGCACTGCACCACGCCGAGGCCCCGGTGGCGGTCGTCCCGCACGGGTGACCGACGCCCCGGCGGCGGAAGGGGCTTTCGGCCCTGGCCCGCGCGGCGGCCCGGCGCGCAGGCTCGGAAGCAGCGAGGACTCCGCGGTCGAGTCGTCGACCGCCGGACGGTCGTGAGGAGTTGATCGCCATGATGCGCACCCCGGTTCCGACCCCGGTTCCGACCCCGGCGCTCACCCCGGCGGAGCTGCGCCTGCTCGCCGCGGCGGGCGGCGCGGCGCCGTCGCTGCACAACAGCCAGCCCTGGCGCTTCGTGCCCACCCCGGACGGCCACGGGCTCGCCGTCCACGCCGACCCCTCCCGCGGGCTGCCGCTGGCCGACCCGGTCGGGGCGGCGCTGCACATCGCGGTCGGCGCCGCCGTGTTCAACCTGCGGGTGGCCGCCGGACACCTCGGCCGCACGGCGGCGGTCCGGCTGCTTCCGGAGCCCGCTGAGCCCGGCCTGCTGGCCCTGCTCGACCTCTCCGCCCCGGCCCGCGTAGGCCTGCCCTTCGGCCGCGACCTCCGCCCGGCCGTCGCCGCCCGCCGCTCCAGCCGCGAGCCCTTCGCCCAGCGGGACGTGCCCGAGGCGGTGCTCGGCGAACTGCTCACCGCCGCCGCCGAGGAGGGCGTCGTGGTGGCCGCGCTGGAGGAAGCCGGTGTCCGGCGGGTGCTGGCGCTGACCGTCGAGGCGGAGCGCCGTTGCGAGGACGACCCGGCCCGGGTGGCGGAGAGCCGCGCCTGGCTGCGCCCGCCGGGGGAGTGCACCGACGGCATCCCCTACGAGGCGCTCGGCTCCCTGGACCGCGACGCGAGGGTCCCGATGCGCCGGTACGCCGGCCGCCCGCCGTACGGCCCGGGCTCCGCCACGGCCCCCGGTGGGCCGCCCGCCCCGCCGGTCGGGCCGGAGCGGCGCTTCGAGGCGCTGCCGCAGCTGTGCACCCTGACCACCCCCGGGGACGGCCCGCTGGACTGGCTGCGCGCCGGGCAGGCGCTGGAGAGGGTCTGGCTGCTGGCCACCGTGCACGGGGTGCGGCTGACGGTCTGGCACCAGGCGCTCGAGTGGCCGGACCTCCGCTGGGCGCTGCGCGACCCGGCCGACGGCCCGGCGCACGTCCAGCTGGTGCTGCGGATCGGGTACGGCCCGCCCGGTGCGTCGACGCCCCGGCGGCCGGTCGAGGAGACACTCGGCTGAACGGCCCGGCCCGGGGGCGGGGGGCCCCCCGGCCCCCGCCCCCGGGCGGGCCCGGTGGGGCGCAGCGGCGGCCGGCGGGCCCCCGGCGGCCCCAGGGGGGGGCG